>DASYUK010000032.1:0-9352 GCA_036001325.1 Thermoanaerobaculia bacterium
CTTCTCCGTTACGTCAAGCCCGGAATGCGCGTGGAGGTCAAAGTCTTCAGCGTTCCGCCGCGCAATTTTGTCGACGAGATCGAGTACGTCATCCCGGTTCAGGGCGCGGCGTCGGAATCGCGTGCCGCCGCGGTCGTCGTCTCCATTCCGAACCCTGACGGTTCGTTGCAGCCGAATACGGAAGCGCTCCTCACACTGCGATCACTCCGATGAAACTACTCGTGCTCGTCCCATTCGTGCTGCCGATCGTCGCCGGAAACCAGGAGATTGCGCCAACGCTCACGTTCGAAGACGCTGTGGTGCTGGTGGGAAAGAACTCGCCGGCTGCTCCGCCGGTCCTTTCGGACATCGGCGGTCTCCGAAGCAGGCTTCCGAACGTCCGCGTGGAGACGACGGGAAATACCTCACGGACGCTCGATTTCTTCTCCGAGGGTCCGTTCGAGGTCCGTTATGCATCATCCGTCCTCGCGTTCGACTTTCCGTTGTGGGATGGCGGTGCGGCGAATGCCCACATCGCCTCAGTCGAGGCCAAACTGCGCCGGATGGCTCAGCGCGATCGAATCGATGATGCGCGATTCGCGCAGCTCCTTGACGCGTTCAGCGCGCTCTATCTGGCGCAGAAGGAGAGCGAAGTGATCGGTGCTCTCTCCGAGCTGCTTTCGGCCGAGGAGAGCCGGTCGGCGCGTCTGCTGGCTGCCGGGGAGATGACCAATCTGGCGGCGACAGAGCGAAGCGAGATCGCGCTCGCATTTCGATCGCGCCTTCTGGAGATCCAGGCCCGTCGTATCGATGCGGCAGCGAGGCTGCGTCTGCTGACCGGCGCCGAAGCGGAGCCGCAGCTCGTGCTCGACCTCTCGCAGCCGGTCCCTGCGATGATGACCAGCGAGAACGCCACCGACGATTCCGTGCGGGCCGCCACAGTGGCGTTGGAGACGAGCCGCGCCCGGCTGCGCGAGGTGACCATGTTCAGCGGATTCCGGGCTACGATCTCCGGCTTCGGCGGCTTCGGCGGCGCATCCTCGCGATTCCGCGACATCAGCTCCCAGGGCTCATTCGGCGTCTACGGTCTGCGGCTCAATCTCTCGTATCCGCTTCTTCGCGGTGGGGGCGGCATCGCGGTCGTCGAGGCCCGCGCCGACGTCGCACAGAGTGTAGCGATCCGCGATGCGGCCGTCGAAGCCGCTCGCCTGCGCGCGGCCGAGTACCGATTGCGGGAGGAAACTTCGCGCCGGCGGATCGCGCTCCTGCAGCAGAGTATCGAAGTGGCGAAGCAGCGCGAGGAATCGCTGCAGCGTCTGGTTAGTGCCGGGATTCGTTCGGAGAGCGATCTGGCCCAGGCGCGCGGCGAGCGTGTCCGCCGGCAAGCCGATCTGCTGGCGGCGCAGATCGAGCGCTGGAAGGCGGCGCGCCTTCTCGCCCGCATGACGACAGCGGAGAGTCAGAGTCAGCCGTGAGCGAGCCGAGTCGCCTCTCGGTCCTGCTGACCACCGAGGGAACGTATCCACACAGCTCGGGAGGAGTGAGCACGTGGTGCGACGCGCTGATTCGGAACACGCCCGAGGTCTACTACACGCTCGTTCCGCTGATGATGAATCCGCACATCGAACTGAAGTACGACCCGCCGCACAACGCGCGGCGCGTGATCAACGTCCCCCTGTGGGGCATCGAGGAGCCGGCCGAGTTTCTCACGGACATCACCTTCGCCGGTCTCCATATTCGAAAGCGCGACACGACCGATTCGATCATCGAGCGTGAATTCGTGCCTCTTTTCCGCGATCTGCTCGACGTGATCAATCACGCCGGCGAGGACGCCGCCGCATTCGGGCGCGTCCTCGTAGCCATGGAGAATTACTTCCAGGGGCACGACTACAACAAGACCATGAAGTCGAGAGCGGTCTGGTTCGCGTTCCGCGAGAGTATGGAGGAGCACAGCCACCACATCACGAGCGCGAATCGTTTTCCCGGAGCCGCCTATCAGCTTCCGTCGCTGTTCGATCTGACGGAGAGCCTCCGCTGGCTCTATCGTTTCCTGATGATCGTCAATGTCCGCGTGCCGCGCACGACGCTGACTCATTCAACGGCGGCGGCGTTCTGCGGGATCCCGTGCATCACCGCGAAAATCCGGAACGGCACACCGATGATTCTGACCGAGCACGGTGTGTACGTCCGTGAGCAGAACCTGTTCCTCTCGCGCTTTCACCGCCTCTTCTTCGCCAAGCAGTTTCTGTTGAATCTGATCACCGCGATCACGCGCGCGAATTACCACTACGCCGACATCATCTCTCCCGTCTGTCACTTCAACACGCGGTGGGAAGTGGCGCAGGGCGCCGCGCGCGACAAGATCCGCGTCATCTACAACGGCGTCGACGCCGATCGTTTCATTCCCGCGCCGCGCGAGCCGAACGGGCAGAGAGTCATCGCCACGGCACGCATCGATCCGCTCAAAGACATCGAGACCTTTCTGCGCATGGCTGCGCTTGTCCGCCAGACCAATCCGCGGGCGCGCTTCGCGATCTACGGCGCGATCGCCGATCGCAAATACTTCGACAAATGTCTGAGCCTTCGACACGAGCTGGGCCTCGATGATGTCGTGGAGATGGGTGTGGAGTCTCAGAACATCATCAGCACCTATCATTCGGCGGACGTCATCGTCCTCACCAGCGTCTCCGAGGCGTTCCCTTACTCGGTGCTCGAGGCGATGTCGTGCGCTAAGGCCATCGTCGCCACCGACGTCGGCGGCGTTCGTGAAGCTCTCGAGTCGAACGGCGTACTGGTTCCGCCGACCGATGCCGAGGGGCTGGCGCGCGAAGTGCGCCGGCTGCTCGATGATCCCGCGCTGAGAGCGACTCTCGGCGCGCGCGCGCGAGCGGCCATCGTGGAAAAGTTCCGCGTCGATCACACCATCGCGAAATATCTCGATCTCTACAGCGACCTCGCGGAGCGCGCGGCGTGACGGTACTCCCAGTCACACACAACGCGGCCATTCAGCAGATCGGCCAGACGGTGATCCATCGAGTCGGCATTCCGAAAGATCGATGGGAGATCACTGCGCAGCTCGAAGTTCTCGGCTATCGCGACATCGATGCGCGCGAGCGCCTCGGTTGCCGCGACCTGTTCGAGGCTGCCGACCATATCCTCGCGCTCTTTCACGCGGGCGAGCTCGGGTTCGTGCCCGAAGGCGAAGACCCGGTGCGCCGCATCAATCCGGTGCTGCTCTTTCTCCGTCATTACCTCGCCGGTCTGATGTTCTCGCTCCCCATGGTCCTGCAGGGAGTCACGATGCTTCTCTGGGGATACGGCTTGTGGGGAGCCATCGACCTCGATGTCCGAACCGGCAGCGCCATTGCCCTCGGATTTATCGCCAGCTACATCGTCACGAGCGGTTTCGCCTGGGCGGTCGTCAGCCGAGGTCTCTTTTACTTCTATCAGAAGGAAGGTGGACTGGCGCGCTGGAGCGCTCTGCGAATGTGGTGGATCTCCGTGCGCGCAGCGGTTGTGCTGGCCGGACCGGCGCTGCTGTTCAACCTGATCTACCGCGTCCTGCCGATGGACCTTTTCTTCATCGCGCTCGCGTATTACCTCATGCTGGCGCTCTTCTGGTTGAACTGGTCGCTGGTCTATCTCGTCGGCAAAACGCATTGGATGCTCGCCGTATTGAGTGTGTCGATCGCGGCGGTCATCGCTGCCGCGCGCATTCTCGGATGGCCGGTTGTTGCGTCAAACATGATCGGTCTGCTGCTCGCGGACACGCTGACGTTCGGAGTCGGTCTGCTTGGTCTGAACAAGTGGGCGAGAAACGGATCGGGAAAGCCGGAGGTCAACCCTCCGCGATTCACTGTGCTCGTTTACACGACCGCGCAGGTCTTTCTCTACGGCCTTCTCTACAGCGTCTTCATCTTCACGGACCGCATCCTGGCGTGGACGGGCATGCGCGGGCGCGAGGATTTTCCGCCCTATCCGTTCTGGCTCAATGCGCGTTACGAGCTCGGAATGGACCTCGCGCTGATCGTCGTGGTTCTTCTGGCCGGAGTCGTCGAGTATTCGACGCATCAGTTTTCAGCGAGACTCGTTCCGAGCCAGAAGCGAGCAAAGAGCGCAGCGCTTCAGCCCTTCCTCGACGAATTTCGCAGGTTCTATCGCAGACATACCGCGGTGCTCTGCATATGCGCGGTGGTCGCGCTGGTTTCTGCGGCCGCGGCAATCCGTGCCCTCGGACACTTCCCCGACCCGCGGCTGCAGGAGAGTTTGGCGTCGTCGACCACGGTGCGAGTGTTCTGGGTGGCGGCGATCTCCTACGCGATCTTCCTGTTTGCTCTACAGCGTGTGCTGATGTTGATGACGTTGTCGCGTGCGGACCTGGCCGTTCACGCGATCGCCACCGCGGTCCTCACAAACATCGTCGTCGGTTTCATCATCAGCCGCTCGATTCATTACTCGGGATCGGTCTTCGGCCTTCTCGCAGGATCGATCGCTCTGGCCGTGCTCGCTCATCGGAACCTCCGTCGAGTCTTGGGCGAGCTCGATTACTACTACTACGCGGCGTACTGAGAACGCATGTACTGGTTGATGTCCATCGACACCGTCATTCGCATCGCCTTCGCGATGACGTTTTTCTTCGTCATCGTTCCCGCGCTGGCGCTCTCACGCCGGGAGACGGCGACGGTTCTCGAACGGTTCTTCTGGAACTTCGGTGTCGGCATCATTCTGATCACGCTCGTTGGGCAGATCTTCACCCTGGCCAATCTCTTTTCCATCGTGACGCTTCTTCTGACCGCTGGCGTCATCATTCTTCTCGGCCGGTCGGCTGATCGCGGTGTGCCGCCATGGACGCTGGTGAAGCAGTCGTCCGAAACGGCGTTCCTCGCTGTTCTCAACATATTCGACGGGCGGGTCAACGTGAGGCGTCGAATCCGGCGCCGGTATCGGCGTACGATCGCCGCTCTTCGACAAAAGACGGACTCACGCGCGGTACGACTGCAGTTGGCGGGGTGGATCGGTGTCGTTGGAGTCGCCGGCGGTTTGCGCCTCTACCGTCCATTCGCCAGCGCGAATCTCGGTTTCTCCGACACGTACGTCCACCTTTACCTTCTCAAACTTCTCGAGGAGGGACGTCAGGTCGATCCGCAGTGGGGACCTTACCCGCGAGGAATGCACTTTCTCCTGATGTCGATCCATCATCTGACGAATGTCGACCAGATTCTGCTGATGAATTTCTTCGGCGCATTCGTCGGCGTTTTGATGACGCTCGCTGTCGCCGACACCGCGCGCCGGCTCTCGAGAAGCGTGGTCGCCGGTCTCGTGGCCGGCTTTCTCTTCGCCACTCTGATCGGGGGAGCGAGCCAATACTTCGTGATGGGTGGGGCGTTCGCGACCAATGACGCCAGTCTGGCCACCTCGCTCGCCGGTCTGCCGTATGCTGAGGTTCCGCGAGCTGCCGGTGAATTCGACTTCGCTCTCACGGATTTTCAACGCCAGACGTCGACACTCTCGCAGGAGCTCGCGATCGTTCTGCTCTTTCCGGCAGCGATGTTCCTCATCAATTTCTTCCGAAGCCGTGAGCGATGGGATCTCATCGGATTCGCCGGCTGCACGGCGGCGATCGCCGCGGTCCATTCCGGAGTTGTCTTCCCTCTGATCCTGATGTGTGCGGTCATCCTCCTGGTGTTGATGATCCACAGAAGTCTCACGCCAGGAACGCTCCGACGTGTGTTGCTGACCGGCACCGTGGCGGTTCTCATCGGATCGACGTGGATTCTTGGCTTCATCGTCTATCCATATGCCGGCGGAAAAAATCTCACCAGCCCGCAAAGCTCAGTCGGTGGCACGGTGCTCTACTACTTTCCGTTCGTCGGGAAGTTGATCAGGCCGGAAGGCGGCGCAGTCACGACGGACGATACCCGCGTCTTCGTCACGCTCACGCCATTCCTCATCGCTTGCATCGTGCTGGCGATCGCTCTCGCTGTCGTTTCATTCAGGAATCGCGACAACCATCGCGTGAATCTGCTCTGGATCTCGCTGCTGTTCGTCATGTTCCTGATCGGACATTTCGCGTCGATGCTTCGTCTTCCGCAGATCGTCGAGCAGCGGCGAAACTCTCAGTGGCTGATCATGTCGATGACCATTCTGATCGGCGTGGCGATCGTCGAGATCGGCTCGTTTGTTCGCTTCATCCCGACGCGGAGAGCCGTGCCCGCGGCAGCCTCGGTGCTCTCACTCCTGCTGATCCTCTGGACGATTCGCGTGCCGCGATTGACCGACCCGTTGATCCACGACCGCATCGTCAACTACTCCGGCTGGGGCGGAAGCGCCCTCGCCGTTCTGAACATCGAACGGCGATTCGATCCCTATACTTGGACACTCGTCAGCTACGGTCAGGAGTTTCCGATGGTGCTGCGGCGCGGTTTCCATCTTCCCGCCGCCGACTTCCTCGACCGCTACGATCCGACGCTGCCGGTGATTCCGATCCCGACTCCGCAGATCTTCGTAATCGTGGAGAAAACGCCGCATCCATTTCAGATCAACACATGGAGCGAGAAATTCAGCCGCGCCGAGCTCGAACAGCGGCTGCAGACGTGGATTCATCTCTATCAGGCCACGCACCGGAACCTGCGCGTCTTCCTCGAGGACAAGAACGTGCGCGTCTATCAGATCGAACGGACACCGGAAGAGGTCGAGCGCGCGTCGAGAGAAGCGAGGCAATGAACCCGATTCATGTCGCCGCCGTGATCCCGGCATTGAATGTGGGAAGTGCGATCGGCGGAGTATTGCGCGAGATGCCGGCGCTCATCACGACGATCGTCGTCGTCGACGATGGCTCGACCGATGACACCGCCGCCGTCATCGAACAGTGCGCGCGCCAGGATCGGCGCATTCATTTGATCCGTCACGCCAGTAACGGCGGAGTTGGAGCGGCGATGGTGACCGGTTTTCGTACGGCCCTTCAGCTCGAAGCGGCCATCATCGTGAAAATCGACGGCGATGGTCAGATGCCGCTCTGGCTACTGCCGAAGCTGATCGCGCCGCTCATCAGCGGCGAAGCTGATTACGTGAAGGGAAACCGCTTTCGTGACGTGCAGGCGCTGCACAAGATGCCGGCGCTTCGACGCTTCGGCAATGTCGCGCTCAGTTTCCTCGCGAAGGCTGCGACCGGCTACTGGCACTGCTTCGATCCAACGAATGGATTCGTCGCCATCCGCGCTGATGTTCTCTCGCAGTTGCCTCTGCACAGGATCGATACGACCTACTTCTTCGAGATCTCCATGCTCATCCATCTCTATCTCCTCGGCGCGGTTGTGAAAGAGCAGCCGATGCCGCCGCGCTATGCGGGCGAGCCTTCCAGTCTCTCGATTCCCCGCGTCCTCATCGGCTTCCCGGGACGTCTCTTACGCGCGTTCGTGCGAAGGATCGTCTTCAAGAACTTCGTGTATGACTTCACGATCGGATCACTGCACATCGCGGCGGGTGTGCCGCTTCTGATCGCCGGAATGGTCTACGGCGGCTATAACTGGTACTGGTACACCAGCCATCGCCTCGCCGCTCCGACAGGAACGGTCGTCCTCTCCGCCTTGCTGATCATCCTGGGATTTCAACTGCTTCTTTCGGCGATTTCGTTCGACCTGCAGGCGGTGCCACGCATCCCGATCAACGAAGGCTCACTGGCGGAGGTCCCTTCGCGACTCGAGGGAAATGATCGTCGATGAACGCTGCCGCGGCCTTCGCGAAGCGTTCGTGCGGAAATCGAAAACGGCGCTCGTAGAGCAACGGTCCGCTGTGCGGGCGCTCTCTGAAGCGGGAAGGATCGACTCTGCGGACGAGCTCGCGCCGCAGGATCGCCAATTTCAGAAACGCCTCCGGAAACAGGCCGAGCCACGAAGATCGCTGTGAACGATAACGCCACGCCAGGAGCGAGAGACGCAACCCCTCGCCGAACTTCAAACGTCGCGCGTCCCACTCTTTTCGCTTCCCAGTCGGCGAAAAGACGCGAAAGAACGGACCGACGGTCCCGGCACCGTGATAGAGCGGCATCTCACAGCAACGATCGATCATGCCGCGGCGCTGCGCGAACGCCGCGGCGATGAGATGGCTGGCGTCGTGATCCTGATGTCCCCCTTCCCAGGCGAGGCAATAAATCGAGCTGACCTCGATTCCCTTCATCCGGCTTTCGAACTGCCCGAGGGCGAGATCGAGATGATCGACCAGAGTCCCATCGCGAATCGGAATCTCGGAACCGATGAACAGAATTCGGCTCACATCGACGCCGAGGTGGGTGAGAACCGCGATGCTTTCGCGATTGCGAATGTCGGCGGAAACGTCGCCGGCCGTGCCATCCGTCAGAAAGACACAGTGGACCAGCGAGCCTCGGTCCGCCTCGAACGCGATTCGCGAGACCGCCGCCATCTCATCATCCTGATGAGCGAAAACAAACAGATTAGAGATGGTCCGTATCTCCCCACGTCAGCGACCAGGGCGTATCGCTGACCCAACGCAGCCTCTCATCGAAAACCTGCAGCAGAAGTCGAAAGCGATGTGGACCCGGCATGAAGCCGTTTTTCCGCATCGCGCGATACGCCGGATGGTGCCGGCTGATGAGTGCAGCAGCCACTGCCAACGCTCTTCGACGGCCTCTCCGGCAGACGTGCTTGATCAAGCGCTTCAATGACGAATCGTTGCCGGGAGCTACGCCGGCATCCGCAATCGCCAGCGACCGCAGGCCGCGCAGAACCGTGTCTCGATAGATGAGGAACGCGCGGAGCTTCTCTCGCTCGAAGAAACCTTCCAGCTTGTAACTCCAATGGGGATTTCGCCGGTATCGCCATACGAGAAACTCGACGGTCCGGCTCTGACGAATGCTCGTTGTGGCGAGCAGCGCATCGACCTGATCGAAATCGCTGTCCACGATCGGGCGAATCGATTCTTCGGCGCCATCTTCGACCGTTTCAGTTGCGTGCGCGCCGAATGGCAATCCAAAGTCGCGAGCGATGCCGCGCAGTGAGAGTGGCTTGAGGAGAATGGGAATCCCCAGAGCGGCACGCCATCCTCCAGCCAGCATTCCCCCCATCACCGGCTCGCGAATCTGAAACGCGGTGATGACCTGGAACTCGTTCCTCAGTCGATCCGCCGAGAACGCGGCCAGACGAGAGAAAACTCTCTGCCGCCGAAAGTCGGGATGGGTCATGACGTCGACCGCGAGGGCTCCTCGCACAGATTCTCCCGCTGTGTAGTACTGCGGCACGAACGCGAAATGTCCGACGATTTTGTCTGCCACCTCGGCGACGAACAAGCGTCCCCCTCCAGCGTATCCATCGACGAACTCCCACTGCCAGAAATCAGCGTGCCGTTTCTCCCGGTCTTC
>DASYUK010000033.1:0-51737 GCA_036001325.1 Thermoanaerobaculia bacterium
CTTCAAGGTCGCCGGCACGCGCAAAGGAATCACGGCGCTGCAGATGGACATCAAGGTGACCGGCATCTCGCGCGAGGTCATGGCCCAGGCGCTCGAGCAGGCGAGGGAAGGACGCCTCTTCATCCTCGACAAGATGGACGCTGCCATTCCGCAGCCGCGTGCCGCGCTCTCCGAGTTTGCGCCGCGCCTCTACACATTGATGATTCCGAAGGATCGCATCCGCGACGTCATCGGCTCGGGCGGCAAGACGATCCGCTGGATCGTCGAGGAGACCGGGACGAAGATCGATGTCGAGGACGACGGCAAGGTCACGATCGCCTCGATGGATGCGGCGGCGGCCCAGCGTGCAATCGACATCATCAAAGGTCTCACGGCATCGCCTGAAGTCAACAAGACGTACAAGGGCACGGTGAAGCGCATCGAGCCGTACGGAGCGTTCGTCGAGATCCTTCCTGGTCAGGACGGATTGCTGCACATCTCCGAGATGGCGCACACGCGCGTCGGTCAGGTCACGGATCTGATGCAGCTCGGCGATGAGGTGGAAGTGCAGGTGGTCGGGATCGAGCCCGATACGGGCAAGATCCGCTTATCGCGCAAGCCGTTGCTGCCACCGCCGACGGAAGAGGAGCTCGCTGCCGCTGCAGCGGCGCGCGAATCGCGCGGTCCTCGCGGTCCGCGCGAGGGGGGCGGTGGGTATCGCGGCGATCGCGATCATCGCGGTCCGCGCCGGGAGGGGGGCGGGGGTGGACACCGCGACCGCGGTCCGCGCCGGGAGGGCGGGGGCGGGGGCGGGCACAGAGGTCAGTCGTAAATCGAGAGCGCCGCGGCAACGCGGCGCTTTCAGTTTTTACGCGCGCACGCGCGGTTCAGCCGTCGTCGGATCGATGATGCTCCGCACTTCCGAGACACGATCGGCAGGGAAGCCGCCTTTCTTCGCGTGCTCGCGGACGAGGTTCTCGTTCTTGGCGATGTATACGCAGTAGACCTTGTTATCGGTGACGTAGCTCTGTAACCACTGGATATCGGGTCCCATGGACTGAAGCACTCCGCACGATTTCCCGGCGATGTCCTGCAGTTGTTGGGCAGTCATTTTCCCGGCACTAGGGATTTCCCGCTCGATGACGAATCGCGGCATCTTGGCTCTCCTTTTCGCTGATGGATTCGATCAATATTGGTTCGATTTCCGTCGCCCGCAAGTGCGCCCCTTCGGTGCCTTTCACATCCAGACGACCGCTTTCATCTCCTCGGCGAACCGATCTCCCCGTCGGGTGATGTTCTGCCACTCCTCTTCCGTGTAGACCAGCAGATCGACATTCACGGGGATGCCCCGAATATTAAAGTCGAGCGGACGATCCATCCACTCTCGCGCACTCTCTTTGACGATGATCACGACATCGGCGTCGCTACCGACACCGTACTGCCCGTGCGCGAGTGATCCGAAGTAACCGATGCGAACAACGGTCGGGTTCTCCTCACGTTCTTTTAGTGCCCACGCGTGCAAGGCAGCGATCACCTCATCTTTTTTCGGCCAGACGAGGACGCGCGAATTCGATGATCTCTTGGGCATAAGCGATCGCCTGTTCACTTTGTAGCTTACCGTAGTGCTCGAACGATGCACCTGACGGATGTCCGTTCGGATACCGAGCCGGAATGTAATAGCCGTCCAGAACGCGGGCCCTGTCGAGGAACGCGACCGCTTGATCATCGTGAAGCTCTTCGAGCAGCTCACGGACGACGTGGCCCCACACGTCCTGACCTGACGCCAGGTGAATCGCCTTGACGGCCTTCTCCGCCGATTGCTGCGCTGCGAAGCACGCCCAGTCGTGCATGCCCTCGCGGTTCGCAACGCGCCCGAGTTCCAGGTCGCGCTCAGCCTGCGCGAACCAGTCTCGTGATCGATCGGTCATCGCGGGCAGGTTACCAGCAATGTTTGCGGTACGTCACGCGCATGCGATGCCGTATGCGTCACCATGAAATTGTGCCCCCCGAAGCGATGCGCGGTGGAAGGCGATCACCAATCAGATGAATCGCAAGACGAATGTTCTTCAGCCCTCACCCGGCGCTTCGCGCCACACTCTCCCGATGGGAGAGGGCTCAGATTGCCTCCCATCGCCCTTCGTTTTCTGCCGATCGTCGCGCCGCGTCGAGCACGCGCTGCTGCGCGAGTCCATCTTCGAACGTCGCTGCCGGCGCGAGGGCCTTGCGATCTCCGTCGTCGATTGCGGCGCGCAGCGCCTGGCCGAGGAGAACTGTGCCGGTGCCGAATGCACCGCCGGGAGAGTTGCCGGGGCGCTTCTGCATCTCGCCGCCGGCGAAGCGCACGAACGGCTTCATCGGCTCTGACATCAGCGCTTCTTCGCCGATGAGGCGCATCGCGCGATTCTCCCCATGAAACGTGATCACGGCCGGCTCGTCGGGCCCTGAGGCGACCGCGCTGAGCGCGATCATCGCCACAGCGCCGCCGCGCAGTCGCAGGTGTACCGCGGCGACGTCGTCGGAAGTCACGCGTTTGCCTTGCCGCTCGTCGATCGCCGTGTGCAACAACGCCTGTGCAGCCTCGATCTCGAATCCGAAATATCGAAGCGCATCGACGAAATGCGATCCCACCGCACCCCAGATTCCGCCTCCTTGCTTCGCGTCGCTCCACCAGTTCCATTCGCGATTCCGATTTCCGCGGCTGGGGCTCGCGTATCGCACTTCCGCGAAGCGAAGAGCGCCGATCTCGCCGATGCGCTCGCGCGCCGTCCGCCATGCCGGCAGAAAACGCAACTCGTGATCGATCACAGCGATCTGCGATGGATGTCGCTTCGCGACGGCGACGAGTTGCTCCGCCTCTTTCGCGTTCATGGCCGTCGGCTTTTCACTGACGACGTGTTTTCCGGCTTCAAGCGCTGCCGTCGCAATTTCGAGATGGGTGGGCGGTGGCATGACGACGATGATCAGATCGATATCGCGTGAAGCGACAAGCTCTCGCCATTCGGTGCGGCCCGCGACTTTCACGACATCGAGTCCGGCCTCGCGAAATGACGGCGCCTGAACCTTAGCGCCCCACCCTTTCCCGATAATACTGACTCCAGCCATAAGTAACTCCTATCGTTGGGCTTATCACTTGGCAAACTGTTCGCAAAACAACTGTGCATGAAAGAGCTGATCGTTCCGATCCGCGACAGGCGGCAGCGTCGCCGCATCCTGACGCTGAAGAACTTCGCCAGCGCACTGCTCGTGATGATTGTTCTCCTCGTCGGTATCACGGTCGCGGCCGCGCTTCGCCACCCGAATATGACGGACGATTTCGGTCGTCTGTACGGTCGTCAACTTCCGTCAGCAACATCGGTTCCGAAGAAGCCGGAGATTGTTTACGAAGCCGCGCCGATCGCGGACGCGAACTCTGCCGACCCGATGCTCGTTGCGCCAGCCGCGCGTGAGCAGATTCTCCTCGGCTCGAATGCGCAGCGGCCAGCACCTGCTGTCGCCTCGATGACGCCACCGGCGCCATCGAGCAGCGCACGCATGACGATCGTCGGTGGTCCCGAGGGCGTGTCGATCGTTCGACAGAACGAAATGCAGCCCGTGCTCGGCGGCGGCTTCATGCGACAGTGACGCTATGATCGCGCTCGCATGAGCGAGGCGATCTCCTTCGGCACCGATGGATGGCGCGCGGTCATCGGTGATCAATTCACATTCGACAACGTGCGGCGCGTAAGCCGGGCGATCGCCGTCGCCGCCGGGAAACTCGAGCCGCCGGCGGGTGTCGATCGCGACAGGCTCATCGTCGGTTACGACCGTCGCTTTCTGTCGCGCGAATTCGCCGTGGAAGTCGCCGAGGTGCTTCGCGACGGGGGATTTCGCGTCATGCTGTCGACAGCCCCCACCCCATCGCAGACCGTCTCCTTCAACGTCGCACATCGAAAGGTCCTGGGCGGCGTCGTGGTGACGGCGAGTCACAATCCCGCGAAATACAACGGACTCAAGTTCAAAGCCTGGTACGGCGGATCGGCTCTTCCGGAGATGTACGCAAGAATTGCGGACAGCCTCGATCAGGACGCGCGAAAGGACGGCGGTTCGATCGTGGAAGAAAACATCCTCGACGACTATGTCGACGCGCTGCGCACCCATCTCGACATCGCGAAGATCAAGTCAGCAGGGCTGTCGATTCTGCACGACCCGATTCATGGTGTGGCATCGGCGCTGCCTTCGAAACTTCTTCGACTCGACTACATCGGGGCCGCGCGCATCATCCGCCGCAGCATGGAGCCGCTCTCCGAGACGATCATCGATGGCATTCGCGGCGAAGCAAATCCATCCTTCGGAGGCGTCAATCCGGAGCCGATTCCCGAGAATCTCGTTGCCGCGAGGAACGTGATGCTCACCGGAGAATACGACCTCGCCATCTGCAACGACGGCGATGCCGATCGCCTCGGTGTGCTCGACGAACGCGGCGATTTCGTTTCGCCGCACAAGATCATCTCGCTGCTGGCGCTGTATCTGGTGCGGGAGCGGAGGATGAGTGGAGAGATCGTCAAGACATTTTCCACCACGCGACTGATCGAAAAGATCGCGCGCGCCTTGAAGACGCCGCTGCACGAGACGCCGATCGGCTTCAAATACGTCGCCGATCTGATGCTCTCGCGCAACATCCTCATCGGCGGCGAAGAGAGCGGCGGGATCGGCTTCGGCCACTTCATCCCGGAGCGCGACGGTGTCTTGTCGGGCCTGATGGTCGCTGAGACCGTTGCGCATTACAGACGGCCGCTCTCGGACATCATCTCGGCGATGGAGCAGGAGTTCGGTGCGCTGCACTACGATCGCCGCGATGTGCATCGATCGATGGAAGCCGTCGGCCGGCTCATCGATCGCGTACGCGCCGGCGAGCTCGATCCCGCCTTCGGTCCCGACTTCGCCAACCGCGAAGAGAAAGACGGCGTCAAGATGAACTTTCGCGACGGCTCGTGGATCTTGTTCCGCAAGTCGGGAACCGAGCCGATGATCCGGATCTACGCGGAAAGCCCGAAACGCGCGCGGGTCGCGGAGATGCTCGACATCGCGGTGGCGGAGCTGGACCGCGTGTGAATCCCTCTCCCATCGGGAGAGGGTGGCGCGAAGCGCCGGTGAGGGGCGCGCCTCGTCCGACGGCGCGCCCCTCATCCGGCCCTTCGCTCCGCTCAGGGCCACCTTCTCCCGCGGGGAGAAGGACGGTTACCCGCATGCTACGATTCCCCCAAGCGGCGACCCAACGCCTCGGGCGTCGACTTCCAATGCCAACATGCCGAAACCCCAGCCGTCGCAGCGGACCCGTACGCAGTTCACGCGCGAGAGCATTCTCGACGACTATCGTGTCGCTTATCGCAGCCGCCAAGCCAGTTTGATCGGTCGCAGAGAGGTCCTCACGGGCAAAGCGAAGTTCGGGATCTTCGGCGACGGGAAGGAAGTCGCACAGCTCGCGATGGCGCGCGCGTTCCGCAAAGGCGACTGGCGCTCCGGTTATTACCGCGACCAGACATTGTTGCTCGCGCTCGGCATGGCCACGCTGGACGACTTTTTCGCCCAGCTCTATGCCGATGTCGAACACGATCCGTGGTCGGCCGGCCGCTCGATGAACGCGCACTTTGCGTCGCGCCTGCTGAACGACGACGGCACGTGGAAGCCGCAGACCGACAACTACAACATCTCCGCCGACGTCTCGCCGACCGGCTCGCAGATGCCGCGGCTCGTCGGTCTCGCTTACGCATCGAAGCTCTATCGCGAGCTGGACGAGCTGAAGTCGATGACCGACTTCTCGCGCAACGGCGACGAGATCGCCTGGGGCACCATCGGCAACGCAAGCTGCGCCGAAGGGATGTTCTGGGAATCGATCAACGCGATCGGGGTGCTGCAGGTGCCGGCGCTCGTCGCGATCTGGGATGACAACTACGGCATTTCCGTCCCGAACGAATTCCAGGTGACGAAGGGGCACATCTCGGAGTTGCTGAAAGGATTCCAGCGCGAGCCGAAGCAGAAGCAGGGCTTCGACATCTACACGGTCAAAGGCTGGGATTACCCGGCGCTGTGCGAGACCTTCATCGCCGCAGCGGCGATCGTGCGGATGGAGCACGTGCCGGCGATCATTCACGTCACCGAGATGACGCAGCCGCAGGGGCACTCCACCTCCGGCAGTCACGAGCGATACAAATCGAAAGAGCGCCTCGATTGGGAGTCGGAATTCGACTGCATCCGCAAGATGCGCGAGTGGATGATCGGACAGGGAATCGCATCGGAGCAGGAGATCAGCGCGCTCGAGAAGCAGGACCTCAAAGCTGTGCGCGACGCGCAGCACCGCGCCTGGGAAACCTATCGCGCGCCGATCGACGCCGAGGTCAAAACCGTTCTCGGATTCCTCGCACAGCTCGGTGCGAACGACCTTGGCGCCGAGCTGCAACGCAATCCTGCGCCTTTCCGCCGCGACGCCATGCGCGCACTGACACAAGCGATCGTGAACGCGCGCGATCACGTGCCGCAGGAGATCGTCGATTGGCGGCGCGAACAGGAGCGCATCAACGATCAACGTTACGACGATCAGTTGTACAGCAACTCAGCGCTGAAGATTGCCGAAGTGAAAGCAGCCTACGGCAACGACGCGCCGGAGAAAAACGGCTTCGAGATCATCAATGCCTGCTTCGACGCCGCGTTCAAGCGATATCCCAATCTGATCGCCATCGGTGAAGACGTCGGCAAGCTCGGCGACGTCAATCAAGGTTGTCTCGGCCTGCAGGAGAAATACGGACCGTATCGAGTATCAGATACCGGTATTCGCGAGGCCACGATCGTCGGTCAGGCCATCGGCATGGCGCTGCGCGGGTTGCGTCCGATTGCAGAGATCCAGTACCTCGACTACATCTTGTACGCGTTGCAGATCTTGTCCGACGATCTCGCGATGACGCGGTGGCGAACACGGGGAGGGCAGAAGTGTCCGGCGATCATCCGCACGCGCGGCCACCGGCTCGAAGGCATCTGGCACTCCGGCTCTCCGATGAGCGGCATTATCAGTCTCGTGCGCGGGATGTACGTCTGCGTGCCGCGCAACATGACCCAGGCCGCGGGCTTCTACAACACGATGCTGCGCTCCGACGATCCGGCACTGATCGTCGAGGTGCTCAACGGCTATCGTGTAAAGGAGAAGTTGCCGTCGAACATCGGCGACTTCACCGTGCCTCTCGGTGTACCTGAGGTCGTGCGCGAGGGAAGCGACGCGACCCTGGTCAGTTACGGCGCGACGCTGCGCATCGTGATGGAGGCGGCAGATCTTCTCGCAAGCGTCGGCATCAACGCCGAGGTGATCGATGTGCAGACGCTGCTGCCGTTCGATGTGCGCGGTGTGATCATCGAGTCGCTGAAGAAAACGAATCGCATCGCGTTCATCGACGAAGATGTTCCCGGCGGCGCGACCGCGTTCATGATGCAGAACGTGCTCGAGCGCGATCGCGGTTACGAGTGGCTCGACTCCGAGCCGCGCACGATTCCCGGCAAGGAGCATCGCCCCGCTTACGGCTCTGATGGCGACTACTGGTCGAAGCCGAATCGTGAAACGATCTTTCAGACCGTGTACGACCTGATGCACGAAGCCAATCCGCGGAGGTATCCGAAATTCCTGTGAAGAAACTCGTGGCTGCATTGCTCTGTGTGGCGCCGCTGACTTCAGCGGCGAGCGCCGCCGAGATCGGCGGCGCCACACAAAAGTGGGTCGAGAAGACCCTGCGCTCGATGACGGTCGACGAGAAGATCGGGCAGTTGCTCGTTCCTGTCACATGGGGCGGCTTCAAGAGCACCGATAGCGAAGAGTTTCAAAAGCTGCGGCGCGACGTCGCCGACTTTCATGTCGGCGGCTACCACTTCGGCAGCGGCGACGCCGCCGGCATCGCCGTGGTCATCAATGAGCTGCAGCGCGCGGCGAAGATCCCGCTGTTGACGACCGCGGATCTCGAAGGCGGCGCCGGATATGTGATGTTCGGCGCAACACGATTCCCGCTGGCGATGGCCATCGGCGCCACGGGCAGCGACAAGCTCGCGTATGAAGCGGGCAAGGCGACCAGTGAAGAAGGGCGGGCCATCGGCGTTATGGTCGACTTCTATCCGGTCGTCGATGTCCAGAACAATCCAGCGAATCCCATCATCAACATTCGCTCATTCGGGGAAGATCCGAACCGGGTGGCGGCGCTCGCGACTGCGTATCTGAAGGGTGTGCAGGATGCCGGAATGCTGGCGACGGCGAAGCATTTTCCGGGGCACGGCGACGTCGCGACCGACTCGCATCTGGAGATGCCGATCCTGAACGTCGATCGCGCGCGACTCGAGCGAATGGAGCTCGTACCGTTCCGAGCTGCGATTCAATCGGGTGTCGCGGCGGTCATGTCCGCGCACATGTATGTTCCGGCGGTCGAGCCGGAGAAGAATCTTCCCTCCACCCTTTCACGCAGCGTTCTGACCGGCCTGCTGCGCGACGAGCTCAAGTTCCCGGGGCTGATCATCACGGATGCGATGGACATGCACGGCATCACCAACACGTACACCGAAGATGATGCGACCGTGCGGGCCGTGCTCGCCGGCGCCGACATCGTTCTGTTTCCGCCGCACACCGCCATCGCATTCGACGCGATCAAGGCAGCCGTCCAGGATGGGCGGATCTCCGTCGCGCGGCTCGATGATTCCATCCGTCGTATTCTGCAGGCCAAAGCGCGGCTCGGTCTCGACCACTACAAGCCGGCCGACGTGAATCGTCTCGGCACGATCGTCGGCAGCAAGGCGCATCGCGATCTCGCGCAGCAGATCAGCGATTCCGCCGTGACGCTGGTTCGAGACGAGAAAAAGGCATTGCCGCTGACCGCTTCACCCGACAAACGCATCCTTCACATCAACCTGCTCGACAGCCGCGCCGGTTGGCGCGAAGGACCGGTCGGAATCGTGGCGGCAACCGAGATGCTGAAGCGGTTCCCCAGGACGATCACGATTCAGCTCAACGACGGCAGTACGCGCAACGAGTTCGACATGGCGCGTCGCATGGCCGATCTCGTCGATGCGGTGGTTGTCACGGCGTTCATCCGCGTCGCCGCGTACAAGGGCTCGATCGACCTCACGCCCGATCAGCTTCGTTTTCTGAGGGATTTGTCGGCGGTGCAGAAGCCGTTCGTCTTCGCGCTCTTCGGGAGTCCATACGTTCTGCAGCACATTCCAGAGCTGCCGTCGTACATCCTGACCTACGATACGAATCCCGGCTCGGAGATGTCGGCGATCAAAGCGATCGTTGGCGAGATCCCCTTCCAAGGGAAGCTTCCGATCAGTCTTCCCGGTCTCTATCCCGTCGGCCACGGATTGACCGCCGCGCGATGAAGGCGCGGCTCATCGTCTTCCTGTTGTGTGTGGCGCCGGCAATCCTGCCGGCGAGCGCCGCCGAGATCGGCGGCGCCACACCGAGATGGGTCGAGAAAACTCTTCGCACGATGACCCTCGACGAGAAGGTCGGGCAGATGATCATGTCCGGCACTTCGGTGCAAGCCTTCCGCAATCCTGATTCCGAGGAATTCGAGAAGATCCGTCATGACGTGGTCGATCTGCATCTGGGCGGCGTGCACGTCCATGGCGGCGATCCCGCCGCGGTCGCACTGATGATCAACGAGATGCAGCGACTCGCGAAAGTGCCGCTGCTCATCTCCGACAACTTCGAAGGCGGCGCCGGTTACGTCTTCTTCGGAGCGACGCGCTTTCCGCTGGGTATGGCCATGGGAGCGATCGGCGACGAGCGCTTCGCGTACCAGGCGGCGAAGGTGACGGCCGAGGAAGGCCGCGCCATCGGCGTGAACGTGAACTTCTATCCGGTCGCGGACGTCAACAACAATCCGGCGAATCCGATCATCAACATTCGGTCGTTCGGAGAAGATCCGGCGCGCGTTGCGGCGTTCGTCAGCGCATACGTTCGCGGTGCGCAGGAGAGTGGCCAGATCGCGACGGCCAAGCACTTCCCCGGACACGGCGACGTCGCCACCGATTCGCATCTGCAGATGCCGGTGCTCCCCGTCACGCGCGAACGGCTCGAGCATCTGGAGCTGCCGCCGTTCCGCGCCGCGATCGATGCCGGAGTGGAGGCGGTGATGACCGCGCACATCGAGGTCCCCGCGCTCGAGCCGGAGAAGGGATTGCCTTCGACGCTCTCGCGCAATGTGCTCACCGGTCTCTTGCGCGACGACCTTCACTTCAGCGGTCTCGTTTTCACGGACGCGATGACGATGCGTGGCATCACGTCGAACTTCCAGGACGATGACGCCACGCTGCGCGCCGTCGACGCCGGAGCCGACATCATCCTCGGACCTCCGAGTGCGGAAGCATCGTTCAATGCGATCGGCTCCGCCGTGCAGTCCGGAAGGATTCCGGTGTCACGCATCGACGAATCAGTGCGTCGCATCCTCCGGGCGAAGGCGCGCATCGGTCTCGATCATTACAGGCCCGTCGATGTGAATCGTCTCAGCACGATCGTCGGAACCAAAACGCATCGCGATCTCTCACAGCAGATCAGCGACGCCGCGGTGACGCTCGTTCGTGACAATCGCAACGTGTTGCCCCTCGTCGCGTCGGCCGACAAACGGATCCTGCAGATCACGCTACTCGATAGTCGCTTCGGATGGCGCGAAGGGCCGGTTGGTCGAGTCGCCGCGGCGGAGATCGTTAAGCGCTTCCCGAAGGCGATCACGATTCAGCTCGATGACGGGAGCACGCGCAACGAGTTCGAACTGGCCCGTCGCATGGCCGATCTCGTCGATGCGGTTGTCGTGACTGCGTTCATCCGCGTCGCCGCGTACAAAGGCTCAATCGATCTGACCGCTGAGCAGCTTCGGTTTCTCCGCGATCTTTGCGCGTCGCAGAAGCCGTTCGTGTTCGCGCTCTTCGGCAGTCCGTACGTGCTGCAGCACATTCCGGAGCTTCCGTCGTACATCCTCACGTACGACACGAATCCCGGATCGGAACTATCCGCCATCAAGGCGATCACGGGCGAAATCCCGTTTCAGGGGAAGTTGCCGATCAGCTTGCCGGGTTTGTATGCGGTCGGACACGGACTGACGCGTTAGTCGCACTTGACTTCGCTCTTTTCCGGCCTGAGATTGCTGAGCCGGAGGGCTCAACGATGCCGTCCACTCTCGATCTCGCCGCTCGTCTCTCCGCGATCGTAGCCGCGCAGCAGGAGATCCTCGCGCATGCGAATGATCCTGCCGAATTGATGGATGTTGCTCTGCGCCTGACGCAGAAGATTACGAAGGCGGACGGAGCGGCGATCGAAGAAGGGGATGCTTACCGCGCCGTTGCCGGCCGCGCTCTCGCCGACCCCGGCGCCCCCTTGCCTGTGGGGTCGATGCTCAAAGCTCCGCTGCGCAACGGCGGGTTCCTCAAGGTGTTCTCGCAAAAGCCGAACGCGTTGGACGATCTCGATGCGTATTCGGTGGAGCTGCTGGCCGGCATGATCTCCGCCGCGCTCATGCTCGCGCGCGAATTCCGCGACCATCGCGCATCCGAAGAGCGCTATCGGTTGCTGTTCGAGCAGAACATCGCCGGCGTCTTTCGAACGACGCGCGACGGCCGCATCCTCGATTGCAACGCCGCCTTCGTCGACTACCTCGGATACTCGTCACGCGATGAGCTTCTGGCGCGCCAGTCGTGGGATCTCTATCCGCAGCGCTCCGACCGCGAGGCTTTTCTCGAGCAACTCGAGCGCGAACGGGCGATGACCAACTTTCACCTGCATCTGAAGCGAAAGGACGGCTCCGATGTGACCGGCATCGTCAACGTGAGCGTCATCCCCGGGGACGGCGGTGAGGTGCAGCTTCTCGGCACGCTCGTTGCCGGTTGATAGCCTTCTCCCCGCGGGAGAAGGTGCCGCGCAGCGACGGATGAGGGGCGCGCCCCTCACCCGGCGCTTCGCGCCGCCCTCTCCCGGTGGGAGAGGGACCCATCGATGATGCTCGCTGAGTTGCTCCTGAAGTGGCCGCTCGTCCGTCAACTGCGCGACCGCGCGGATGGCACGGGTCCCGAGTCCATGACCTCGCGCACGCTGATGCTGCGTCCGAAGAATGACGGCGCAGAAGTGACGCGATCGATCTGTCCGTACTGCGGCGTGGGATGTGGTCAACTTGTTTACCATCGCGATGGGAAGATCATCGGCATCGAGGGCGATCCCGATTCGCCGATCTCGCGCGGTCGTCTCTGCCCGAAGGGGGCGGCGAGCTACGAGCTCGTCACGCATCCTGGTCGCGCGACGAAGGTGAAGTATCGAGCGGCGCGTGCCCGGCAGTGGCGCGAGATGTCGCTCGATGAAGCCACTGAGCTCGTGGCGCAGCGCATCTGGGACTCCCGCGAGCGCACGTTCAACGAAGAGCACATGCACACGACCGCCATCGCCCATCTCGGCGGGGCCACGCTCGACATCGAAGAGAACTACCTGATCAAGAAGCTGTTCACTGCGGGATTGGGGATGGTCTGCCTGAGCAATCAGGCGCGGATATGACACAGCTCCACGGTGCCCGGTCTGGGCACTTCGCTCGGGCGCGGCGGCGCGACGACCGCGCAGCAGGACCTCGCCAACGCCGACGCGATTCTCATCATGGGCTCGTCGATGGCGGAGAATCACCCCGTCGGATTCCAGTGGGTCATCGAAGCGCGCGAGAAGAACGGCGCGAAAGTCATTCACGTCGACCCGCGCTTCACGCGCACGTCCGCGATGGCCGACTACTGGCTGCCGCTTCGCGCCGGCAGCGACATCGTCTTCCTCGGCGCACTGATCAACTTCACGCTCACCAACGAGCGATACTTTCGCGATTACGTCGTGCATTACACGAATGCGCCGGCGATCCTTCGCTCCGATTTCAAGGACACCGAAGATCTCCGCGGACTCTTTTCGGGTTGGGACGCGGAAACGCACAAGTACGATCCTGAGTCCTGGCGCTACGAGGGCGACGAGCGCGATTCGACCATGCAGCATCCGCGCTGCGTCTTTCAGGTGCTGAGGCGGCATTTCGCGCGATATACGCCGGAGCTCGTCGAGCGAAGTTGCGGAATGCCGAAGGAGCGGTTCCTCGACGTGGCCGACATTTTCACCGCGGCGTCAGGTCGCGAAAAAACGGGCGCGATCTGTTACGCCGTCGGATGGACGCAGCATTCGACCGGCGTGCAGATCATTCGCGCGGCGTCGATTCTGCAACTGCTGCTCGGTAACATCGGGCGGCCGGGCGGCGGCATCCTCGCGCTGCGCGGTCACGCATCGATTCAAGGTTCGACAGACATCCCGACGCTCTACGACATGCTCCCCGGCTATCTGCCGATGCCGTCCGACAAAGAACGGAGCCTCGACGACTACATCAGGAAGCACAAGTCGCCGAAAGGGTGGTGGCACAACCTCGACAAGTACATCGTGTCGCTGCTCAAGTCGTACTACGGCGATGCGGCGACGAAAGAGATCGGCTTCGGCTTCCAGTGGCTGCCACAGGTGACCGGCGATCATTCGTATTTCGGTTACACGATGGAGATGGCGGACGAGAAGCTCGAAGGGCTGATCGTGATGGGACAGAATCCCGCCGTCGGATCGCCGAATGCGAAGCTCCATCGCCGGGCGATGTCAAAACTCAAGTGGCTCGTCGTGCGCGACATGGTCGAAGTCGAGACCGCGACGTTCTGGCGAGAGTTTCCCGACTGCGCCACGGAGGTCTTCTTCTTTCCCGCCGCGTCACATGCGGAGAAAGACGGATCGTTCACCAACACGCAGCGCCTTTTGCAGTGGCGCGACAAAGCGGTCGATCCGCCCGGCGACGCGCGCAGCGAGCTCCATTTCATCGTTGACCTCGGCCGCCGATTGAAACGTCGCGCGACGGATCGTCCGCGCGATGCGGGATTGCGTGCGCTCACATGGAACTACAAGGATGAGGACGCGGAAGAAGTCCTGCGCGAGATCCATGGTGACGCCGCCGAGGGCGGCGGCGCTCCACTGAAGCATTTCGGCGACCTGAAGAGCGACGGCTCGACGGCGTGCGGGTGCTGGATCTACTCCGGCGTGTTTGAAGCAGGCGAGAACAAAGCACGCAAGCGCCGGCCGGAAGGGCGATATGGCCACGGCTGGGGCTACGCTTGGCCGCTCGATCGGCGCATTCTCTACAACCGCGCCTCGGCTGCGCCGGATGGCAGACCGTGGAGCGAGCGAAAAGCGCTCGTGTGGTGGGACGAGACGAAGCGCGAGTGGGTCGGCCACGACATCGCTGACTTCACACGCGGGAAACCACCGGACTTCCAGGGTGATCCCGACAAAGGTGGCGACGAGGCGCTGCCGGGAGACGCCCCATTCATCATGCATCAAGACGGCATGGGATGGATCTGGGTGCCGTCGGGACTCAAGGATGGTCCGTTGCCCGCACACTACGAGCCGCTCGAATCGAACGTCACCAACCCACTCTATCCATCGCAGCAGAACGATCCTGCGGCGATGAAGATGGAACGACCCGACAACCGATACGCGAGATCGCCTGATGAACGCTTTCCGTACGTGCTGACGACGTATCGCCTCACCGAACATCACACTGCGGGCGGCATGACGCGCACGCTCTCACACCTCGCCGAGTTGCAGCCGGAGCTGTTCACGGAAATCTCCCCTGATCTCGCGCGCGAGATCGGCGTGACGAATGGCGAATTCGTCGAGATCTGCACCGCGCGTGCGTCGATCAAAGCGCGTGCTCTCGTCACGAAACGGATGCCGCCTCTGCAGATCGATGGCCGCATCGTCCATCAGGTCGGACTTCCGTATCACTGGGGACCGAATGGTCTCGTCACCGGCGATGTGGTCAACGACCTGCTCGCGATCTCGGAAGAGCCGAATGTGAGGATCTTCGAGTCCAAAGGGGTCAGTTGCAACGTGAGGCGAGCGTGAGCGTCACCGGCTTCTTCACCGACTCGACGCTCTGCATCGGATGCAAGGCATGCGAGGTGGCCTGCAAAGAGTGGAACGACGTTCCCGCCGACGGCTTTCGCTTCTCCGGCCGGTCATACGACAACACGCTCTCGCTCGGTCACTCGACGTGGCGGCACGTGAAGTTTGTCGAGCGTGAACCGGTCGTCGGCAGGGGAGGGAATGCCCCTGAGCTAATGGCGTGGGAGTTCTCGTCGGATGTCTGCAAGCATTGCGAGAACGCCGGATGCCTCGAAGCCTGTCCCACCGGATCGATCGTCCGTACCGAATTCGGCGGCGTGTACGTGCAGCCCGACGTCTGCAATGGCTGCGGCTACTGCGTCGTGAGCTGTCCGTTCGGAGTGATCGATCGGCGGCCGGACGACGGCCGCGCGTTCAAGTGCACCTTCTGTTACGACCGGCAGCGCGCCGGCGAAGTGCCCGCGTGCGCGAAGGCGTGTCCGACGGAATCGATTCTCTTCGGCAATCTCGATGAGCTGCAGAAGATCGCCGATGCGCGCATTGAGAAGCTCCACGCGTTCGGGATGACCGACGCGACAATCTACAATCCGAAAAACACGAGTGTCGGCGGAACGCACGCCTTTTTCCTGATCCGCGGCGACGCGCGCGCGTACAACCTGCCGATGAGCCCGCAGGTGCCCACGACGTTGCTGCCGGTCGCGTGGACGTCAGCAGCGATTGCCGCCGGTGTGTTGGCGATCGGATCATTGTTGGCTTTTGCCCTCTCCCCGCGGGAGAGGGTGGCGCGAAGCGCCGGGTGAGGGGCGCGCAGTGGAGAATTACTACGATCTCCCTCTCCTCAAGAAGCCTGTCTGGACGTGGGAAGTTCCGGTCTACTTCTTCGTCGGCGGCGCTGCGGGCGCGGCGGCGATGATCGGCATCGCCGCGCAACTCTCGGATGCCGACAAGCGTCTCGTGCGCGATGCGCGCTGGATCGCCGCCATCGGCGCGAATCTCTCGGCTCCACTTCTCATCGCGGACCTCGGCCGCCCCTCGCGGTTTTTGAACATGCTCCGCGTCTTCAAGCCGCAGTCGCCGATGTCCGTCGGCGCCTGGTTGCTCGCTGCCTTCGGCGGCGCATCGACTGCCGCGATCATTCTTCCGCGCCGCTCGGGCGACACGGCTGCAGTCGCATCCGCCCTGACCGGACTCGGCATGGCCACTTACACCGGCGTGCTCCTCGGCGCGACATCCATTCCGGTCTGGTCGACGCATGTCGCACTGCTTCCCGTTCACTTCGCCGCCTCGGCCGCAGGATCGGCAGTGTCGATGCTCGAGCTGCGTGGTCATCGCCACGACGGGCTCAATGCGATCGGCTTGGCGGCCGCGCTCTTTGAGACGATCACCGGCGCGCGCATCGAGATGAACGATGACCTCGAGTCGACTCCGTTGCGGCGCGGCCCGACCGGCACAATCACTCGCATCGGCGGCGTGCTGTCCGGTCCGGTGCCGTTTCTTCTGCGATTGCTTGGTGCGCGGTCGAAGAAAACGCGGCGGCTGGCTGCAGCATCGACGATTGTCGGATCGCTCCTCACGCGGCTGGCCTGGGTCGGTGCGGGCCGCGCTTCGGCGCGCGATCCTCGCCCCGCGCTAGGCGGATAATCATTTCTTTGTAAAGAGGGGTAAACCGTCAAGCGACAAGCTGATCGTTCCGTAGGCCGCGTTGCGAAACTCGGTGCGCATTTGAATGTCTGATGTTGCAGTCACGCTCGTGAGCGACGCCGGGTCCGGAGTACCGTCCGGTTTGTAGCGCAGCTCGTGCTGGTTCGCGATCAGCCGATTGACCTGCTGCGATGTGAAGCCAACGCCTATGCGTGCGTACCGGCCAAGATCAAGGCTGACCCCGAGAAACCCTGCGAGGTCATTCGTCGTCCCGACGCCCACATGGAGGCCCGGGTTGAATGTGTATTTCTCCGAATCGAGGAACCGGTATGCAAGCAGCAACGCGAGATCGCCGGAGCGCGAAGTCTCCTTGGTTCGGGCGATCACTTTCTTGGTCGCGTCGCGTGGATCCTGCACCGCTTCCCAGGTGGGCTGCTTGATGCCGGTCAACACGAGTCCAACACCGTACCCGATGTGTCCAGCATGACTCTCGCGCAGAACAAACGAATGCTCAACGTTCGTCTCGTGTAAACGCTCGTACGTTTCGCCGAACGGAGACACAGGTTGGATTTTGAACTTCACGGTCGCGAGCTTGTCCAAGAATGCCCGATCCGCGTTATACGCGACGAGCACGCCGTTACGAAGACTGCACGACTTGTTTTTTGGAATCACTTCATCCACAACGCGCTTGAAGCCGAGTAGCGCCAACGACGCTGTTTCAACGGCCGATCGCTGGGTCAGCGCCTCAGCGCTGCGCGTGAGCACTTCTTGCGTGTCGTCGCTCCGCTGCACGTACGCCGTGAGAAATTTTGTGGCGCACGAGACGATGGTTCCGGTTAGTCCGCTGGTGAAGTTGTCCAGGCTTTCAGAATAAGGACAGCGCACGGTCTGCGCTTTCGCGATCGCATCTTTCCAGTGCTTCGCAGCATCGCTCTCGCTGGGATGCGTGAGTAGATATGTCAGCTCAGCGTCAGCAAGTTGCCGCAATCCCGGACACGAATACGCTTTACCAAACAGCGACGTCGCAAAGTTCTCGCGTGCCTCATCGAGGGCGCTGAAATATCTGTCTGTATCGCTGAGCGGGTCATCAGGGATTGCGAATGCCACTTCCTCTCCCGCTTCGCCGCGACGCAATTGCGAGACCGCGTTCAGTTTGTGGGCGGACAGCAACGCGACGTGGGTGCGAACTTTCATGAGCGCGTCGTTCAGCGCTTTCGTTGGCGGCACCGCCGGCAATCGATATTGGCACAAGGGCGCGCCTTGTGGTCCTGTCGCGGCTTTTATCTCGACGTGACTATCACCGTGCTTCACGCTCGCTGTAATGAACGATGCCAAACCATCCAAGATCGCGCGCAGGTTCGCCAAATCCGGGGATGTCTCATAAACGGTCGGTAGTTTCTCGATGCTATACAACAGCGGATTCGTGCGCGTAACGACCAGAAGGACGCGCTGTGATGAAGGCGCATCGAAGCGGAGCGTTCCCATATCGTCAAAACGTGTCGGCGCATCTTTCAGAGCAGCCGGCTGCGCAGGATACGCGGTACTTGCTGGTGCCCACTGGTACGCGCGCCAGAACTTCCCATCGTGATCCCACGCAACAATCAGCGGGGAACTGGTCGCGAGGTCGACCTGAGCTCGCAATTTCAGCCCCGGCTGGGCGGTCAGCAGAGCGCTCAGGACTGCGCTGCGCACGTCGGCGTCCGTCGGTGGTGGACATGTCTTGGCGGCAACTGATTCCGCGCAGAACAGTGTCACTGCGCACAGCAGTGTCCCTGCACCCTTCATACAAACCTAGCCCGCGATACAGCGCGTTCGCGACAGGCGATCGGCGAGAGAGCGCCCGCTCGGTAGCGCGACGAGAACGAAACCGATCCCGCCGGTCAGCATTGACGCACAGATGCCCGCCCAACGCAGCGTCGCCGATCGGAACGACATCGACGCATTCGATGCGCCGACGACTTTCACATCGAAGATCACTCCACCGATTGTCTTTCCCCACAGCAACCACGTTCCGACGAAGTAGTAGTACGACGTCATGACCACGAAACCGGCGAGGGCGGTGATCGCCACGATGTTCCGCGACGGCGGGAGCAGAGGCGAGAGCGCCAGCGTCAGCGCGACGAACAGCGAGATATCGGTGAGGAAGGCGAGGAGGCGATGAACGCGCGGCGCATCGTTTGCGCGGCGCGGCGTCGAAACCGTGTGCACCTCCTGAATCAGAGGGATCGGCTCGAGAACCATTTCGTCAAAGCGCTGCATCACACCCTCCCATCCCCGATTTACACTGCAGGCATCCGTAACGGCAGATATTTTACATAGATCTTGTAGAGCAGGTCCTTCGGTTGCCCGTCGTAGCGGTCCGCCAGGTCCTTGCTCCTCTTCGCCAGCTCGTCGTTCGGATCGGACCTCAGCACTTCATCGAACTCGCGTTTCGCGTCGGCCATCCGCTCTTCCTGCAGAGCGGTGGCGCCGAGGTTGAAGTGGGCGTCGATGATCATGCGCTGGAGGTTTTTGTTCTGCGGATCCTGCTGCAGCAGCGGCTGCAAGCTCGCGATCACGTCCGCATACTTTCGTTCACCGAACAGAGCTCGCGCACTCTCGAGCTTCGCCACCTGTTGCGACGCAGCGTCATAGGATGCCTTTACGTCCGGCGGCAGCGGCTTGACGCGCATCGCCTGCTCGAATGCCTTCTTCGCCGAAACGTAATCGTGCGCTTCGAATGCCGTGCGCCCAGCGTTGATGTTCTCTTCGAAGAACACGGTCGCCGGCCGGCCTTCGACCATCGCTGACTGTCTAGCCTTCTTTTGCTGGAGGTCGGCGATCATGCCGAGGGCCTTGTCGTATTGTGGATCGCCCGGTTTGATGTCCTGCAGCGTCGCGATCGCCAGATCGTACTTCCCCTGCTGCGAGAACTCCGTGGCGCGGTCGAGCAACGCGCTCGTCGCGCCGGCATCGGTCTTCGGCGCGGACATGAACTTCGTCCAGACGAACCATCCGCCGCCGATGAGCACAACGGCCGCGATGACCGCGGCGATGAGACCCATCGGAAGTTTGCTGGGCGCTGCCGCGCGCGGCGCCCTCGCCGGAGTCGGTTTCCGCACCGCGGGCTCGGGGATTTCGAACGCCGGGGTCGCGCTCTCGCCTTCTTCGATGATCGACGAGTCGAACGACGGTGCCGCGGAGGGAACGAACTCCGGCTCGGCCGCCGCCGGCATCTCGAGACGTTCCAGGTAGTCCTGTGCCGTGACGTTGTTTGGATCGAGCTGCAGCACTTCGCTGAGCTTCGCGCGAGCAGTGGCGATGTCTCGCCGCTCGAACGCCTGAACGCCCGCTGCCAGAATCGACTCGATGCGTTGTTCCGACTCGCGCCGCTTCCCTTTGGCACGCTCGATACGCTCGGACGCCGCCTCGTTCGTCACGTCGATCAGAAAGATGCGCGACCAGAGATCGATGGCTTGCTGATGGTTGCCGCCTTCGAAGGCGCGATCGCCCTCCGTCAGGTACTGTTCGATCTTCTTCTGATCGTCGGGCGTCGTCTCGACTGAAGCGGTCGAGAAATCGAACCCTTGCCCTGCTGCGGGCGGCGCGGGCGTATCAAAGCTGAACGAGCCGCCACCGGCCGGCGCCGACGCCGGCGTGTCGAACGAGAAGCCGCCCGGCGACGATGAAGCGGGGGCATCGAATGAGAAGCCGCCGAATGAGCTCGCCTGCTGCTTACTCTCGGCCGGAGCGGCGGGCGGGGCGGGGGGGGCGGGGGGGGCGGGAGACTCGAATGAGAAATTCGCGAACGGCGACGATGGCTGCTGCGCCGCCGGCTTTTCTTCTTCGAATGTGAATCCGAAGTCGCTGGCCTGCGCGGTGGAGCGTGGCGCCCCTGACGGCGTGTCGACGACGAACGAGCTGGAGGCCACGGCCGGCGCTCCCGATTCTTTCGCCTTGATCATCTCCTCGATTCGACGTACGCCCGGATGCGTCGCGTCGAGCGCGCGCGCCTTCTCCAGATCCGTGCGTGCGGCGGCGAGATTTCCGTCGGCCACGTTCTTTTCGCACTTGCGCATGAACTGCTCGATAAAGGGATTGGCTTCGATCTTCTCGCGCGCCTCGTCGGCGAGAACGCGCGCTTCCTCGTTCATGAGGTCGTTCGTGAGCACCGCGGTCGTGATTTGAACCACGCGCGGGAAGTCTCGCGCAGCCATGGCCTCGCGAGCCTCCGCGAGCGGCCCGCCGGCGCCGGCTTTGGGAGCAGGCGTGTCGACATCGACCGGCGAAGCGGGATTCTTCGCTTTTTCCATCAGTCGTTTCGCCGGATCGAACATCGGATCCATCTGCAGGATGAGGTTGCATCCGGCGATCACTTCATCGGTGCGCCCCTGTTGATAGAGCGCCAGGGTCTGCTGGAACGTCGAGTTCACTTTCTCCTTCACCGCCGAGGCGAGCGAAGTATTGCCTGGGTAGATGCTCATGAGTGCGGAGGTCTCCGATTCGGTTCCGCGATTATAGCGATACGTCGTTATACTGCGCCGCCATGGACTTCGTAGCGAGCAAAGATGCGCCGAAAGCGATCGGCCCGTACTCTCAGGCGATCAAGGCGAATGGTCTACTCTTTACTTCAGGGCAGGTCGCGCTCGATCCGGCTTCGGGCAACATCGTGCCGGGCGACTTTGCGGCGCAGGCGCGACGCGTTCTCGAGAATCTGAAAGTCGTGCTGCGCGAGGCTCACACCGACTTCAGTCATGTCGTCAAGGCGAACGTATATCTGACCGATCTCGCGAACTTTCAGACGCTGAACTCCATCTACGGAGAGTATTTCGGCGATCACAAGCCCGCGCGGACCACAGTCGGGGTCTCGCAACTGCCGCGCGGAGCGCTCGTCGAGATCGACTTGATTGCGGTGTATTCTGTGTAGCGGCGCGCTTTAGCGCGCCGTCGGCGTGCTGAAGCACGCCGCTACACACGCAGTTATTTGATGGCACCTCGGTTGCACATTCGCAGCTCAGCCATGTTCCGCAAACCTTTCGTAGCGGCGACGATTCTCTCGCTCGCTGCGCTCCCTCTGCTCGCCTCAGCTCGGCTGACCTACGCGATCGGTGACAAGGTCGTGCCTGTCGCGTGGCCGGCCTCATCGTTCCCGATCACGTATCAGGTCGACAGTCGCGTGATGACCGCGTTGCCGAACGCAGCGAATGTGCTCGACCGTGCATTCTCCGCGTGGGCGACGGTGCCCGACACGAACATCAGCTTTCGCTCGCTCGGGGTAGCCAGCGGGTTGACGGCCGGGAACGACGCCAAGAACACCGTCACGCTCGCCGACGATCTGTTCAAGGACCAGTACGCGATCGCCATGACGACGAACTGGTACGACACCAACGGCCGGCTGACCGAGGCCGACATTCAGATCGATGGATCGCTGGCGAAGAGCGACTATAACTTGCAGCAAGCTGTCACTCACGAAGTCGGTCACCTCCTCGGACTCGACCACTCCGCGGTTCTCTCATCGATCATGTATCCGTGGGTACCGCGCGGCAGCGACACTCCGGCGCTCGATAGCGACGACCGCATCGCGATCGCCAATGTCTATCCGAAGATTGATCCGACGCTGATGGGCGGGATTCTTCAGGGACGCGTGACCGGCGACGAAGGTGGCGTGTTTGCCGCGCAGGTGGTCGCGCTCAACGATCGGGGAGAGCCGGTGTCGACTGCGCTCACGAATGCGAACGGCGACTTCACAATTCAGGCGCTGCCCGCCGGCAACTACCGTCTCTATGCGGAGCCGCTCGACGGACCCGTCGACGCGCGCAATCTCGCGGGCGTCTGGCGCTCGGCCAAAATGACGTCGTTTCCGACGCACTTCTGCGACAGCGGGACCATTCGCGTCGAGAGCGGCAGGGTCTATGGCAATCTGATCGTGAGCACCTCCGGCGCGCCGGTGCAGTTGAACCCGCGCTGGATCGGCGTCACATCGCCTGGGAACGATCAGTTCAGCCTGACGTCGAATGCTGCGACCGTGCAACCGGGTCAGTCGATCAACGTCGCCGTCGCGGGCGATGGGATCGTCAGTGGCATGACGACATTCAGCGTGCTCAATCCCGGCTTCCGGCGTACATCCGACTTCCGTTACGCGGCGAACTACGTCTATGCGACGTTCACGATCGCCCCCGATGCGCCGGCCGGCTCCGCGGTCATCCTGGCGAACAGCGGCAATCAGGAGGCGACGCTCACCGGAGCGTTACGCATTCAGGCGCCGGCAGGCCGCGGCCGCATCGCCCGCCATTGACGGCTCAGTAGACCTCGGCGCTCTCGCTCTCGACATAGCACCACATCCAGCGCTCACCTGGCTCGAGCGACTTGATCACCGGATGATGACTCGATTGATAGTGCTTCGTGGCATGCTTGTTCTTCGATGAGTCGCAGCAGCCGACGTGGCCGCAGGCGAGACATTCCCGCAGATGCACCCAGGTATCGTGCATCTTCAGGCATTCTTCACAGCCATTCGGCGTGTTCGGCTTTCTCGAGTAATCCTGTCGGGTGATTTTGGTAATGTGCGGGCAGGTGGTCATGCACGCATCGTAGTTCATGTTGGATCGGGGTTCATAACGCAAGGATGCGTACTCTGGGTAAGGATATCTGTTAGAATCCTTACAAGAAGTAAGGAACATGCCGACAGCGACATTGACCAGCAAGGGCCAGATCACGTTGCCCAAGACAATCCGAGACCGGCTCCGGGTCGATGCCGGTGACCAGATCGACTTTGTCGTGAACGAGCGCGGTGACATCGTCGTCCGCCCGGTCAGCCTCGACATCATCGAGCTCAAAGGTCTGTTGAAACGCCCGCGCCGGCACGGTGTGACCGTCGAGAAGATGAACGCGGCCATCCTGCGGCGTCATTCGAGGAAGCGGTGATTGGGATCGACACCAACGTCCTCGTGCGCTATCTCACGCAGGATGATGCCGCTCAGGCCCGTCGCGTTGATGCCTTCGTCTCCGAGGCCGTCGAAGCCGGTACAGCGCTGCACATAGACGATCTTGTGCTGTGTGAGCTGGTCTGGGTTCTCCGAGGCGCCTATCGATTCAGCAAGCCGACGGTTGCCTCGGCGCTCGACAAGATCATGAGTACGGCTCTTTTTTCGTTCGATGATCGCGACCTCCTGAACGGGGCCCTCGATGAATATCGAGACGGCGCCGGCGATTTTGCCGACTACGTCATCGGCCGCCGCAACAGCAGAGCAGGCAGCCAGCACACCGTGACCTTCGATCGCTCGCTCGCTGACAGTCCATCGTTCTCTCTGCTCTGAACTGATCACTTCTCGCTCTTCGATCGTCGATTCGCTACGATGTACCGATGTCGGCGCTCGATGAACGGCGCCCGCTACCGGCGGCGAAGACCGGTGATGTCAACGCCGATCTCGGATTCGGCTCGGTCGTTACGCGCGAGCTGCGGCAGCGCTTCCTCAATCGCGACGGCACCTTCAACGTTCGTCGCGAGGGCCTCGGCTTCTGGGAATCGCTCTCCGCCTATCACTACCTGCTCTCGATCGGCTGGCCGACGTTTCTCGGCTACGTGACGGTCGGCTACGTGGTTTTGAACGCGCTGTTCGCGTTCGCGTATGTCGCCTGCGGTCCGCGAGCGCTGGCCGGCTTTCTGGGGGCGACGGCCGAGCAGCGGTTCTTCACGGCTTTCTTTTTCAGCGTGCACACGCTGGCCACGATCGGATACGGCAATATCGTGCCGCTGAGCATGGCCGCGAACATCATCGTCACGATCGAGTCGCTCGCCGGCCTGCTCGGCTTCGGCGTGGTTGCGGGCATCGCCTTCGCGCGTTTCGCTCGCCCCATGGCGAACATCCTGTTCAGCCGGAACGCGATCATCGCGCCGTATGGCGACCAGACGGCGCTGATGTTCCGCATCGTGAACCAGAAGAGCAATCAGATCGTCAATCTGGAGGCGACGGTGATGCTCAGCCGCCGCAAGTCGGGAAGCACCACCCCTGCTCGCGAGTTCATTCCGCTGCCGCTGGAGCGAGAGGGAGTGACCTTTTTTCCGCTGTCGTGGACGATCGTGCATCCGATCGACGAGAAGAGCCCGTTTCACGGGGAAACAGAGGAGATGTTTCGCACCTGCGACGCCGAAGTCCTCATCATGCTGAACGGCTTCGATGAGACCTTCTCGCAGACCGTCCACACCCGTTCGTCATACAAAGGCGACGAGGTTGTCTGGGGCGCGAAGTTTCGGAGCATGTTCAATCCGCCGCGCGATGACGGTGTGCTCAGCGTGGATATTCGCCATCTCAGCGAGTTCGATCGGGTCGCTCTCCGGTGACCACCGGTCAGCTTCTCCTGGCCCTGATCGCAATTTTTGTCGCGGCGAAGCTCTTCGGGGAGCTTGCCGAACGTCTCGGCCAACCCGCGGTCCTCGGTGAGCTGATCGGCGGGATCGCGGTCGGCATCTCGGGGCTTGGCTTCGTCGATCCGCACGATCCGACGATTCGTCTGCTGGCGGACCTCGGTGTCATTCTGCTGCTCTTTCTGATTGGACTCGAGACCGATCTGCACAGACTCATCTCCGTCGGCGGTTCCGCAACCGCTGTGGCGCTCGTCGGCGTCGCGCTGCCGTTCGCCGGCGGCGTCGCGTTCGGCTACGCGCTCGGTTTTGGTTTGATGGTGTCCGTCTTTCTCGGCGCTGCGCTCACAGCGACCTCCGTCGGAATCACCGCCCGGGTGCTATCCGATCTCGGCCATCTCAAAGATGATGAATCGCAAGTGATCCTGGGCGCGGCGGTGATCGACGACATCATCGGACTCGTTCTTCTGACCATCGTCAGCACGCTCGCCGAGGGAGGCGAGTTGTCGTTTGTGGGAATCGCACGAATCCTGATCATCGCATTCGGATTTGTCTTTCTCGCGATTCTGATGGGCTCGTATCTCGCCCCTTACCTGATTCGCACAATCGAACGCATCCATATCGCTGGAGGATTGTTCTTCGCGTCGCTGATCTTCGCGCTGCTCCTGGCATATGTGGCGATGCGGGTCGGCTCGGCCGTCATCATCGGATCGTTCGCTGCGGGCCTCGTGCTGGCGCGCACGGGAAAAGGGGAGGAGATCCAGCGCGAGGTCCACGGCCTCGCACAGTTCTTCATTCCGATCTTCTTCGTCGTTGTCGGCGCGGCTGTCGATGTGAAGTCACTCGATCGCCGTTTCGTGTTGATCGGAGTGGGCCTGACGCTGATCGGTATTGTCGGGAAAGTCGCGGCCGGCTCCGTCGCGGGGCGACGCGGGCTGCGTAAGATCGTCATCGGCGTCGGCATGATTCCGCGAGGCGAGGTCGGTCTGATCTTTGCGCAGATCGGATTGTCAACGAGGCTTCTCAGCTCCGGTTTGTATAGCGCCGTCGCTTTGATGGTGATGATCACGACGCTGGTCACGCCGCCGATCCTGCGACGTCTGCTCGTGCCCCGCACGCCGGAAGAGAGGCACGGTGAATGCGACTATGTCATGGACGCGCCGGAATGACATCGACCTGCTATCATTTTTCCTTCAAAAATTCAGGAGGAACCATGAAGATCGTGAGGTCTGGACGTGTCGTTCTGCTGCTCTCACTCATTGTGGCGCTCGCCGTGCCGGCATTCGCGCGCGGCAAGAAGAATCCGGCGACGACGGAGCCCGGCTCTTACAAAGAGTGGGGCCCGGACATCGATCAGATCGAGATCGTCAAGAAATTCAAGTTCGCCGATTACAACAACATCGTCGTCGTTCCGCTGAACACGTCCGATGTGGAGAAGAAGGACAAGGCCGTGGAGACGGTCATCGGCACCGCGACGGAGGACTTCGCCGATGAGCTGAAGAAGCAGGTGAAGGCGAATGTGACTGTGGATGCGACTCCGAAACGATCGTCCGATGCGCTGATCATCCGGACCAAAGTCGTCAACATGGCGCCGGGATCGCGCGCGAAGCGCTACCTCGCCAGCTTCGGGGCCGGGGCGGCGGTGGTGAAAGTCGAAGGGGAGATCGTCGACGCCAAGTCGAACAAGGTTCTGGCGCGATTCACTCAGGAGCGGCGCTCCGGCTTCGGTGTGGCCGGAGGCAGCTCGGAGAGCCTTCTGCGTCGCGACTTGCGCGCGCTGGCCACGGACGTGGCCAATATCCTCAAGGCTTTCTAACCGGAAAGGCCGCTTCGAAGCGGGGCGGCCTTTCTTCCTTCTGGAAAGAATTCGCGATATTGTTACCGCCTCGTTCACGCAGGGTTGACGCATCTCCGTCCATCCTTCCTGCGTCAGTCCTGGTGGCCGGGGTCCGGCAGAGATACGGAAGAATAGACTTGCAGTGAAGAAGGAAGTAAACTGCGCACACCGGGACAATCTAAAAATTTAGGAGTGCGTGTGAGCCCTGCCAAAAACAATCGCGGTCGTCCTATTGTTCACACAGAGCCCTGGGCGAAGATCACCGTCGTCCTGCTCGATCGCCATGTGGCGTATCTGGACCGGCTCGCCATCGACATCCGGCTCAAGCATGGAAAGGCCATCAGTCGCGCGGAGCTGATCCGCGGTCTGATCGAAGCGGCCTTCCAGAGCGGAGTGGATCTGTCACAGGCGAATTCGATCGATACGTTGATCGATCTGCTGGTGGCGTCGCCGAGGCAACGCAAAGCGGCTCGCTAAGCGCGGGTCCGGCGCCGTTCACGATCTCGCTGGCGCAATTTGCGCGCGGCGATATGCGTGAGCTCTTCCTCGCTCGCGGCATCGGTGAGATCGATGCCCGATTCTTCGAAGCGCTCGAGCAGCGTGCGGACGACGTGTGCTCCTCCGAATGCCACCGGCATGTCGGGATTGATGTCGCGCGAGATGCGGCCGATGTAGTCGAGCTGTTCCTGCGAAAGCACGAACACGACGATGTCCGACTCGGGCTCCGTGGGCAACTCTTTGGCCCCGACGAGCTTCATTTAGAGCGCACTCCAAACTAGGAGTGCCTCAGCCGTAGATTTCCCTACCCAAGGGGCCCAAAAAATCCTTCTCCCACCGGGAGAAGGTGGCCCGAAGGGCCGGATGAGGGGCGCCCCCTCATCCGGTCCTTCACGCCGCCCTCTCCCGGTGGGAGAGGGCTTCACTACACTACGGCAGTGCCGAGTCATGACGCAATCGTTGTGGGCGCAGGACCGAACGGTCTCGCCTCAGCGATCGTACTGGCGCGGGCCGGACTCTCCGTCCTGGTGCTCGAAGCGAATGACTCGATCGGCGGCGGCGCGCGCACCGAAGATCTGACGCTTCCAGGTTTTCATCACGATGTCTGCTCGGCGATTCACCCGATGACCGTCGTCTCGCCGTTCATGCGATCGCTGCCGTTGGCGCAGCACGGGTTGCAATGGGCATTCTCACCGATCGCGATTTCTCACCCACTCGATGATGGGAGCGCGCCAGCGCTCGAGCAGTCGCTCGATGCGACCGCCGCGAGCCTCGGCGCCGATGGTGCGGCGTGGCGATCGCTGATGGCTCCCTTCGTCCGTAACTCCGGCGCGCTCTTCGATGAGATCCTGCGTCCGATTCGAATCGTTCCCCGACATCCGCTTCTCATGGCGCGCTTCGGACTCTATGCGCTTCGCTCCGCCCTGTCGCTCGCCAAACGCTTTCGCGGCGAACGCGCCCGCGCACTCTTCGGCGGCTGCGGAGCACACTCGTTTCTGCCGCTCGAATCGGCGGGGTCGGCGTCATTCGGGCTTGCGCTGATCCTCGCTGGTCATGCTACCGGCTGGCCCTGCGCGAAAGGAGGATCGATCGCGATCATCCGTGCGCTCGCTGCGTATCTCCAATCGCTCGGCGGAGAGATCACGACGAGTCATCGCGTGCGATCGATGGCTGATGTTCCCTCTTCGCGCGTGGTCATCTTCGACGTGACGCCGCGGCAGCTCGCCGATATTGCCGGCGACGAGCTTCCGGCGCGCTATCTGCGCAAACTTCGTCACTACCGGTATGGGCCGGGCGTGTTCAAGGTCGACTACGCGCTCGACGGTCCGATTCCGTGGAAAGCGGAGAGCTGTCGGCGCGCGGCGACCGTCCATGTCGGCGGGACGATCGACGAGATCGCCGCGCACGAGCGTGCGCTCTGGAAGGGTGGCTCGATCGATCGGCCGTTTGTTCTCGTCGCGCAGCAGAGCCTTTTCGACCCGACGCGCGCACCGCAGGGCAAACATACAGCGTGGGCGTACTGTCATGTGCCACACGGATCGTCAGTGGACATGAGCGACGCGATCGAGAGACAGATCGAGCGCTTCGCCCCCGGCTTCCGCGATCTCGTGCTGGCGCGGCACACGATGAACACCGCGCAGTTCGAAGACCACGACGCCAATCTCGTCGGCGGCGACATCGGCGGCGGCGCCAACAATCTCACGCAGTTCGTGACGCGGCCATTCCCGAAACTCGATCCGTATGCGACGCCGAATCGGCGTATCTACATCGGCTCGAGCTCCACGCCACCCGGCGGCGGCGTTCACGGCATGTGCGGATATTGGGCCGCGCGATCGGCGCTGCGGCGAAGCTTTGGTCGTGTTACGGCTGAACCGTGATGTTGTTGATGACCGTGGTCACGCCGTTGACGCTCTGCGCCGCATTTCCGATCTTGCGGCGGTCTTCCTCGCTGGCGGCATGCCCGCTCAACGTGACCACCTGGTGATTGACCTTCACTTCTACCGCAAAGGTCTTGCTCGGGACGGCTTCAGCGATTTTGCCGCGGACGTCCGCTTCGATCACCTTGTCATCCCACTGTTTCGGTGTGGCGCGATTCATCGAGCCGCAGGCCATGGCGAAGAGGACCAGGATCGATACCAGGGCGGTGAGCTTTCGGTTCATGGAACAGCCTCCTTCTGACGCGCAGAATCGGAAGCAATGGCTATGCCGTAACTCCTGCATTTACTGCGACCTGCGACGGAAGATCCGCGAACTGACACGGGGCATAGCACTTGCTCTAAATAACCATCAGCAGCTTGTGTTACCGATGGAGGAAATCACACATGCGCAAGACTTCGAATACGACAAACTACAGTGAGCGCAATACTCTCCGAGGTCTCGCGGCGATTGCGCTCATCGGTTCATTGGCCGTGTTTGGTTGCAGCACGAACAAGTATCCGGGCAATGGCGAGCCGGGCATGAGCGCTCCGGCTGCAGGGTCGGTTGCGCCCAATCCAACGTCGACGCCGGGGTATTCATCCGGCGGCAGCACGCCTCAGGCGATGATCTCGTCATCACCGGCCGCTGGACTTTCGGCAGCCGATGATGCGCTCGCCGTTCTGAAGGCCGACGAAGGATATCGCGGCAAGGTCCTCGGGCCGGCCGCGCCTGGCACCAATGCGCTGGGGCAGAGCATGCAGTATGCGACCGGACAGTTCATCTCGCCGGCGATCTACGCAAACCCGCAGATCACCGTGAACTCGTCGATCAGCTCTGCGCCGACTCCGGCGATTGTGAGCGGCGCGGGTGAAGCGGTCGGAGGAGGAGCGGTCCTCGCGGCTCCAGCGGCGACAGGTGTGACGACGGCAGCCGCAGTCGCCGCCCCGGCAGCTCCGGTTGCGGCGACGGCAGCGATCACAAACACGACTGCGACGCCGATCGTGAATACAACACGTGCGACGACTCAGGCGCCGATCATCAACACCGGCCTCACCACTGCGCCAGCCGCGGCGAGCAGCGCTGCGCCAACGCCGATTCTCACGACGGTCGGTCCAATGACACAGGCGAACAACGCCGCGATCGGCGCGACGAGTATCGGCGGCAGCACGCTCGGTGTTTTGACGACAGCGACGCCGACAGTCACGAATACTGCAGCGATTGCGCCTGTGACGGTGGGCAACGCCACTGCGGTGAACACCACGGCGGCGACGTCGGATCGTCTGACGCTCACGACCGCCAATACGCCGGCCACGCGCGCCGTCACCGCGAGCATCCGGACAACGTCGGCGACATCGGCAACAGTGGCGGCGCCTGTCCGCGTCGCGACGACATCGAGCGGTGCCATCGTGATGACGAACGAGAAGTCGCCGTCGGCATTTCAGCGATTCCTCAGCGCGATCGGTTTACGCCGTCAACCGGTGACGATGGGTACAACTCCGTAGTAAAGAACGCGCTGACGCTGAAGAAGAAGAAGAGCGGCGGCATAGGCCGCCGCACTCCAGATTACCGCCGGTTACTGCCGCCGAAAATCCGCAGCAGGAACAGGAACAGGTTGATGAAATCGAGGTACAGGCTCAACGCACCGTAGACAGCGAGGTTCTCGGTCGGTCCGGTGACGGTTGCCATGACCTTCAGCTTCTGGTTGTCCCACGCAGTGAGTCCGAGAAAAACGAAGACACCGATGACGGAGACCGTCCACCCTAGCGCGTTCGAATGCAGAAAGATGTTGATGACGCTGCAGAGCACGAGACCGATGAGGCCCATAAAGAAGAACGATCCCCATGACGTGAGGTCGCGCTTCGTCACGATTCCGTAGATGCTCATCGCACCAAACATCGCTGCTGCCGTGACGAACGCCTGGAAGATCGTCGCCAACGTGTACACGAAGAAGATCGCGCTGAGCGTCAGACCGTTGAGCAATGAGAAAACGAGGAATGCCGATGCAGCCGCCGCCGGCGACATGCGGGTCAGACGCATCGAGAGAAACACGACGATCCCGAGCTCGGCGATGAAGAGCACCCACGGCACAACAGGGCTGCCGAGAACGAGAGACTGCATCGGCTTCGAGACGACCACCCACAGGGCGGAAAGCGCCGTGAGCAGCAGGCCGGCAAACATCCATCCGTAGACGCTGCGAATGAAGGCGCTGACACGAAGCTGCGTCTCGGCAGTGCTGGCATTGGTGTACGAAGGCTGCGACTGGTAAGGGAACTGAGACATGGTTGGACTACCCCTCCTTAAGCGGTGAATATAAACGCAGACCGCTCTCGGTGCACTCCTTGCTTTGCAGGAATTAACAACAGTAGACTCAGGTTTTGTAGGGCAGCGAAAGTTGACAATGAGCCGCTCAATGTGGTTCTAAGTCATAGGAGGAGAATAAGATATGGCAAAGATCATCGGCATCGACCTCGGTACGACGAACTCCGTCGTCGCGGTCATGGAAGGAAATGAGCCGAAGGTCATCGTCAACGCCGAGGGAAGCCGGATTACGCCGTCGGTGGTCGGTTTCGCGAAGAACGGCGAACGACTCGTCGGCCAGGTCGCCAAGCGTCAGGCCGTCACCAATCCGGAGAACACCGTCTTCTCAATCAAGCGGTTCATGGGTCGCAAGTACGACGAAGTGAACGAAGAGATGAAGATGGTTCCCTACAAGGTCGTGCGCGCTCCCAACGGAGATGCGCGCGTCGAGGTGCAGGGCAAGCAATACTCGCCGCCCGAGATCTCGGCGATGATTCTGCAGAAGCTCAAACAAGCCGCTGAGGATTACCTCGGCGAGAAGGTCGAGCGCGCGGTCATCACCGTGCCGGCCTACTTCAATGATTCACAGCGCCAGGCCACGAAGGACGCGGGCGAGATCGCCGGCCTCAAGGTCGAGCGACTCGTCAACGAGCCGACCGCCGCGGCGCTTGCGTACGGTCTCGACAAGAAGAAGAACGAGACGATCGCGGTGTATGACTTCGGTGGCGGAACGTTCGACATCTCGGTCCTCGAGGTCGGCGACGGTGTCGTCGAAGTGAAGTCGACCAACGGCGACACGCATCTCGGTGGCGACAACATCGACCAGCGCCTCATCGATTGGATCATCGACGAGTTCCGCAAGGACCAGGGCATCGATCTGTCCAAGGACAAGATGGCTCTGCAGCGCCTGAAGGAAGCGGGGGAGAAGGCGAAGATCGAGCTCAGCTCGACGATGTCGACCGACATCAATCTTCCATTCATCACGGCCGACGCGTCGGGTCCGAAGCATCTCAGCATGTCGCTCACGCGCGCGAAATTCGAGCAGCTCGTCGGCGACATCATCCAGAAAACGATGGGTCCGGTGAAGCTCGCGCTCACGGATGCGGGGATCGATCCGAAGAAGATCGACGAGGTCGTGCTCGTCGGCGGTTCCACGCGAATCCCGATGGTGCAGAAACTCGTGCAGGACTACTTCGGCAAAGAGCCTCACAAGGGCGTGAACCCCGACGAAGTCGTCGCGGTCGGCGCAGCGGTGCAGGGTGGTGTTCTCGGTGGTGATGTCAAAGACGTGCTGCTGCTCGACGTCACTCCGCTGTCGCTCGGCATCGAGACTCTCGGCGGTGTGATGACGAAGCTCATCGAGCGCAACACGACGATCCCGACCCGAAAATCGGAGATCTTCTCGACCGCTGCGGAAAATCAGACGTCAGTGGAGATCAAGGTCCATCAGGGTGAGCGCGAGATGGCTTCGGCGAACAAGCTCCTCGGCGCGTTTCACCTCGTGGGCATTCCGCCCGCGCCGCGTGGAGTCCCTCAGATCGAGGTGACGTTCGACATCGACGCCAACGGCATCATGCACGTCACGGCGAAGGATCTCGGCACCGGCAAGGAGCAGAAGATCACGATCACGAGCTCCTCGGGTCTGTCGAAGAATGACGTCGAGAAGCTCGTCAAGGATGCGGAAGCGCATGCTGAGGAAGATCGCAACCGCCGCGAGGAGATCGAGGCGAAGAATCACCTCGACTCGCTGGTGTACTCGATCGAGAAGATGCTCAACGAGAATCGCGACAAGATCTCGGGCTCGGATGTGCAGAACCTCGAGAGCGCGATCAGCGAAGCGCGCAAGGCGATGGAGCAGGGTGGGGTGGATAACCTCAAGCGCGCAACCGACAATCTGCAGAAGGCGTCGCACAAGCTGGCCGAAGCGATGTACAGCCAGCAGGGCGCGGGGGCGGGGGCGGGTGCCGGTCAGCAGACCGGCGGCGGTCAACAGACGTCCGGCAGTTCGAAGGACGACGTGATCGAAGCCGAGGTGGTGGACGAAAACAAATAACGTGACCGATAGCGTCAGGTTGCGGCGGGGTTGCGCAGTTGCGGCGGGGTTGCGCGGTGCGTTGCAGCACCACGAAACCTCGCCGCAACCCCGCCGGCACCCCGCCGCAACCAGGTGACGAGGCACAGATGGCACGCCGACGATCAGACGGTTACGTGATGATCTCGATCATCGCAGAGCGATACAACATTCATCCGCAGACGCTCCGCCTCTACGAGCGCGAAGGCTTGATCAAGCCGGCGCGCACGTCGGGCAACACGCGCCTGTACGGAACAGACGAGATCAAGAAGCTGGAGATGATTCTCACGCTTACGCGCGACCTCGGCGTGAACCTCGCCGGCGTGGAAGTCGTCCTGCAACTCGCCCGCATGATGTCGGAGGCGGACATGGAATTCGATCGCCTCCTCGACTACATCCGCCAGAACGTTCTCGACAAGCGTCACGGGATCGATCGCGAGAATGCCCTCGTGAAGACGACGCCGCGCGGACTGGCAAAAATGAAGTAATCCACACTAGAATCACGGCCTCAAATCAACTTCAGGAGGCCTTGATGCGTCGTCTCTCTCTCGTCGCAGTCGCAGTCTGCCTACTTCTGCTCGCCGCCTCGGCACATGCCATCACCTACGGCTATGTCGATCAGGCGAACCAGTACAGCAACGTCGGTGCGTTCATCGTCGAGCGCCCATCCGACGGGCACATCTTCCCGATCTGCTCCGGCACGTTGATCACGTCGAATGTTTTCCTGACGGCCAGTCACTGCACCGATTTCTTCACTCGCGTCCTCGAGCCACTGGGCTTCACCGCTTATGTCAGCTTCGACAATCCGGTGCCGTACGGAGCTCTGACCACCGCGAAGACGCGGCTGCTTGCGGTGTCGCAGGTCGTTACGAATCCGCTTTACAACCAGGCGCAAAGCGATACCGAAGACATCGCCGTTCTGATTCTCAAGCAGGCGCAGAAGATCGCGCCGGCGACACTGCCGGTCTGCGGACTGCTCGATCAGCTCGCTGCACAGAATGGTCTCAAGGGAACTGTTTACACGGCGGTCGGGTACGGCGTGCAGGAACGCGTTGTCGGCGGCGGTCAGCCGTACTTCAAAGACGCCAATCCCGTCCCGCGCATGTTCGCGTATTCGAGCTTTGATTCACTGAACAACACGTTCCTTCGTCTGTCGCAGAATCCCTCCACCGGTGACGGCGGCACCTGCTACGGCGATTCGGGCGGCCCGAACTTCGCCACGATCGATGGTCAGTTGATCCTGGTCGCGATCACGATCACGGGCGACACTCCCTGCCGTTCGACGAATGTCGACTATCGCACCGATACGCGGCAGGCGCTGGCATTCTTCTCCTGGGTCAACGCGACATACGGCACGTCGATACCCGTCTCCTCCTGCTGAAGATAGAGTAGCGGGATGAAGCGATTCATCCCGCTACTGCTCACTCTTGTCTGTCTCTCTACCGAAGCAGCGATGACTGCCGGCGATCTGCATTCGACCGCCGAGCGTTTTTACCGTTGGCGCGAGCAGAACTTTCCTGTGTGGAGCAGCGAACAGGGTCTGCACACGTGGGATAGCCGGCTCACCGATTACTCGGCATCCGCGCTGGCGAGTCGGCGAGCACACATCGCCTCGCTGCTCGAGCAGGTTCGCGCCGCCGACATCTCGTCGTGGAGCAAAGACGATCAGATCGACTTGATCCTGTTTCGCGCGCAGCTCGAGCGGTTCGACTTCGATCGTCGAGTCCTTCGTTCCGAGGAGACCAACCCCGCGGCGTACGTCGATGAAGCGAGCACCTCGATCTTCTCTCTGTTGAAGAAAGAGTACGACGCGCCCGAAGCACGCGCGCGGTCGGCGATGTCGCGATTCAAGGCGATGCCACAGCTCTTCGCCGACGCGCGAAAGAATCTGACTGCTCCCGTTCATCTGTATGCGCAGCTCGCGATCGAGTCGGCGCGCTCGATCGATCCGCTCTTCACCGAGAGTGTCGAGCCGCTGCGCCGCGCGCTTCCGGAAGCAGAGCGCGGCACCTTCGATCACGCGCGCGAGACGGCGATTCGGTCCGTCCACGATTTTGCGGACTGGCTGGAGAAGCGTCTCCCGTCGATGCCGCAATGGAAGCCGATGGGGGAGGCGAACTACAACTACATGCTGCGGCACATCCTGTCGCTGCCGCTTGACGCGCACGACCTCGCGCATCTCGGCGAAGTGGAGCTCGTGCGCTACCGCGCACTCGAGGCGATGCTTCCCGATCCATCGCTCGCCGATCCCGATCCGAAACGCGCCGCATCGATCCCTCCCGATCAGGCGTCGTTCCTGGCGGCGTATCAGAGTCGTCTCGACGAGATGGTGAAGTTTCTCCGCGACAAGCGCCTCGTCTCGATTCCCGACTACGTCGGCCCGTTCCTGATCCGGCAGTTGCCCGAAGCATTCAAGCCGACGAGCCCGGGCGGTTTCATGAACCCGCCCGGTTTGTACGATCGCGACAACAGCGGCTTCTACTTCATCCCGACGTACAACCCCAACAGCCGCAACTTCTACATCCGCGCTGCGATCGAAGATCCGAGGCCGATTCTCGGGCATGAAGGAATCCCCGGACACTTTCTCCAGATCTCGATCGCAAACACGAATCGAAATGAGATCCGCCGTCATCACGACGACGGAGTGTTCGTCGAGGGTTGGGCGCTGTACGGCGAAGAGATGCTGCTTCGGGAAGGGCTGTATCCCGAAAACTCGGCGAGCGCCGGACAGATTCTGCGTCTCTCGCGCTACCGTTCGGCGCGCATCGGAGTCGACGTGAATCTCCATACGGGGCGGTGGACGTTCGATCAGGGCGTGAAGTACTTCATGGAAGGCGGCGGACTCGATCGCGAGGCCGCGACCGGCGAAGCCGCCGGAGCGGCGGTCTCACCGACGCAGAAGATCAGCTACATCACCGGCAAGTGGCAGATCATGCGCCTGCTCGGCAAATATCGCGATCGCAAGGGTGCCGACTTCCGTCTCGGACAGTTCCATGACGATCTCATCGCTAACGGTTCGCTGCCGCTCTCGATCGTCGAGTGGTTGATTCTCGATGACCGCTCCACGATCGAGCAGGTCGTGGGCATGAAACTGCGAGCCGAGTAACAGCGTGCGCGTCCTGATCACCGGCGCCGGCGGCCTGGTGGCCTCGGCGCTCGTACCTCACTTGGACAACGTCATCGCGCTGCGGCACGCCGCGCTCGATATCACGGATGCTGCTGCAGTCGAGCGCACGTTCGATACGGTCCAACCAAACCTCGTCATCAACTGCGCGGTCATCGGTGTCGATGAATGCGAACGCGATCCCGCGCTCGCCGAGCGCGTGAACGTCGATGGGCCGATGCATCTCGCGGGCGCGGCGGAGAGATGTGGTGCCGCCATCGTTCATTTCAGCAGCAACTATGTCTTCGACGGGCGTCCCGCGAAGCGCGAGCCATATACGACCGACGACGAGCCGAATCCGATCAACGTCTACGGCAAGACGAAGCTTGCCGGCGAACGCGCCGTGATCGAACGATGCGCGCGCGCGTTCATCGTCCGGACGTCGTGGGTCTACGGCCGCGGCAAGGAGAGTTTTCTTTCAACGGTCGGGGCGCGTTTGCAGCGCGGCGAGACGGTACAGGCCATTTCCGACACGTGGGCCAGCACAACCTACGTCGTCGATTTGGCGCAGCGCGTTCGGGCGATCATCGGCCGCAGTGTTTACGGCCTCTATCACGTCGTCAACGAAGGTGTCTGCTCGTATGAGACATTCGCGCAGCACGCGGCCGTCGTCGCCGGCGTTCCGCCGGAGATCGCCGATCATCTGATCGAAGTGGTGACAGAAGGATCGATGCAGCGCGCCGCGCCGCGACCGCCATGGACGCCGATGCGCTGCCTCCCTCCGATGCGAAGCTGGGAACAGGCGCTGCAGTCGTATCGCGCCGACGGGGCGTGATAACCTCCCCGCGAAACGTCCAAAAGGAGACTCTCATGCGTCGCACTCTCTTTGCGTCGTTCGTCTTCTTCGTTGCGGTCGCCGCCGTTGCGCAGACGCCGCTCGAGTCGCAACTCCTCTCGACGATGCGTGCCGCCCAGTTCGACGCGACGATCGACTACGGTCCTTACAACGAAGCCTGTCCGGGCAAGTCGTTCTGCCCATTTCCGGCGCAGACGATCGCTCACATGCCCAACGTCGACGTCGCCATCATTCAGCTCGACTCCTCGGGCCGCATGATCGATCGCGCGAACGTCATGCTTTCGCGCGATTATCCGACCGGACTGATCGTGCCGCTCGATCTCGATGGCGGCGCGTCGTCTGTTCGTTTCCGGCGCTGGGACATCGCGCGATGGGACGGCGGAACGTTCTCCGACAGCAACGGCAAACAGTTGACCGTGAAGGGATGGACCGACAATCCGCCGTTGACCGATGACGACGACATCGTTCCCGGCCGGCAGAATGCGCCCTTTCAATTCATGGCTCCCTATCCAGCATCGCTCTTCAAGCTGATGGTCGCGTATCGAGTCATGCGCCTCGTGGACATGGGCATCATGACGCTGGATACGCCTTACACGTACTCGCCTGACAAGAGTGACAAGAAGAAAGACGAGACACGCCTCGTGCGCGACTGGATGGATCCGATGATCACGTATTCGGATAATCATTCCGCGCGCGCGATGGTCAAGATGCTGTGGGATCTGAATCAGATCGACGCCATGCACGCCGAATTCCGCGACCTCGGCCTCGGCACACTGCAACTCAACGGGACGAATCCCGACACCGGCGGCTTCTGGCTCCCGGGCCTGATCCACATGACCGCTTACGACACGGCAAGACTCCTCTGGATCATCGCCGGCGGAAGCGGCACGCTGTGGCGGCGGCCGGATGGCAGGCGCGTCACCTCGGCCGAGTTGTCCGCGAGCTCACGCGCCTATCTGAAATCTCTTCTCGGCGATCAGGGATTCAATGAGGCGCTGACGACATCGAACTTCTGCGGCGCGCCGAACACGCGGCCCGGCATCCCATCGCTCGTCCCGATGCGATGGATCAACGCCGACGGTACGGTCACGGCCGGCGGAATCAATTACGGCGCCGATGTGCGGCCCTGCAACGCGGCAGCGAAGGTGGCGTTCGCGCACAAGACCGGCCTGACGTTCAACTACGGAGCGGATGCCGGCATTGTCGAATCGCTTCCCGGACAGCCGTATCGTCGCTACATCATCGCCTTTCTGGCGAACCTCGGATATCGCTACACCGATCCGGTGTTCGCCACGCGAACGACTCTTCCTTGCTACGACGCCGTAGGTCCCATCTGCTATACGCAGCGGATCCCGGCCCTCGGCAAAGCGAACGACGACGCGCTCACGCCGTAGTGACTCGGTGTGGCGGCGTGCTTCAGCACGCCGACGGCGCGCTAAAGCGCGCCGCTACACTCAGCGCCGCGCGACGATGATCGTGAGGTCGTCGTCGCGGCGCTGGCCGGCGTGCGCGACGATGGTTCGCTGCAGCTCCTCCGCGATTTCGCGCGCCTGCCCTCGCCGCGCCGCTCCTGCGAATGCAGCGCGCAGACGATGGAGCCCGAACTCATCGTCTGACTTCGATCGCGACTCGATGACACCATCGGTGTAGGCGAGAAGCGTGTCGCCCCGCCCGAACGGCACCTCAATCGATCGCCACTGCGCCGACGGAAGCATCCCGACCACGGGACCGGTCGACTCGATCGTCTCGATGGAGCCATCGCTTCGCGCGATCAGCAGCGGACAGTGACCTCCATTCGCGACGATCAGCGTTCCGTCGTCGTGAATCTGTGCAATCACCGCTGTCGCGAAACGATTCCTCGGCAGCAGGTCGCGAAGAAAGAGATGCAGCCGCTGGATCGTCGTCGCCGGATCGCAATCGGCCGTCGCGCAAGAGACGATACGCCTCTCCAGCTCTTCCTGAATCATGGCCATCACCACCGCGGCATGCACTCCTTTGCCGGCGACGTCGCCGATCGCCATCCACAGACGATTGCCGTGTCGATGCGTGAAATAGAAATCGCCGGTGAACGCCCGCGCCGGCTCCGAAATGGCGTGAACATCGACATCGCGCGGCGATGGACGAGGCGCGGCGAACAGCGCGATCTGGCTGGCTACGCCGCGGCCGGCTGACAACGCTGGCATGGTCGGAATCCTTTCTTCGCGGCTTCCTGCTCGTCGTGAAAAGGGACGAGGTTTCTCTCCCGGATGCGTCGCGCATCTTTGCAAGTCGGGAAGCAGTAGATGTTGGTCGTCTTCGACCCGACGTAGCGGACGCGCCGGCGTGCCAGCTCATCGAGCTCGTCGATCGGCACCCCTTCGCGTTCGAGCAGAGCGCGCTTCGTCGGAGCGCCGAACGCATACTGACCGACGCCTCCGCTCGCCGGAACGACACGGTGGCAGGGGACGACAAAAGGCACGACGTTGCGCGCGCAGATGTTGCCGACCGCGCGCACCGCCTTCGGATTGCCCGCCTGCCGTGCGACCCAGGTGTACGTGCGCACCTCTCCGCGCGGAATGTGCGTCAGGATCTCGAGCACTTTCCGCTCGAACTCTCCGGCGTCCGTGAAATCGACGACGGGCTTTTCGACACCCTCGCCGGACAACGCGCTTACGACTTGCTTGCGCAGACGCTCCGGCAATGATGCGGGCGCAAGCTCGCGTCCGAACCGCTGCGCGTACTGCGCGCGGAACTCATCCGGCGATTCGCCGATCTTGATCATCCGCAGTCCTCGATCCGAGAACGCTACGAGAACGTCTTCGCCATCGGCATCGATGACGTCGAAGTGATCGGTGCACGCTGCGCGCAGCGAGCGCGGGGGCGGGACCACAAGCTCTTTGAGACCGCTGGTGAGAGCGCTGAGATCGCTCACCGACTCGTCGCAGCTCCGGCATGTCTTCAGATGTTGATGGACGGCCGACGACTCTTGCGCCGGCAGCTCGCCGGTCCGCATCGCGTCGATGCGCGTCAAAGCAGATCTACATCGCATGGGCAACTCCCTTCCTCTCCAGAGCCTCGCGCAGCAGCTTCAGCGAACGAAAGACTTTCCCGCGCAGCGAGGCCTCACTCGATCCGACCGTGCGAGCGATTTCTCCGTAAGGCATCTCTTCGATGAAGCGAAGGAGGATCAGCTCGCGGGCGTCGAGCGGCAAAAGAGCCAGGGCGCGACGCAGCAGTTCGACTTCCTGCTTCCGTTCGAGATCGGAACTGAACGGCTTCACGAACGGCCCGAGGCGGCCGTCGTCGAAGTCTGTCAGCGGCTGTTCGAGCGCGCGCGTCTTCGATCGGCGCTTGTTCAGACAAAGATTGCGCGTGGTGCGAAACAGCCACGGCCGTAACGCTAAGGTCGCACAGCGCGCCTCGTCATATTGGCGCGTCAGCGCGCGATGGGCACGCATCATTGCGTCCTGCACCACTTCCTGAGCATCGAATGCATTTTGCAGAATGCCGTGCGCATAGTTGAACAAAGAGTTTTCGTAGCGTTCGATCAGCCGCTCGAACGCCCCAGGCTCCTTGCGGTGGACCGCCACGGCAAGGTTCTCCTCAGGAGCTTCCGCGGGGCAGACGGCCTCGCCGCCGGTCCACGAGTTCTTCATATCTTCAACAACACCGTCTGTCGCATTTTCGTTCGGAAAACGTTTGGCAAATGAGGCTATCGCGGAATTAGAATTCGCGGCCAACAAAAGGAGGGCTGCCATGCCGGAAGTGTCATCCTATGAGCCGGGTACATTCTGCTGGGTCGAGCTCGCGACGAGCGACGCCAAAGCCGGGCAGAAGTTTTACACGTCGTTGTTCGGCTGGGACGTGAAAGAGAACTCGATGGGAGATCAGGGGATCTACTACACCTTCCAAAAAAAGGGGAAGGATGTCGGCGCCATGTACGATGAGAAGAACGCGCCACCCCACTGGAACAGCTACGTCTCAGTCGCCAACGTCGATGCATCCGCCGAAAAGGCAAAAAAACTCGGCGGCAGGGTGGTCAATGGACCATTTGACGCGATGGACCTCGGTCGCATGGCCGCCATCCGCGATCCGCAGGACGCTTCCTTCTCGCTATGGCAGCCGAAGAAGAACATCGGTGCCACTGTGATCAATGAACCGGGAGCGTTGTGCTGGAACGAGCTGATGACGAACGACATCAACGCCGCGCGAAAGTTCTACACCGGTTTGTTCGGCTGGAAGTTGAAAGAATCACCCGAGTACACGGAAGCGAATGTTGGCGACCAGCCGACCGGCGGCATGATGCAGATCACCAAGGAGATGAAAGGCATGAAGCCGAACTGGAAGCCGTACTTCGCGGTCAGCGATGTCGATGCGACGGCCAAGAAAGTGAAGTCGGCAGGCGGTCAGATCCATCAGCCGCCCGCCGACATCCCGAAGGTCGGACGGTTCTCGATCGTGTCGGATCCGCAGGGGGCGAGCTTCGCGCTGATCACCCTCTCCCCGCAATAGCGGGGAGAGGGCGCGGAAGTTACTTCCTTCGCGAGTACACGATCTCCATCATCTTGTACTGCTTGCCGTCCGGCCCGGGACCATACATCTCCATCGTATGGTGATCGGCGTCGGTGACGGTGACACGCGTCTCGCCCGGCGTGTCCTTGCCGGTCATCGGATCGGTTGACGTCGTCTTGAAGTTCCACGTCTTCCCGTTATCCGAAGTTCCGCCGGTCGATGTCATCACGCCGGTTCCGAAGCTGTCGATCCACGTTCCGAAGTAGCGTTTCTTCGCGTTGTCGTAGCCGCTGTAGCCGATACCCTGGAACACCTGGCCCATGAACATGCCGGTGAAGTTCTCCTCGACGTAGCGCTTGCCGAGGACCCAGTGATTCTCAGAAATGCCCGACGAAATCTGCGGTGGTGCACCGGGCTGCATCCACATGGTCACTTTCGCATCGAATGTGCCGACCATGTGATCGAGCGCTCTGTGACCTTCGCTTGGCGTCATGAACTTCTGCCACGCATCCATCATCGCCTTCTGTTCCGGCGACATCTCCTGCTTCTGCTGCTCCTGCGCGATTGCGGGGAGCGCACAACAAACCACGATCAGGGCGAGGGCGAGCCAGACCTTGAGTTTCATTCTTCCTCCTTCAATTGCGGAACCGTCAGGGGCGGAAGTCTATCGCTTTGAGCTAGAGGGCTACTAGTCGTAGAAAACGAAGGCGGGGTAGGGCTTCTGCTCGCGTCCGCCCTCCTATCTTAAAACTGACTGACATCATGGAGGTGCGAGATGAAGGTTCGCCTGCAGCGGCTTGCCTTAGGAGTCGTTCTCTCGGTGATCGCGACGGGCCAGGTATTTTCACAACCACTCACCGTGCCACGGCTCCAGGTGTGCGTCTCATCGACCGGCGACATCAAGATCATTGCATTGCCGGGCTTGCCCAACCATTGCCCCACAGCGTGGAGAGAAGTGATCGTGCCTGGCGTGGGACCGCAGGGGCCAATCGGGCCACAAGGACCGACTGGCGCACAAGGTCCTCCCGGCTCGCCGGGTGGATTGATGTGCTGGGATACGAACGGAAACGGAGCTCCCGATTCATCAGAGGATCGAAACGGAGACGGTGTATTCAACGCTAGCGACTGTCAAGGAGCTGTCGGTCCGCGAGGCGCAACGGGGGCGCAAGGTCCTGCAGGACCGCAGGGAGCACAGGGACCACAGGGTGCGCAAGGGCCGGCGGGTCCGCAGGGGCCACAGGGTCCAGCGGTGACGACGTTCGTTGTTTGCGTGAACGGCAGCGCGAGTGGCGGTCGTACGTGTTCGTGCGGAGGTGGAACCGTGATTTCTCGCAACCAATCCGACTGCTATGTCACGTCCGACACCGGAAATTGTCACGCTTACACCGCCGATCCCTCCGGGTACAGGGGCGAATGCTGCGTCTGTAGGCCGTGAGGCTTCTACTTCGTGTAGACCGTGACGTCCGCTGAAGAGCCGACCGGCACGCGATCGCTCATCGGTCCGTTCCACGAAATGCGCACCGGAACGCGCTGCACCACTTTCACGAAGTTGCCGGATGCGTTATCGGGCGGCAGCAGCGAGAAGCTCGCTCCCGTTCCGCCGGAGAGACTGTCGACATGCCCTTCGAAATCCTGCCGGCCGAGGGCATCGACACGGACGCGGGCGCGCTGACCGGGACGCATGTGCTTCATCTGCGTCTCCTTGAAATTCGCGATGACGTAAGTCTGCTTCGGGACGAGTTGCACGATCGGTTGCCCGATGTTGACGAGCGAGCCGGGATGAACGGCGAGCTTCGACGCGATGCCGTCGGTCGGCGCGGTGATCTTCGTGTACGACAACGTCAATTGCGCGGCCTGCAGCGCGGCCTCTTGCGCCTGCACTTTCGCGTGTGCGAGCCGCGCCTGAGCCTCCGCCGCGGCGATCTGCGCGGCGACCGGCTGACTCTGCACGAGCTTGCCCTGGGCTTGTTGCACGTTTGCCTGCGCCGCCTGACGCGCGTTCTGCGCCTCGCGCAGCCGCGCTTGCGCGAGCGCCACATCCGCTTGTGCGGACTCGTTCGCCGCGCGTGCGGCGTCTACCTGCGACTTCGAGATGTCGCCCTTCGCGCCGAGCTCCGAGGCGCGCTCCCAGTCGCGTCGCGCTTTCTCGGCGTTCGCGGCGGCGCGGGTCACCGCGGCCTGAGCTTCGCTCACCGCGGCGGCGGATGTGTCGACATTCTCTCGTGAGCTTTGCACCGCTCCCTGCGCAGTGACGAGCGCACCGCGCGCGTTGGCGCGCGTGACGGAGACACGCGCATCGGCATCGGCCGCTTGTGCTCGCGCCGTCTCGAGGTCCCCCTGCGCCTGCGCCACCTTCACCTGCGCATCCCTCGGATCGATCTCCACAATCAGATCGCTGCGATGCACGAGCTGATTCTCCGTGATGTAGACATTCGTGATCTGTCCCGCTACGCGCGAAGCGACGGGAACGACATCGGCGGCGACCTGCGCGTCATCGGTCGACTCTTTGCCCGCGGTCAGCAGGGCGTAGATCGCGTAGGCGACGAGCAAAGCGACGACAGCGATGCCGAGGATGAAGTACAGGCGCCGCGCGCGCGTCGGCGCAATCACCGGCTCATGCGGCGCGATCTCGGGCATGGTGGTCGTTGCGGTGTCAGCCATTTACATCTCCACGTGAACTTCTGCTGCGCCTTTTGGAGCGCGAAGAAGGAAAACGAGCGGCAAAACGCAAAGGAAGCAGATGCCGGAGAGCATGAACAGCTTCTCGAACGCGAGCACCATCGACTGCTGGCGGACCTGCAGATCGATCATGCGCCGCGCGGTGCTCTGCGCGGCGAGCGGGTCGAGGCCGCGGCCGGCGAGCATGCTTTGAACCGATTGAACGCGTGCCATGACTTCCGGCCGCGACATCGTCACGCTCGATAGCATCGCGCCGCGCATTCGCGTGGCGTAGCGCGTCAGGACTGTGGCGAAGACCGCGAGTCCTACCGAACCGCCGGTCTGGCGCAGCAGTGCGTTCAGTCCGGTCGCATCGGGCATGCGATGTCGCGGAATCGTGCTCAGCGCCATCGTCGTCAGCGGGATGAAGAGGCAACTGAACGCCACGCCCTGAATGATCAACACATTGACGATTCCTTGGGACGACGTGGCCAGCGTGTAATGACCCATGAGCCACGCCGTGTACGCGAACAGAAGGATTCCGAATGCGACCACGATCCGCGGCGAGACTTTGTTGTAGATGCGCCCGACGATCGGCATCACGACGAGCATCGTCAGCGAACGCGGCATGAGGGCCAGTCCTGATTGCATCGCCGAGAAACCGAGCATCGTCTGCATGTAGAGCGGCAGCAGGAAAGTCACAGTCATCAGCATCGCGAACATCACCGCGCCGATCAGAGTCCCGGACGTGAAGACCATGTCGCGGAAGAGCGAGAAATCGACGGCCGGGTAGGCCGCGCTCAATTCGCGAATGACCAGTGCGACGAGTGACACCAGTGCGACGAGCGTGATGATCTTGATCTCACCCGACGCGAACCAGTCGTTCCGGTTCCCTTCCTCGAGCACGTACTGCATCGTGCCGAGGCCGACGATGAGCAGCGCGATACCGCTCCAGTCGAGGTTCTTGCGTTGGCGCACCGCCATCACATGCATCGCCGCCCGAACGTCTTCGGGCTCGTGCACGAAGCGCGTGACCATCAGCAGCGAGACGATGCAGACGGGCACGTTGATGTAGAAGATCCACGGCCAGCTATAGTTATCAACGATATAACCGCCGAGCGTGGGTCCGAACGCCGGTCCGAGGACGACAGCCATACCGAAGACGGCCATCGCCATCCCTTGCTCCTGCGGCGGAAACGTCTGTCGAAGAATGGCCTGCTCCGTCGGCTGCAGCGCGCCGGCGCCGAGTCCCTGGAGAACGCGGAAAAAGACGAGCAGCGGAAGCGTGCGCGCCATGCCGCAGAGAGCCGATCCGACTCCGAAAAGGACAAGGCAAAAAAGATAGACGCGCTTCTGTCCGAACATGCGCGCGAGAAAGCCGGTCAGCGGCATCACCATCACTGTGGCGATGATGAAGCCCGTCGTCACCCACGTGATCTGCTCGACGGTGACGCCGAGGGAGCCGGTGAGGTGGGGGACAGCGACGGTAACGATCGAGGTGTCGATCGCGCCCATCAGCGTGCCGAACGTGATCGAGAGCGTGACCAGCCATTTGTTGACGGGCTTGCGTTGTGTGGCGCCGGCGATCCCGCCGGCGGTCGCCGCCGAGATCGGCAGCGCTACACTCGTCATTGCCCACCTCCGACGAGCTGATGAATCTCGCCCGTGGCGTGCAGCAGATCAAAATGCGCGGCTGCCGCGTCGGCCTGCGCGGCGATGAGATCTTCGTGCGCCTGACGATAGGTATCCTGTGCACGATCGACTTCCACCGGCGATCCATATCCCGCTTCTCGCCGGTCGCGTGCGACGGTGAGCGCTTCCTCCGCCACCCGGACGTTCTCGGTCGCCACCTGCACGCGCGCCTCGGCGCTCTCGAGATTGAGCACGGAACGGCGTACGTCCTGCTCGACATCGCGCTCACGTTGCGTTCGCTGAATCTCAACGTCGTGAAGCTGTGCTTTCGCGCGCGCGATGAAGATGTTGATGTCCGCGCGGAACAGCGGCATCGAGACGTTGCCGGCGATGCGGCGCGTCCAGCGGAGATCGTCGGTCCTGTTGCCGCTGTAATCGCCTTCGAAGTCGGCGGTGACGCTGGGGATCCGTCGCGACTGCGCAGCGCTGACCGCGAGTCGCGCCTCGCGTTCGCGCGCGGCCATCGCTTTCAACTCCGGACGTTGCTCGCGCGCGATGCCGAGTGCACCGTCAGGCCGGGGAGCAGTGGCGAACGGTGGAATGGGATCCGCGATGACGACGTCCGACCCCTCGTCCGCTCCGATCGCATTCAGGAGGGCGAAGATCGCGTTCTGCCGATCATTCTGCGCGACGAGCAGCGATTGCCGTGATCGCGCGAGCTGCACATTCGCCTGCGCGACATCGAGGCGCGTGCCGGTTCCGGCCTTGAACTCGTCGTTCGCGACTTCGGCGAGACGCGTGAAGAGCGTGACGTCCGATTCGCGCGACGCGACTTGTGCGGTCGCACGCTGCACGAGCACGTAGAGGCGAGCGACGGCCGCAGCGACGTCGTTCTCGGTCTGTTCGGTCTCGAAGCGGCTCGCGCTGACGCCCTGCCGAACCGCCTGCCAGTGGCGCAACGCGGCGAGATTGAAGATCTGCATCGCCGCGGTGAGATTGCCGTCCGTGACGTTGAATGGCCCAACGACGGGCGGCTGATCCGGAAGTGAGAAGCCGAAGGTCTTCAGGTTGATCGACTGGTTGTATCGCGTGATGCGCGCGTCCGCCTGTGGCAGCAGATTCTGGAACGCTTCCATCTGATTGATGCGCGCGCGCTCTTCCGCGGAACGCGCCAGTTGCGCAGGCGTACCAGCACGCAGGGCCATCTGGATTGCGTCCGCAAGAGTGAGCCGAAGCGTCTCGGCCGAGGCGTTTGTTGCAACACACAAAATGAGACAAGAGATTCGTATACGCATGATTCAGGGATGTGCGCAGTGCGGACTTACCGCTCCACGGACTGTGCGGCCGTTTCGCGCCGGGCCAAATGGCGTTCGACATATTCGGCGTCCCACAGCCTGCTGATGACGCACGAATTGATCCCGCCGATTCCCATCGAGAGCTTGCCGCTATAGCCGCGAGTCACCTCGCAGCCGTCGATCTGCACAAACTTGGCCGAGTGCACTTTCACATCCGCGTGCAGCTCCCCCTCGGTGAGAGGAATCGGGAAGAGTTTGCCGCGAGCCATCCCCATGTGCTGCGCGGTCAGCTCCCATCCGCCACCGACCGACATGCCGTGACCGAATGTCCCTTTGCGTGCGGTGAAGATCACATCGGGATGCAGCATCTCCAGCGAATGCTCGATCTCCGTGGCGTCGCCCGGCGTCGCGGTCGCGTGCATGTCCCACGTCGTGACGTCGCTCGCCTGCACTTCGTGGAGCGCTGCCGCAATCGCAAGCTGCGGGCCACCTTTCGACGGCGTGATGATGTGATGCGCGTCGGACGATATGCCGATGCCGACGATCTCCATCCCGAGCGGTCTGAATCCCTGCTGCATCATGGCCTCGGCGTCGCCGACGATCCACACGCACGCGCCGCCGGCGACGTGCGTTCCTTTCAATCCCGTCAGCGGCCGCGACACATCAGCGTCAGCGGAGAGCACGTTGGCGTTGTAGAACGCGGAGATGGTGATCGGATGCGGAGGCGGATCGGTCATGCCGATGACGACCGCGGTCGCTTCACCGAGGTTGATGGCGTCGGCGGCCATCTTTGCGGCAACGCCGAACGAAGCGCATGCGGCGACAGGCGCGAACGCCGGTCCATTGATCTTGCCGATCATCGAGATCTGCGACGCGGGAACGTTGGGGATGTTCCACAGCAGATTCGGCGAGACGGCCGCCCAGGGCTCGTCGGGACAGCCCCATTTGCGATTGAGCGCGCGAATTCTGTTCAGCTTTTGACGGATCGAGCCGAGCTTCGCGGAGCTCGACGACGGCGGCACCGGCTCGCCGTGAATCGAGCGCGCTTCGGCGAGATAGTCGGTGAGCGCGTCGCTGCGCGCCGACCAGAAGCGCTCCCACTCGTGTTTCGCTTCGATCCACTCTTCCGATCCGACTGGCCACGTAGCCGGATCGGCCGGCGCCTTCGGATCGGTGCGTTCGCCGCTGTTGTGAGCGCGCAGCGCCGAACATCGTTCCGGCGCAGCCCAGAATTCATTCCATCGATTGAACGCGCTGTCGAAACGCAACGCCTCCTCGTAGGTGATCGTCAACTCGCCGAGGCCTGTGCCGACGTAGATGTGGCATTTGGTGCCGAGCGATTGCAGATACGATTCGATTCCGCGATTCTGCGACAGCGATTGAATGAACGCGCCGATCGCATACTGCACCATGGGCCCCATCTTGTCTTTGAGCTGACCGAACTTCGCAGGCGGAAAGCGCTCATCGAACCACGGACGATACGTGTCGAAATCGAATTCGGGGTAACCGACGAGAAAGTTCGACTGTCCGAAACCGCGGAACGGCTCGAGCCACGTTTCGGTGTGCGCGAGGTTGCGCTCGAAAGCCTCGATGTCGGGCGACTTCGGTGCGACGGTGCCCCACCCGAAAATGCCGATGCGCTTGCGCTCCATCGATCACCGATTGTATCCAAAGGACGTACCTTGTCAGGGAATTTGCATGGGGAAGTCGCATTGAGACAGGCACTCTTCACAGTTTTGATCGTTCTCGTCGCCTTGTCGGTGGGGGCGTGTAAAGGCCGTTACGGCACCGCCCAGGCGCCGCAATCCGAGACCATCGCGCCGGCGGCGGCGAAGCCGGCGCCCACCGGCACCGATGCGATGACGCAGACGGTCGACATCGAGGACAGCCGCTCCGATGCGGAAGGCGCGGCTCTCAATCAGCCGGCGAAGAGCAGTAAGGCAGCGGCCGTGAAGCGAAAGACGCCGAAATCGCCACCGCGACCGCCGGGCCGCAAGCCGTAAAGGATGTCGTCGGACGTCGCAGCGCTCTACGAACGTCTCATCGAGCGCGATCTCGACTCGATCCCCGCGGCGGTTCGCACCTTTCGGGAGTCGCACTCCTCTGATGATCTGTTTCTCGCCGTAGCGCGCTTCGCGATCCTTTCGTACGCGCCGTCGCAACATGCGAAGCACGCTGTGCTCGCGACGCTCTCGGCCCATCAGTTGCGAGAAGCGTACGGCGATCGCTGGGACGATCTGCTTGCCGAGTGTGCGCGCTATGCCGCCGAGAGCAGGCAGCCGTGGAGCGAGCCGCCGATCCTCGAGCCGCCGGCGATCGATCGCGATCAGCGTCGCGATATCGAAGCGCTTCGGGAAGCGGTGACTACACGCGATCGACTGGCTGCGGAGCGTTGGCTGGCCTCGCGGCTTGACGACGAAGATCTCTTTCGTGATCTGCTGCTTGTCGCGTCCGACGATTTCGAAGATTTCGGTCACAAAGTGATCGTTACCGCCGCGGCGTGGAGGCTCGCCGGTATTCTCGGCGAGAAAGGCCGATACGCCGCGCTGCGCGTTGCGGTTTGGGAGATCACGTCGTACTCAGGCGAGCGATACGTGGAGCGGCGAGCCGACGTCTCGAACCTGCGACAACGCCTCATCGACAACGCGATGGCCGAAAAAGGATCGATCGAAAGCATGCATCTCGTCTTTCTGTATGAAGCCGCGCGCGACACACCCGTTTTTGCGCGCGTGTGCGACTACTTGTGTAGCGGCGCACTTCAGCGCGCCGACAGCGGGCTGAAGCCCGCCGCTACACAGCCTCCGATCTACCGCCTGGCACGCGATTACGCGCAGTGTCTGAAAGCGTATGCGATCGGCGACGATCGGTTGAAAGCAGCGGCCATCGACAATCTCGAGCACGCCCCGTCATTCGCGGACTGGACCTTCGCGTGAGACGAGAGAAGCGACAGAGCCCGCTCCCCGCGGGAGAGGGTGGCGCGAAGCGCCGGGTGAGGGGCCTGCCCCTCATCCGGCCTTCGGCCACCTTCTCCCGATGGGAGAAGGCTCTGATTGCATCGTTGCTTCTGGCCGCGATGCCGCTGTATGCCGTATCCATCGAGGACGCAGTGCGCGCGGCGACGAGCACATCGCCGTTCGATCATGCTCTGCTGATGATCGACGTCGAAGATGACGCGGGCAATACGATCTTCGCGCAGAACGCACACACGTTGATGATTCCCGCCTCCGTCCGCAAGCTCTTTTCATCCGTCACCGTGCAACAGTGCCTCGGCAGCGATGCGCGGCTGGCGACAGAGTTGTGGCTGGACGGCAGCGATGTCGTGCTCAAGGGCGGCGGCGATCCGTCGTTCGGAGCCGAGCGGTACGGCTACGACGAACGGAACACATTCGCGCCCTTCATCGAGGCGCTGCGCCGGCGCGGCATCGAGCGCGTGCGCGATGTCGTCACCGATGTGTCGCTGTTCGATCGCGTCACGCTGCCGTATCAGTGGAAGGTCGGCAACATCACGAGCAGCGACGCCGCGCCCATCGACGCGATTACGTATCGCGAAAACGCCATGGGCGATGATGCCGTCAGCAGCGCCGGCTTTTACGCGGCACTCGCGTTTCGCGACGCGTTACAGCGAGCCGGCATTCCCGTCGACGGCACGGTTCGACTGCAGACGGACGTGCGCATCTGGGGAGAGAAGCTCGCGCAGATGGAGTCGCCATTCGTCGAACAACTGTTGATGACCGTGCTGAAAAACAGTCAGAACCTGTACGCCGAGACGTTGTACAAGCGGTTGTCAGTGGGTGAGAAGCCGGCATCTTACGCCGCGTCACGCGACATCGAAACTGCGTTTCTCACGACCGAGGTCGGCATCGATGCGACTGAATTCCGTTTCGTCGACGGCTCGGGACTCGCGCCGGACGATCTCGTGACGCCGGCGGCGATCGTGAAGATGCTGCGCTGGATGAATGCACCGGAGCGCCGCGCGATGTGGTGGATGGTCATGGCGCAGCCGGGCGGTGAGGGAACGTTGCGCTCGCGGCTGACGACACTCGGCGATCGCATGCGCGCCAAGACCGGCACGGTCGCCGGTGTGAACTCGCTCGCCGGCATCATCAGCGGCAGCGACGGACGTTTCCGCTACTTCGCCCTCGGTTGGAACCATCACATCGCGGCTTCAGGCGCGAC
>DASYUK010000034.1:0-6773 GCA_036001325.1 Thermoanaerobaculia bacterium
GACGATCGATGTCGCCAATGTGCGCGATGTTCTGCGCATCGCGAACTCCGCGCTGCGATTCAAACCCGACACGTCCGCGACGAGCAGCGGGCCGAGTCCGGGGGCGACGAGCAGCGGCGGCGGAGGGTCGAGTCCGGAGAGGACCGCGGCGCAGATGGGTGAGCGCAGCCGCGGCATCACCGGCGCCGGCGGCGCGTTCGCCGGTCGCGGCGGTGGCGGCGGACGACGGCCACAGTGGCAGACGGTGTGGGTGCTCGATGACAAGACGAAGAAGCTGCGACCCGTGCAGATCCGCACCGGTATCACCGACGGGCACTACACGGAAGTCGTCGCCGGCGATCTGAAGGAAAGCGACAACATCGTCGTCGGATTGGCGACGTCGAAGGTCGAAGGTCCCGGTCCACCCGGATCACAGAATCCGATGGCCCCGCGCGGGCCGGGTGGTCGAGGCGGGCGGTAGTGCCTCATAAAGTCATCGAGATTCGGGGCCTGACCAAGGTCTACAAAATGGGTGAGGTCGAGGTGCACGCGCTCGCCGGCGTCGATCTCGACGTCGATGAAGGAGAGTTCATCGCTGTCATGGGACCTTCCGGCTCCGGGAAATCGACGCTGATGAACATCGTCGGTTGCCTCGATCGCCCGACTTCAGGGACGTACATCCTCGATGGCGTCGATGTCTCGACGCTCGATCGCGACGCGCGTGCCGTGATTCGAAACGCGAAGATCGGCTTCGTCTTTCAGAGCTTCAACCTCCTCGCGCGAACTTCGGCGATCGAGAACGTCGAGCTGCCGCTGCTGTACGGCGACTTCGGATGGTCGCGCCAGCAACGACATCAGGCCGCGCTGGACGCGTTGCATCGCGTCGGCCTGAAGGGCCGCGAGCAGAATCAGCCCTCGCAACTCTCCGGCGGCCAGCAGCAACGCGTCGCCATCGCTCGTGCGCTCGTGACGAATCCGGCCATCCTCCTGGCAGACGAGCCGACCGGAAATCTCGACTCGCGCACCTCCGAAGAAATCATGGGCATCTTCCAGCAGTTGAATGAGTCGGGAAAAACGATCGTGCTGATCACGCACGAGCAGGACATCGCGCAGCACGCCAAACGGATCGTGCACGTGCGCGACGGGAGCATTCAGCAGGACGAACGGATCAAACAAGTAGCCGTTGCTGCGGGAGCAAGTCATGGGTAACTCGATTCAACGACTGGGGAACATCACGATCGTCGGGCTGAAGGCGATCTTCCGAAACAAGCTGCGATCGTTCCTTACGATGCTCGGCATCGTCATCGGCGTCGCTTGCGTGATCGCCGTCGTCGCCATCGGGAACGGCGCGACGAAATCCGTCGAGAACACGATCAATTCTCTCGGAACGAACTACATCATGATCTTTCCCGGTGCGACGACGCAGAGCGGCGCGCGCATGTTCACAGGCAACTCGACGCTGACCGCCGACGACGCGGACGGCATCAAGGCCGAGTGTCCGGCCGTCGCGTATGTTTCACCGACCGTACGCAGCGCAGCGCAACTCGTCGCCGGTGAGCTGAACTGGGGAACATCGATCCAAGGTGTGAGCACTGACTACCCGTTGATCCGCTCGTGGAACACATCGCAGGGAACCTTCTTCACCGATCAGGACGTGAAGGCGGCGGCCAAAGTCTGCGTCCTGGGACAGACCGTGGTCGACAATCTCTTCCCCAACGGCGATGCTGTCGGTCAGATCGTCCGCATCAAGAACGTTCCGTTCAAGGTCGTCGGCGTTCTCGAGAAGAAGGGCGGGAACATGATGGGACAGGATCAGGACGACACCGTCATCGCGCCGTACACGACGGTGATGAAGCGACTGTCGGGCAAAACGAAAATCGACATGATCCAGGTCTCCGCTGTGTCGGCCGATCAAGTTGCAGAGGCGCAGCGCCAGATCGATGCGTATCTGAGGCAGCGGCATCGCATTCCGCCGAACGGTGACGCCGATTTCAGCATGCGCTCGCAGGAAGAAATCGCACAGACGCAGGCGCAGTCGATGGGCATCCTTCGCACGCTGCTCCTTTCGATCGCGGCGATCTCGCTGCTCGTCGGCGGCATCGGCATCATGAACATCATGCTCGTGAGCGTGACGGAGCGAACGCGCGAGATCGGCATCCGCATGGCGATCGGCGCGAAAGGACGGCACGTGCTGTTGCAGTTTCTCTTCGAGGCCGTCACGTTAGCCATCGTCGGAGGCCTGATCGGCGTCGTCCTCGGCATCGCGGCGTCGGAAGCCGTCGGCCGTTTTCTGAAATGGCCGATCGTCGTCACGCCGACGTCGATCGCACTCTCCTTCGGTGTGGCCGCGATTGTGGGAATCTTCTTCGGCTTCTACCCCGCGCGCAAAGCAGCGCGGCTCGATCCGATCGACGCACTGCGCTACGAATGAAACGGGGTCAGGTCTTCAATTTTCAGTTTTTTTCTACGAATCGTGGAAAACACTGAAAATTGAAGACCTGACCCCAAATCCTACCTGTCGACGCGGTACGCCTGAAAGATGCCGCCGCGCGTCCAGTCGCCAGCGAGAGTGACATAGTCGCCGCGACGGAGATCATCGAGACCGATGCGGCTTCGGCGATCGGCGCGAACCATGTCCACGGTCACGAAGCGACCGCTGTACTCGTCGCGCAACGTGAGAATGCCGCGTCGATAGTCGATACGGTCGACCACTCCGCGCACGTAACCGTCGTCGTATCCGAGGTCATCGACGTACACCATTCCGCCACGGAAAACGCCGCCGAGGCGGATCGAGAGGCCGACGCGGAGGTCGCGACCGCGCAGACGCGAAGACGGTAACCAGTACGAATAGCCGCGGCGATCGAGATTCACGCGGTAGCCGTCGCGTTCACGTGCGAGACTGCTGATGCGACCTTCGACTGTCACACGTTCGTTATCGCGATCGCTGCGATTGGACTCGTTGCGACGGTTCGATCCGCCGCGCCATGTCTCATCCTGGCGACGCGAATCCGCAAAAGCGGACGTGCCGACGAGCATGGTGAAAGCCACTGCTGCTGCAATCAACTTCCCTGATTTCTTCATGTTCCCTCCATGGATGCGATTCATCACGGGAGGGAACATGCGCAATGGATGAGCCATCAGGCGATGCCGAGTTTTTGTTCGAGCTCTTCGCGCCGCCCGCGGCTCAGACTCAGCTCGACGCCATTCTTCAAGCGCACGCCGTAGTCGCCGCCGGAGTGGCGCGTGAGTGTATCGATGCGATCGAGAGGAACGATCGCCGACCGGTGGATGCGAAAGAAGACAGACGGGTCGAGGCGCTCTTCGAGCGTCTGCATGCGCTCGCGAATGGCGAACGTGCGTTCCCCGACATGCAGCTCGGCGTACGGACCGCTGGCGGTGATGTAGTCGATCTTCTCCACGGGCACGACGCGAACCTGACCGCGCGACTCGACCGAGATGCGCTCGAGATAGGCACTCTTCGGTTTCTGCGGCGGCGCCTCGTTGAGCAGCGAGAGAAGCCGCCTTGTCATCTTGCCGACTTCCTCCAGCTCGATTGTCTTTCGTGCGCGGCGAAATGCCTGTGCGAAGCGCTCGTCGTCGAATGGCTTCACCAGATAGTCGAGCGCAGCGCGATCGAATGCCTTGAGAGCGAATTGATCGAACGCCGTCACGAAGATGGTGGCCGGCATGTTCTCCGGACCGATCGCATCGATGACCTGCAGTCCGCTCATGCCCGGCATCTGCACATCGAGAAACACAAGGTCGGGATGAAGGTCACGAATCGCATCGACGGCTTCGTTGCCGCTCGCCGCCATCCCGGCGATTTCCACGTCAGGTTCTTTCGCCAGCAGGTCGGCGATGCGCTGGCGCGCCAGCGGCTCATCGTCGGCGATGAGCACTCGCACCAGCTTCTTCTTCTCAGACTCCATACGTCTTCAGATCGCGCGCGGTGTGGAACGGCAGCACGATCTGCGCGAGGACGCCGCCGCCGTCGACCGATCGCAGCGACAGCGACGCCGCGTCGCCATACAACTGCTCGAGCCGCGCCTCCGTGTTGCGCAAGCCCACACCCTTCGACTCTGCGTCGCGCAATCCCGGCCCATTGTCCTGCACGGACATCACCACGTCGTCGCCGCGCCGCCGAGCGGCGATCTCGACGCGTCCCTCTCCTGTCATGCGCGCCGCCCCGTGCTCCAGCGCGTTCTCCACGATCGGCTGAAGGATCAGATTCGGGACCAGGGCATCGAGCACGCCTTCGTCGATCGACATCGTCACGCGCAGCCGTCCCTGAAAGCGGATCTCCATGATCTCGATGTAGCGGCGGAGAAAATCGAGCTCGTCGCGCAGGGGGACTTCATCGGATCCGCGCTCGTCGATCGTGTGGCGCAACAGCTCCGACAGACGCGCGATCATCCGCCGCACACCCGCGGGATCGCGATCGACAAGAGCGGAAATGGCGTGGAGCGTATTGAAGAGAAAGTGCGGATTGATCTGCATGCGCAGCGCGTCGAGACGCGCGTCGGCGAGCTGCGCGCGCAATTCCGCGGTTTCCTGCTGCCGCCGCTGATATCGGATGTAGTAGTTGCGCGCGAAACCCGCGGCCAGAATCGCGAGATACACGAGGAGCTGATTCACGAAGCGGAAGCGCGCGATCTGGCGCCACGGCGAGAAGCCGAAGCGCGGCGGACGGGCAAGAATCTCGAACCGGATGAGCTCGAAGATGAGGTCCGCCACGATGGCGATGGCGAACCCGGCGAAGAGAAGAAGCAGAACGCGCCTCGGCCAGTTCGACCGCTCGACCGCGTAACGGCTGCTCAACCAGAAAACGAGCGGCGTCACAGCCGCCCAGATCCACGCCTCCATGTACTCGAGCGCCACGGGCGCTGCCGGCGAAGCGAGGCGGAACCCGAACCCGCGCGGATCAAGGAGGCGGTTCGCCGCCGACAACGTCGCGATGAACGTCCAGAAGGCGAAGATCAGCAGCAGTTCCTTCGCTCCGATGCGGCTCTCGGTCATGGACCCGCCTGGTTGCACTGGGTATGCCTCGCCTGTCCTTCCGTGCAATCCGTAACACCAGCGTGCAACTGGTGCAACCCGTGAAACAGAACTGCCCCTCGAAACGTCTCTTCTTACGAGTGGCATTCAAGCCATCAATAACCAAGGAGATACGAATGAAGAAGACGATTTCAGTACTGGCGACGGTCGTCGCACTCAGTGCTTCCCTCGCCATCGCGGGAGAGAACTGGAAGGGTGAGCACGGCGGCCGTCATCGCGGCGAGGCCGGTTTCAGCCAGAAGATGGCTGAGAAGCTGAACCTCTCCGAAGCGCAGAAGACGCAGATCAAGGACATCGAGAAGAGCTTCCGCGAACAGAACAAGGCGTTCTTCGAGTCGGCCAAAGCGACCCGCGAGCAGTTCCGCGCGGCGAAGCAGGCCAACGACACCGCCAAGATCGAGGCGCTCCGTCCGACGATGGAGTCGCAGCGCGCGCAGATGAAGCAGTTGCGTCAGACGCAGATGGAGCAGATCCGCACCATCCTGACGCCCGATCAGCGAGCTCAGTTCGACGCGTGGAAGGCGCAGCACGAGTCGCGTCGCAACCAGAAGTAGTCTCGTCTTTCCTTTCTCTGTGTGGAGCGCCGCCGCCCTCGGCGGCGCTTTTTTTTGTTCATAACACCCAGGTGCAGTTGGTGACACAACCGAAAGTTGCACCTCTCCCCTCCTGTTTTCGATCGCATGAAGAAAAAATCGATCATCGCCGCGGGGCTCGTCCTGATCCTCGCGGTCATCGGCGTGCTCGTCCAAAAAATCGCCTTCGCGAAGGAGACGCCTTCCTACCGCTTCGTCACGATCGAGCGCGGGAACATGCAGTCGACAGTCTCCGCCACCGGCACACTCAGCGCCGTGACGACGGTCAGCGTCGGCACTCAGGTGTCGGGACAGGTCTCGGACCTGCTCGTCGACTTCAACGATCACATCAAGAAGGGCGAGCTCCTCGCGCGCATCGATCCGACGCTCGCGCAGCAGGCCGTTATGGACGCGCAGGCGAACCTGGAGAAAGCTCAGGCGCAGGCGCTTCAGGCGCAGCGCGACTACGCGCGCAACCGCGAGCTGACCAATGACGGGCTCGTCGCGCGCAGTGCATTCGAGCAGACGCAGTCGGCGCTCGATGTCGCGCAGGCCGGCGTGAAATCCGCGCAGGTTGCGTTGCAGCGCGCAAAGCAGAATCTGGCGTATACGAACATCTATGCGCCGATCGACGGCGTGGTCGTCGAGCGGAATGTGCAGCAGGGTCAGACCGTCGCCGCCAGCCTCTCCGCTCCGCAGCTCTTTCTGATCGCCAACGATCTGTCGCAGATGCAGATCCTCGCCCAGGTCGGCGAGAGCGACATCGCTCAGATCAAGGAAGGACAGCCGGTCGCATTCACCGTGCAGGCGCTGCCGGGCCAGACCTTCAACGGAACGGTCAGGCAGGTGCGTCTGCAGTCGACGACGCAGGACAACGTCGTCAACTACACGGTCGTCGTGGCGGTCGACAACAAACAGGGCAAGCTCCTGCCGGGTATGACCGCGCGAGTCAATTTCCTGACTAACTCGGCGGAGAACGTGCTGAAGGTCGCGAACGCGGCGCTGCGATTCAAACCGAGTGGAGGACAGGCGCCTCGCCTGTCCGGACAGCCGAGGGCGGCTGTCCTCCACTACCTCGACCAGAGCGGCAAGCTCGCTTCCGTCAAGGTCCGCACCGGAATCTCCGACGGCACGACGACGGAAATCTCCGGCAAAGACATTGCCCAG
>DASYUK010000035.1:0-3947 GCA_036001325.1 Thermoanaerobaculia bacterium
GACAAGAGCCGGCTCTTCGCGGGTGTGGCGCATCCGCCTGCGGACTTCCCCGCGAATCCCTCGAATCTGACGCCGGACACTGCGACAGGAATCGGTCCATGGAGCGAGGCGGATTTTCTGCAGAGTCTGCGCACAGGAGTGAATCCTTCGGGCGCTTCGCTCCATCCGTTCATGCCGTGGCGCCAGATTCGCCGGATGTCGGATGACGATCTGCGCGCGATGTACCGCTACCTGCGCACGCTGCCGCCGATTCACAACGAAGTGCCGCGGCGCGGCGCTTCTGCTCGTTGAGCACGCAGCAGCCGCTCACAAGTCGAGCCATGTCCCAACGACGATGTAGTCTTCGCGGTGGTTCTCGAACGAGTCGAGTTGAGCGCGACCGCGATAGACCTCCACACCAAAGCGATACGCCCTCCCCGTTTCGGGGAACGGGAACACGATGCCGGTCTGCAGATTGACAGACGGTTGCCAGGCGTTCTCCTTCCAGGTCGTCATGTCGGTCGCGGCGTACCATCGCGCTCGCCGTCCGAATGGAACGCTCTCGTATTCCAGCCCGGTTTGCATCTTCCACGGCCTGTTGAGCATGCCGAGGTTGAGGCCGTAGCCGATCTCGCCATAGGTTCGCCAGCGAGGAGTCGGCTGCCAGCTCAGACCAGTCGCGATCTCTTCCTTGCGCGAGCTGGGGCGCAACGTCGAATGATTGCGGAGGAGATACTCATCGCCGATGTGGTTTGACGTGTGGACGAACGCGAGACGAGCGGCCACTCGATCACCGAGCTTCTTCGAAACGATTCCTCCGATTCTTCCATCGTGCCCCAGCTCATCGAGACTGTTCTCGATGTCGTATTGCGCGTAGAAGCGCGCCTCGACATCGAACTGCCATCCGTTTTCGGGATTCTCGCCTCGATAGAGTCGCAGCAGAGAATACTGTCCGCCGATGGAAAGGCCCCACCGCTTGTTGCCTGTGAGTGGCACTCCCGAATTGAATGCTTGAAGGATCGTGATGATATTTCGCGACCGGCGCGGGTCGGCGACGTATCGAGGATAGAGATCCGTCCGCGGATTCGGAAGGATGTGCCAACTCGTTCCCATCTGCTGACCGCACGCGGCGGAAGAGGTCAGGAGAAGGCCGACGATGATCCGTTTGACGCGCACCGAGATTGGACTTTATCCGCTGGGAGCGCGTTCCAACGCGGCGCGATCCCACTTGCCCAGGTTTGCGGCCGCCTCATACGTGCTCTGCAGGAAGTCGAGAAGAAGCTCGCGCGGTCTGGACGACTGACGCACGTCGTCGTACATGAGAATGAATTCGCCGAAGCCTTGATCGTAGTACGCCGACGACGGCATGACTTTCGCCTCGGCGAAGCCATCCGGCTGCGGCGCTGCATACGCGAAGAACGCTGCGTCGGAGACCGTTCCGCTCCCAGGCCAGAAACCGGCGCTGATGACTTCGTGTGAGTACCCCTCATTCATGATTGCTGCTAGCGGACCCTCTCGCCGGCCCGCTGCTCTCTTGCCGTTGAACCGTGACACCGCCAGATCGAAGCCGCCCCAGAAGAAGTGAACGGGACTGCTCTTTCCGATGAACTTCGCGCGGAACTCATTCAGAATTTGATCGACAGTGAGCATGATGCGCCACCAGCGGTGCACCGGGTCGCGATCGTATGACGAGTGTTCGCGATCGGAATCGAGGCGGATCGCCGTCGGCAACTCCACCGACACGGGCCAGATCTTTACCTTGACGCCATTCTCGTTCAACGCGTCCATCAGCGTGGCGTAGAAATCGGCGGTTGTCTGCGGCCTGAGCTCGATCGTCGTCGGACGCCGCCAACTCGTCTCGATGACGAGTTTGTGCTCGTTGAAATCGAAACGGATCTCGATTGCCTCGCTGTGATACGGCATCGTCGAGGTCGTGAGGCCGCGCGCCGTGACATACAGCGTGGTGTTCCACCAGTGATTGACAAGAGGCGTCAGCGCGAGGCGAATCTTGCCAACGATCTGCATCCATAGATGGAGCGTCTCATACGAAGATTTCCACTCCGAGAGATGCAGCTCAGGCCACGGCAGGCCGAAGCCAGTTCGCTGTGTCATCGAACGCTCGATCGGCAAGAGGAGCGATCGATACTGCCTCGAGAAACGAGTGCGTCGCGCCGCGATAAATTTCGAGTTGCACCGCGATTCCCGCCGCCTCGAGGCGATCCGCCAGACCAAGGCTTTGCTCCGTCAACAGGTCAAACTCGGGAACCACGAGAAGCGCGCGTGGCAGGTCATGAAGATCGGCCCGCAGCGGACAGACGAGTGGATCGTCGGCGTCGCGTTCATCGCGAAGGTAGTTGCGCCAGAAGCTCTCCATCTCTTCGCTGGTGAGCATGTTTCCCGGTCCGCCGTAGCGATCGTGTGCTTCCGCCGACGACCAGCGATCGAAGACACCGTAATTGAGAACCATTGCGCGGATCAGTTGAGATTGTCTTTCATCGCGAAGCCGAAGACACGCCGAGAGTGCGAGGTTCGCGCCTGCTGAATCGCCGCCGATCGCGATGCGCGCATTTTGCTCCCCAAAGAACCGCGCAACAGCAACGACCTGCTCGAGCGCGACCGGATACTTCGCCTCGGGTGACAGCGCATAGTCGACGCCGGCGACCATCACACCGGCGCGTGCCGCATACTCGCGCATCACACGGTCATGCGTGTCGAGACTGAAGAGCGTCCAGCCGCCACCATGTAAATAGATGAGGACCGGCTTCGGCCCATCGGGATCGGGCTCGTAACAGCGCACGCGCACCGCGCCGTTCGCGGCGAGAACATGGAGCTCGGTGATCCTCGCCATTTGCGGACCGCCGCGCGCCCACGGCGCTCTGACCTTTTCGGCGATGCACCGCGCTACGGCCGGGGACACGGCGGCGAGATCGCCATGCCGGGCCCACGCCGCGGTCATCTCCGTCACGAACCGCCGGATGTCCGGATCGAGCTCGTCACGCAGTTCAGAATTGATACCGAGCTGTCGCGATGAACTTTCGCGCCACTCCATAGTTACAGTATGAGGGCGATGTGCACACCGCAACGTACGTCTTATCGGTGAGATTCGTGCCGCTGAGAAGGAGCTCCATGTCGCGCCAGAGATAGCGCACCGAACCATCGAACAACGTGTAGGAGGGCACCTCGATCGTGTTCGCGAGATCACCCGCTCGCGACCCCACGGAGCGCATGCCCGCGGAAAAACCAAGGCCCGTAAGCGGTCCGCTTCCCACCGTGTACTCCGCAGCGAGCGCGAAGAGATTGTCCGGCGCGAGCGGTGGCCGTTTTCCGAGGGTCGAAGGATCCGTCGTGCGAGTGATTTCCTGGTCGAGATGGGAGTACGACGCGGTGAAGTTGAGCGTCGAGACGAGATTGCCGACCGCCTCGACCTCGAAGCCGCGCGATCGGATCTCACCCTGCTGCAGCGTATTGAGAGGATTCGTCGGATCGGGCACGCTGACGTTTGTCTGCTTGATCTGAAAGACATCGGCCGTCAGGAAGCTGTTCGATGTCTTCGGCTGGAACTTCAGTCCGCCCTCAATCTGCTTCCCCTCGGTCGGCTCGAACGGTTGGCCGAAGAAGTTCACTCCGGCGACCGGCAGGAACGATGTGGAATAGCTCACGTAGGGCGCCAGCCCGATTTCGCTCAAATACGTGAGACCGATGCGATCGGTGAATTTGCTAGGCGACTGCTTGACGCTTTTTTTCGAGATGCGGTCGTCGGTCGTGATGTCGGTCGAATCGTGACGCGCCGCAAGCGTGGCCACCCATCGCGTCCCGATCTTCATGTGATCCTGGATGTAGAGGCCCAGGAGCGACGTCGGCTGCCTCGTGTTGTAGTACGTGAAGAGATCGGGGACCGCGGCGCCATAGACCGGATGATAGATGTCGAGCGGCGTCGCGAAGGCGAATCCGCTGATGATGAGTGAACG
>DASYUK010000036.1:0-8114 GCA_036001325.1 Thermoanaerobaculia bacterium
CCTCGCGACGACGTGCTGTCGTGCACCGGTAAACCGTCCTAATATACCGGCTGGCTCGGGTCAATGCGCGCGACCCACTGCACAATCCCTCCTTTGAGATTGCGCACGCGGCGGAATCCTGCGCCTTTGAGGAACTCGACCGCGCGCGCACTGCGGCCGCCGCTCTTGCAGTGCACGACGATGTCGCGCGCTGCATCGAGCTCCTGTACGCGCTCGGGAAGTTCTCCGAGCGGAATGAGGATCGAGCCGGCGATGCGATTGATCTGATACTCGAGCGGCTCGCGCACGTCGAGAATCAGCAGATCATCCCCGCGATCGAGTTTCTCCTTCAGCTCGTCGACCATGATGTCGGCTGCCGACGCAACGTCTGCGTCGTGCCGCACTCCGCAGAACTGCTCGTAGTCGATCAGCTCATGAATCGTCGGATGCTCGCCACAGATCGGGCAATCGGGATCGCGGCGCAGCTTCAGCTCGCGGAACTGCATCCGCAGCGCGTCGAACAGCAGAAGTCGTCCGACCAGCGTCTCTCCTGCGCCGAGGATCAGCTTGATCGTTTCGGTGGCTTGAATCGTCCCGATGATTCCCGGCAGCACGCCGAGCACACCCCCCTCGGCGCAACTTGGGACGAGTCCCGGCGGTGGCGGCTCCGCGTAGAGACAGCGATAGCACGGTCCATCGGGCGCCGCGAAGATCGAGGCTTGTCCTTCAAAGCGAAAGATGCTGCCGTAGACATTCGGCTTGCCGAGGAGCACGCAGGCGTCGTTGACGAGATAGCGCGTCGGGAAGTTGTCTGTCCCGTCGACGATCACGTCGTAGTTCTGCAGGATCTCCAGCGCGTTCGAAGAGTTGAGCGCCGCTTCGTGCGTCTCGATGCGCACGCCGGGATTGATCCCGGTGAGTCTCTCCGCGGCCGATTCGAGCTTCGGCCGGCCGACGTCGGCGGTCGAGTGCAGGATCTGCCGCTGCAGATTGCTGAAGTCGACCACGTCGAAGTCGACGAGGCCGATCGTCCCGACGCCGGCCGCGGCCAGATAGAGCGTCGCCGGCGAGCCGAGTCCGCCCGCGCCGATGCAGAGAACGCGCGCCGCCTTCAACTTCCGCTGACCCTCGAGACCGACCTCCGGCATGATCAGGTGGCGGCTGTATCGGCGGATTTCCTCGTTGGTCAGTGGAGGACAGGCGCCCTCGCCTGTCCCTACAGACGAGGGCGTCTGTTCTCCACCTCCCGCCACCGAAGGAACGATCGTGATCGTGTCCTCCGGCTTCAGCGGCGTGTCTTCCTTCTCCAGGTAGCGGATGTCGGAGTCGTTCACGTAGACATTGACGAAGCTCCGCAGCTTGCCATTCTCGTTGTAGAGATGCTCACGCAGACGATCGTGCGTGCGCGTCAGATTGTCGAGCGCCTCGCCGACGGTTCGCCCCTCGACTTCCACGCGCGCGCTTTTATTCGCGTAAGGCCGCAGCGGTGTGGGAATGAAGACTGTGGTTGGCATCGGGTTCACCTCCGATCTCCACCCGCTCGAATCGCGATCGGTCTTCGCTGAGCAGCCACGCTGTCAGCTCGCCGAGCGCTCTCGAATCGATGGAGACGATCGCGTAAATCAAATTGGGCCACGCATGTTCGAGGTCATACGCAGACGGGAGTGCCGGATGATTCGGATGGGAGTGGTAGAAGCCGAGCAGCTCGAGCTGTTCCTGCTCCGCGCGCATCTCGACGCGTTGGTAATCCTGCGGGCGGATGCGGAAGCGGCGCTCCTTCGGCTCATCGCTGCTGTTCGTCAGCGGCATCGCCTGGATGACCGTCGCGCCGGTTCCGAGGAGCGCGCCGCAGCACTCGTACGGATACGACTCGGCTGCGAAGCGCGCGATCGAGGCGGCGATCTCCTTCGACAGAATCACGACTCCTCCTGTGGAGAGCGGCCGTCCCGGCCGCAGTCGCCGGACGTCACGTCCGGCGACTCAGATGTGCCCCAGAAGCGCTCCGACAAATACCGCAGTCCGCCGTCACAGAGAATCGTGACGACGACGCCCTCCGAAATCCGCGACACGACCCGCCGAGCCGCGGCGACGTTGGCGCCGCTGGAGACTCCCACGAGCAATCCCTCTTCGCGCGCGAGCCGTCGCACCGTCGCCTGCGCCTCCTCGGTCGAGATCGTGATCACCTCATCGACGAGCGACGGATCGTAGATTCCGGGCAGTGAAGCAGAGGCGAGATGCTTCAGCCCTTCGACTCCGTGCAGCGCCGAGTCGGGTTGCACGGCGATCAGCCGCACGTTGCGATTGTGTTCGCGCAGGCGCCGTCCGGTTCCGACGAACGTGCCGCTCGTGCCGATCCCGGCGACGAAGTGCGTGACGCGACCTTCCGTCTGCGCGAGGATCTCCGGTCCGGTCGTGTCGTAGTGCGCGCGCCAGTTCGCCGGATTGTTGTACTGGTCGGCGTAGAAATAGCGCGAAGGATCGGCGGCGAGAATCCGGCGCGCTTCGGCGACTGCGCCGTCCGCCCCCTCCATCGGATCGGTGAACACCAGCTCCGCTCCGTAAGCCTGAAGCAGTTTCTTTCGTTCGGTGTTCGCGTTCGCGGGAATGCAGAGTCGCACGCGATACCCGCGCGCCGCGCCGATCATCGCGTACGCGATTCCGGTGTTTCCAGAGGTGGCATCAAGGATGACTTTCCCATGACGCAGCCGGCCGTTCTGCTCACCTTCATCGATGATGCGCGCGGCCGGGCGGTCCTTGACCGAGCCGCTCGGATTGGCGAATTCCGCCTTCGCGTACAACTCCCCCACGCGGATCAGCGGTGTGTTCCCGATCAACTGGAGAAGCGATGGAGGCGAGAAAACAGTTGTGGTCATAAGAAACAAAACGACCCGCTTCGGAAGCACCGTTGCGGGTCGAGAAAACCAAATTCGAATGTTGAGAAAAACTAAACGATCGGCAGTCTCCTCCCCGCGCCGGTATCGGCGCAAATACAGATGCAGGTCAGGGCAGGAGCGAACATCGGCGAGAGCATACACCATGTCCTCGGTCCGAGGACGATTCTTGCAGGCATGGAAGGCTACCTCGGCGACCTCTGGGTCGCTCGCCTGCTGTTTCTGCGCGGGCTCGCGTCGATTTATCTCGTCGGCTTCCTCTCGGCGTTGAACCAGTTCCCGGCGCTGCTCGGCGAGAGAGGCCTTCTCCCCGCGCCCGAATTTCTCAAACACGTGCGCTTTCGCGATGCGCCGAGCCTCTTTCACTGGCGCTATTCGGACCGCCTGCTCGAGACGGTCGCATGGCTCGGCATCATCCTGTCGGCCATCGCGATCCTCGGCATTCCTGAAGATGCGCCGTGGTGGATCTCGATGGCAGTGTGGTTGGTGATGTGGATGCTCTACCTCTCCATCGTCAACGTCGGACAGCGGTTCTATTCGTTTGGCTGGGAGTCGATGCTCCTCGAAGCGGGATTCTTCGCCGCGTTTCTCGGCCCGCGATCGCTCGCACCGCCGGCGATCGTCATCGTGATCCTCCGGTGGATGCTCTTCCGCGTGGAATTCGGAGCGGGGCTCATCAAGCTGCGCCATGACAAGTGTTGGCGCGATCTCACTTGTCTCTTCTACCACTACGAAACGCAACCGCTGCCGAACCCTCTCTCCTGGTACTTCCATCGCCTGCCGAAGGTGATGCACAAGTTCAGCGTCCTGTTCAGCCACTTCGTGCAGGTGATCGTGCCGTTCGGCGTCTTTGCACCGCAGCCGTTCGCATCGATCTCCGGCGGCTTGATCATCTTTCATCAGCTCTGGCTGATCATCAGCGGCAACTACTCGTGGCTGAACTGGCTGACGGTGGTGCTCGGAGTTACGGCATTGAGCGGTGGAGGACAGGCGCCCCGCCTGTCCGACGACACGGTCTACAACGCCATCCTCTATCTATTAGCCGCAGTGACGCTGGTCATGAGCATCAAACCCGCGCTCAACTTCTTCTCGCGCAACCAACTGATGAATTTCTGTTGGAATCGAATTCATCTGGTCTGTGCCTACGGCGCCTTCGGCAGCATCACCAAGCAGCGCTATGAAATCGAACTGGAGGGGAGCAACGACGGCACCGAATGGAAAGCGTACGGGTTCAGAGCCAAGCCTGGAGATGTGACGCGCACGCCGCCGCAGGTCGCGCCGTATCACCTCCGCATCGACTGGCTGATGTGGTTTCTCCCCTTCTCCGTCATCGTGACGGCGAATCGCGTCATCACACGCGGGTATGAAGCCTGGTTCATCCGGTTCGTGCAGAAACTTCTGGAAGGCGATCGACAGACGCTGAAGCTGCTGCGCAGCAACCCATTTCCCGATCAACCGCCGAAGTTCATCCGCGCCGGGTTCTACCTCTATCAGTACACCAGTTGGAAAGAGCGAAAAGAGACCGGCGCATGGTGGAAACGAACTTGGGTCGATCACTATTTGCCGCCGAGTACGCTGGCGGACGCTACGCCTTAGAACCGCGCGCGCATGCCTACTGCGATCACCACCGGATTCAACTTCAGCTTCACCGGCTCGACATCACCGGCAGCGGCGGAGTCAGGCTCGTAGCGTGAGTACTTCGCGTCGACGGTGAGACTCAGTTGTTTCGTGACGCTCACGTTCACTCCGGCATTGGCGCACCACGCCCACTCGTCATCGATCGAGACCGCGGCGACACCGGCGTTGCGCAAATCGTCGCTGGTGAGATCGTCCGCCGAGATGTGTGCCACGCCGCCACCGAGATAGGGAGAGATGCGAGCGTTTCGGGCGAAGTGCCACTGACCGACGAGCGCCGCGGCCTGAAGATCGAGCGATCCAAGGTTGAGCGACTCCCCGCCGGCGAAATCGACGCGGCCGTCGCTGCTCGTTGTCGTCCAGGAGAGCTCGGTCGAGATCTGACTCGTCCAGAATCGATTCAAGCTCATCCCCCACCCACGGCCATTGTCAAACTTCACGCGGCCGTCCGCCTCGGTCGTCGTTCCCAGGCGCGATCCGGCGAGCCACAATCCGAAGTCATTCGACTGCGCGCAGAGCGGCATGCCAAACGATGCGATCAGAATCGCTGCTGCCCATTTCATTTCTTCCTCTCCTGCATGACCACGACACCGCCTGCGGGCAGATAGCGAACGACCGGCTGGCGCGTCTCGACATCGATCACCGACACGCGCCCGCTCGCGACCGCATGCCGCCAGAGGTCCCTCCATTCCAACGCCAGATGCTGCCGCTCGTTAGTGCCGAGGCGAAACCAATTCGCGTTCACTTCGATGAGCAGAAGGTCGGCGCGCTCCGACATCACTCCCGCGCGTGCGATCCCGCACCGCTCCCGAGTCTCCTCGGCATTGAGCCAGGCGACGACTTCCAGCGGAAGGACCGTGTGTCCGAACGCGCTCGCTGCAAACAGCAGCATCGCCACGGCAATTGTGCGTTTCATCGGCGCTTCTCCAGGAATCGGCTGACGTCATCCGCGGTGATCCGCATCTGCGTCCAGAGGCCAAGGGCGCTGGAGTGCTCGAGAGCCGCCTCAGTTTCGGGAACGATCGGCACCGGCAGTGACAGGCGTCTCACGCGTCCGCTGTCGATCCCCGGTGGCGCGAACCGACCATCGCCGTCGCGATCGAGGAAGATCGGATTCGTGAACGCCAGCGGCACAAATCCGGGCACGATGTCGCCGTACAATCCGCCCACAACCGGTTGCGGGATCCCGCGATCGCGACTGTCGATGACGCCGTCGCCATTGCTGTCCGAAGTGTCGACGACTCCGTCGCCGTTCGTATCGACGACGTCCGGCAGCACGATTCCCGCTTCGACCGTGTAGTACGTGTCGCGCACCGGCGAAATCCGCAGCGTCGTGCGGAAACGCTCTCCATCGGCAGACATCGCCGACACATCAAACTTGCGCAGCAGCCGTCCATTCGCGTACACGCGTACCTCGGCAACCGGAATCCATGCAGACGCCGACACGACGATCTCCATCCGCGAGCCGAGCCAGTTCTTCGGTCGCACGAGCGAGCCCATCCCCTTGCCGTCGATCGTGAAGCGGATGAACGGTCCTGACGTGCCGATGACTTGCCGGTTCACGATGGCATCGGTGACCATCGCATCGGTGATCCGCGACGGATCGTCGGTCGATGTGGCGACGTAGCTACGCGGGTAGCCGGCCATCTCCACGACGACACGATGAGAGTCGGAGACCGCGGTCCCCGTTTTGACCACCCCTTGATCGAGGAGGCTGAACCAATCGTTGCGCACCTGGAGAAACTGGCCGAGCGAGTTTCCATTGGAGATCTCGAGCGAATCGAAATCGAGGTTCGTCGTGTTGGTGCCGAGGAAACTCTTGTCGAGGAGCGCGGCCGGCATCGGAGCGGTGGGATTGAAGCCGAACACATTGAAAAGGCCGATCGAAGTGAATCCGAGAATTCCGCCACGCGGATGGTTGAGCTGAAACACCTTGCGGATCTCGGGGTTCTTCAGGCGCGACCGGTCGTACATCGTCGCCGCGTTCACGTACTCGGTGAACACCGCGCCGCGGCGCGGTGCGGTCGGCTCGACCACCACCGGGAAGACGTTGTGATGTCCGAACGCCTGTGGGAACTGCGGCGTCGGTAGATACGTCGTCAGCTCGTTGCCCACGATGCTGCGCGCCCAGCTTCCCAGCTTGAGCGAAACGATCGCCGGCGCGAAGTCGGTGATGAAGTTGTGGTCGGTGGAGATGAGGAGCTCGACGCCATCAGCCACATAGCTGCGCACGCGGTCTTCGATAGGGATCGAGGAGTCGAAGCTGCGCGCGGTGTGAATATGAAAATCGGCGGACACCCAGCCGGTCGTGTCGACGACGCGTCGCAGAGCGAAATCGGCGCGCACTTCGTTCCCGGCGGTGACATCGATCTGTTTCTGATCGGCGGTGTACTCGAGTCCGCGCGATGCAATCACGCGATACCTCCCGGGACGGATCGTCTGCTGGCCGCTTCCTTCGCTCGTGATGACGTAGTTGAGCGCCGGCGCACCGACGGCCGCGCTGGCCAGACGATCCGCGATCGGGGCCAGCGTCTTCGGATCGATGACGCTGGAGGTGAACTGCCGCGAGAAGTCGGGGTTCGGGTTTCCGACGCCGATGAAGGTCAGCCGCGCCGGCACCGGCGACCCGTTCTCCGTCACGCGATACGCGACCGAGCCGGTTGCGCTCATCTTCGGCAGCGTCACGGGTGTTGTTCCCGCTCCGACGCGCACGGCCGGAACGGTGAGATCGGAACGCTCCGGTGACGAGATCGTGAGCGTGTACTCTCCCTGCGGAAGGACGAGCGCAAACTTGCCGGCGGGATCGGTGCGCACCTGCGTGATCGGCACGACGATGTCGCCGAACAGCGGAGTAATCTTTCCGCTCACGATAATGCTCGCCTGAACATCGGCCGCCCCTTCGGCGTCGACGTCGCCGACGATCGTTCCGATCGGGAGGCCCTGCTGGCCGGCAACGGTGTAGACGGCGTTCGTGACCGAGGCGACGTCGTTGCGGTCGGTGACGATGATGCGACGCGCGTAAGTGAACGATCCGCCGGCGGGGACCATCGGCGATCGCGCCGGATCGAACAGGTTGCCGACGCCCACGACAGTGTGTGTCGTGAGTCCGAGGAGCGCCGGGACGGGAGCTCTGACCGGGGCCTGCGGACCTGCGCCATCGGGATCGATGGCGATGAACAGCGGCACGATTCCATACGACACCTCGCCGGCTTTCGCATTCGTCACGGTGTCGATGACGCCGTTCGCCGGACTGAGCTGACCCGGCAGGACGACGTAGGGATACGCGCCGAGGATCGCGGTGATGCCGGCGGGCGTGAGGACGAGCGGCGGGTGATTGAATCCGCGGCCGGGAAATGGCGCGAACGGGATGATCGAGCCGACGACGGGAACGACGTCGGTGACGCCGAAGACCGGAACGACGGTCGCGCCGCCATTCGTGATCGTCGTGAGGATGTCGAGGTACGGCGTGGCGCGCGCGGCGGAGTACGTCGTGCGAACGGCGAGCGTCGGCTTCGCCGCATTCGAGAACGGCTCCATGATCACGAAGCCATCGGCGATGATCGTCGCGGCGTCGGCCGTCGTCTCGGCGCGAACGTTCGTGTAGAAGAG
>DASYUK010000037.1:0-8930 GCA_036001325.1 Thermoanaerobaculia bacterium
CCGTCGCCGCTCATGATCCCGTCGAGAGCCAGAAGGAACTGCTTCTCGATGGTCTTGTGAGCCGACTGACCGATGAACTCCTCGGCGATCGCGCGAATCCGTCCGGCCAGGTCGACGAGTTGTCCGTTCTCTTCGTCGGGAGAGCGTTCAGCTTTTTTTTTTAGTTGCACCAGCTCGCCGGTGATCATGCCGTAGAGGATCTTGGCCACTTCGAACGACGACATGTTCACGGCGCTGCCGATGTCGGAGATCGAGCGCCGCCCATCGATCTTCGTGACCAGCATCCATTCGTGCGGATTGAGCGTGACCTGCTCGTGGCGGTTCTCGCGCGCCAGCAGCTCCGGCACGTAGTCGATCGAAGGGATCTTCTTCGACAGCACGCGCCACTCGTCGAGGCGGCGCGCCGCCTCCATCAAGAGGTTCGTATTCGACTTGGTGATCGTCTGCCGATCGGTCTCCTCGCCGGGGGTGAATTGAAATTCGCCGGAGCTCCAGATCGCCAGCGCGTAAATGGCTTCCTCGCCAGTGAGATCGCCGACGACCGCGTGCACCATCTGACCATTTTTCAAATAGATGAAGCCGCGGTCGGCGTCGCGCGTCAGCGTGAACTTGCCCGTCTTACCCGAAACGCTCACGAGCTGGATGATGTCGGGAAGAGGAAGCTCTTTGAGGGACCCTTGGAATGCCATTGCTCTCCGATGAACGTAACCCAGCGTTCTGGATGCGTCAAGAAGGATTGACGGCGCGCGGCTCTTGACGCTCGATCGCGACCAGTGCCCACATTCCAAACGCAACCGCGGCGACGAAACCGGTCGCCAGACGCAAGGCGTTCGTGCTCTCGCGCAAGCCCAGCGCCTGCGTCAGTCCGTCGATCGCCATCGGCATCGCGGCCGCATACATCGTCATCCGCATCAGCCGCTCTTCGACGATCGGCAGGAAGAAAAAAACGATGACACCGGCGAACAGACCGAGATAGATACCGGTGCAGCGCGCGCAGATCGGCATCGGCACATCGAACATGGTCAGACATCGCCGCTCGATGCCGTGACAGAGCATGCGGAACAGCAGCCGCCATCGCGTCGACGCGCCGTGCGCGATCGCCCACGCACACACTGAGCTCGCGCCGAGGATGAAGAGCGGAATCGCGGAGAGGAAGGCCGCGACGATTTTCGCGTCGCGTCTCATCGCTTTTGTGACAGCCGGTAGACCTCTCCGAATGCGTATCCGGCCACGGTCATGGCCCAGAACTCGGTGAAGATGATTCCGATGCACAGCAGGATCAGGCCGAAGCCGGCCGCGAACCGCGACACGAGGTAGACGACGATCGCCAGCAGGTAGTTGCCGATGTTCTCCTTGATGAACGACCAGATGCGGCTGAATTCGAACGCCGCCCCGAATCGACCGCTGGTGATCACCATCAGCAGCGCAGCGGGCACGATGAACCACAGCGCCAGGCTCAGTGGAGCGATCACGCACCACGCGCAGCCGAATACGCCACCGCCGATGTCGCGGACGTTGTCACTTTGTACGCCGCTCAGAATCATGGCGGGAACCGCCACGAGGATCGCCAGCAGCACCACCGGCGCCGAATAGATCAACGCGACGACGAAGAGAAGCAACCCCTCGCCGAAGTATTCGCCGAGGTCATCCCATTCGGGGAGGGGATGCTGCATGCCGGCGATGACATTCCGCACCAGCCGCGCGATGTAGCCGAAGAGGAAGAACGCACCGATCAGGACGAACGAAGCGAGGACAAAGAGGCCGCCGATGAGAACTTTCGGCAACCATCGCGGGTCCTCGAACACAAATGCGAACGGCCGGATGAAGTCGAATGCGACACTATCAGGGCGCGCGGGTGGCGGAGGGGGCGGGGGTGGAGGCGCGTAGACATCCGTCATTGGCTCATCAGTTTAAGCTGTCGTAACCTGGAAGAAAACGTCACCGTCAAACCTTGTACCGGGCGCCCGTGGACGATCACATCGAACTCCTCGCCGAAGAGCAGAATCAGCAGACGCCCGGCGTTCGCATCCCCGGACCGGTGATCGTCTCGATCATCGTTCATTTCCTCCTCATCATCGGCCTGGTTCGCGCGTATCACCCCATCAGCTCTGATGACAAACCGGTTCCCATCGCTCACTACATCGAGCTGATCAAGCAGAATCCGAAAGAGTTCACCGAAGCGCCCGGCAAGAGAGTCGACAAGGCCCCGTTGAACTCGCTTTGGTCCGATGCCAATCGTCGCGCGTCCGCACCGCAATCGACCGGCGACACGCCGACGCAACGTCCCGGCGATCACGGCGTGTACACGCCGCCGCCGGAAACGTCCTCCGCGCGACCGACAACCGAGGCCCGAGGACCGAGGACCGAGGACACGTCGGCACTGCCGGCCGACATCTCTTCGCGCATCCCCGCTCTGCGCACAAACCAGGCAGCGATGGCGAGCGGCGACGTGAACTGGCACGACGCCATCAAGGAAGTCGGAAAAGTCGCCTCCCTCGGCGGCGGGCAGAACCTCGATCTCAGCAAGATCGGCGGCGGGGACAAGGGATTCGTCGAACAGGGGCCGCTGTCGTTCGAGACGCAGTGGTACGACTGGGGCGCGTACGCGCAGTCGATGGTCAGCAAGATCCGCATCAACTGGTACGACAACATGCCTCCGTTGATCCGCACCGGGATGAAGGGGGTCGTGACGATCCGCTTCGCGATCCAGCGCGACGGCAGTATCACTGATGTCACCATCATCAACAGCTCAGGCGTGCCGCCGTACGACTTCGCCGCGAAGAAGGCGATCGAGCTGTCCTCGCCGCTCAATCCTCTGCCGCAGGATTTTCCGAAGTCGTCAGAGCATGTGACGGCGATGTTCTTCTACAACTCCGAGCCGCCCACCCGGTAGATGCTGAGTGCTGAGTGCGAACGGTTACGGTTCCGAAACTCCTCACGATTCTGTTGGTGCTCATCGCAACGGTGGCAATCACCGCTTTAACGATCTGGGCCTCCGGCCGCAGCTACACGAAAGTCGAGCCGCTGCCGTTCGATGAGCTGCGGCACCTCGCGCATCGCGTCGCGCACAAACCGGTGTCGACGCACGTCCTGGCCGTGATCGTCGTGCCGATCATCGGCAACATCCTGCTGTTCGTGCCGTGGGGATTCCTCACGTTCATCGCGTTCTACTCCGTCGACCGGCCAACCGTGCAGACTTACGTCCTGACAATCCTCCTCGGCTTCACCTTCACCGTGCTCATCGAAGCGTGGCAGTACTTTCTCCCGTCGCGCGTCGCCGATATCAACGACGTGATCTGGAATACCGTCGGCACGGTGCTCGGCGCGATCCTGGGACATATGCGGCTGCGCGTGCGATTCGAATTCGAGTAGCGGTCGTAGGTCGTAGGTCGTAGGTGCCGGGGGCATTCAGGCGATAAGGCCCCCGGTACCCACGACCTACGACCCACGACCTGCTAGATTCCCATCGTGGTCACGCTACGGGACAACCTCCGTTCGCTCCCCCGCCCCGCGTGGATCCTCTTCGCCGGAACGTTCATCAATCGCTTCGGAACGTTCGTGATGCCGTTCCTCGCCATCTATCTGACGCGGCGCGGATACGGGATGGCGGAAGCGGGAGCGGCGGTCAGCGCGTACGGTGGCGGACACCTCGTCGCGTCGATGCTGGGCGGTCATCTCGCCGATCGTATCGGCCGGCGCAACACGATCGTGCTGTCGATGTTCGCCGGTGCGATCAGCATGCTCGCGCTCTCGCAGGCGACTTCGTACGCAATGATTCTCGTTCTTACCTTCTTCGCCGGAGCATCGGCAGAGACGTATCGCCCGGCCGCGACCGCGCTCATCGGCGATCTCGTGAAGCCGGAGCAGCGCATCTTCGCCTTCGGCATGTACCGATGGGCAATCAATCTCGGATTTGCAGCAGGACCGGCGACGGCCGGCTTCCTGGCCAGCCGTTCGTTCTTCTATGTCTTTGCCGGCGACGCCGCCACATCCATCGTCTTCGGCTTCATCGCCCTTGCTGCTCTTCCGCACGGATTCCGGTCGTCAGGGAAAGAGGAGCAGACCGGCGAAGCGATCGTTCACGCGATGCGTAATGAGCGCTTCGTGCTGTTTCTCCTGGCGACGCTGTGTGTGACGTGGATCGAGTTTCAACTTCACTCCACGTTTCCGCTCTACCTTCAGCTTCAGGGGTATTCGACAAAAACCTACGGCCTGCTGCTGTCGATCAATGGAGTGATGATCGTGCTGTTCGAGCTCGCGCTCACTTCATGGACGCAGCGGTTCGACAGGCAGCGGATCATCGGCCTCGGCTACGCGCTGGCGGCGATCGGGATCGCGATGACCGGGCTGGCCCATTCGATCCTCGAGCTCGCGGGAACCGTCGTGATCTGGACGCTCGGCGAAATGATCTACGCGCCGGTGACGGGAGCATACGTGACGAGCCTCGCCCCGGAGCGCTACCGCGGTCGCTACAGCGGCATCTGGATGCTCATGTGGTCGCTCGGAATGCTCCTCGGCCCGTGGCTCGGGACGCTGATCTTCCAGCGGAAGCCGTCGGTTCTGTGGCTGACGTGCGCAATCGTCGGAATCGGCGGCGCGGGGCTATCGCTGGTGAAGCCGGCCTCATCGGGCGGAGAATATGCTCGATGGACGGAAGAACGCTGATCAAGCTTCTGATCGCCGCGGCGGTGCTCCTCTTCCTTTGGAAGAAGGGCCTTCCGTGGTTGAACGAGCGGCAGGCCGCAAAGACATCGACGACAACTTCGAAAGGCACGAACTGCGTGATCGAAGCACGATCGGCGAGCGAGTTCTTCGGCTCGAACATCCGAGCGTTCGCCAATCCGCCCTACGACATGACGGCGTGGACCGAATTCAAGTCGACGGTCGACGAGCACATCGGCCGTGCCGACGACAAGTGCTCCTGCGGTGACGACTCGTGCACGCATGCGAAGGAAGCGATGAGCGAGCTTCGCAGAATGGTCGGCGATGTGGACGCGATGATCCGTTCCGGCTCCCCCCCGCCGTCCGACATCGTGCAGCGTCAGGAGCGCGTGGATGATGCGCTCAACGCCGCCGCAAAGTGACAGGTGTGGCGCCGCCGACCAGACGGATACGGCGTTTGCCAGTGGATCGCCTTCTCCCGACGGGAGAAGGTGCCGCGTAGCGGCGGATGAGGGGCACGCCCCTCACCCGGCCTTCGGCCACCCTCGCCCGGCGGGAGAGGGCACTACGCGGCCAGAATCCCTCTCCACTTTTTCGGATTCGTGTCATACCCGGGGAACACGGTCTTCAGCGACGCGACGCTGAGCTGCTTCGTCACGAGCTCGCCGAAGACATCACGGAAATCAGTTGTCACGGCGAGGTCGCGATTCTCGAAAAGCCGCTCCGGCGCTAGTCCCGGCCACTGGCTGTAAACCTTTCCGCCCTTCACGCCGCCGCCGAGGACGAGCATGACGTTGGCGTGACCGTGATCGGTGCCGCGGTTGCCGTTCTCGCGAACGGTGCGGCCGAATTCCGACATCGTGACGAGCACGACGTCGCCCATGCGCGATCCGAGATCCTTCGCGAACGCCGAGATCGCATCCGCAAAGTTGCGGAGATTGTTCGCGAGTTGACCCTGTGCGCCCCCTTCACCGGCATGCGTATCCCAACCGCCGACATCGGCGAACGCGACCTCGAGACCGACGTCCGACTTGATGAGCTGTGCGATCTGTTTGAGCGAGTTGCCCAGAGCGTTGTTCGGATACGTCGCACCATTCTCCGGCTGCAGCTTCAGCGGATCGGCGTTCTTGAGGATCCTCGCCGCTTCGAACGACTCCTTCGCGGTTCCGCCGAGCGCGCCCGCGACGGCTTCGGCGTACATCGATTCGAACGATGACGCGATCTGACCACTCGCCTCTCCGGCGCGGATGCCGAACTGCCCGACGTTGGTCATCGCCACCGCCCCTGCGTTTCCCGACAGGATGCGCGGCAACGCGGGCGAAAGCGCGACCGCGCGCAGCGGCGACGCATTCGCCTCTTTCTTCGCGGCAACGGCGCGAGAGAGGAATCCGTCTTCGGTCGACTTCACGCCTGGTGTTCCCGATTCCATGAAGTCCTGCGCGTCAAAATGCGAACGCGTCGTGTCGGGACTGCCGACCGCGTGCACGAACGCCGCGCTGCGATCCTTGAAATACGGGATCAGCGAAGCCATTGCCGGATGAAGGCCGAAGAAGCCGTCGAGATCGAGGGCCGCCGCTTCGCCACTGCCCGGGCGCGGTACGGCGATCGTCGGACGCGCCGCGTAATACTGCGCTTCGCCGTAAGGGACGATCACGTTCAGGCCGTCGACGGCGCCGCGCTGAAATATCGCGACCAGAACTCTCTTCCCCTTCGGCGTCCCCGCCTGCGCCATGCGCACGAAGACATTCGGAAGAAGACCGCCGGCGACGAGAGCGAGGCCGGAACTCTTGAGGAAAACTCTGCGATTGATCATTGTTTCTGAAACTCCGGACTCCCGAGAATCAAACCGACGATCGTCGACGACTCTGTTTGATCGCCGGCTTGCTCGCGAATCGTTTTACGGGTCTCGTCCGTGAGCGCGCCACCCGTGAGAGACTGCGCCAGTGCATCGACGTTTGTTGCCGACGGGACATTGCTGCGCACTCCCGGCATCTTGTTGGCGGCCAGCGCGACCGCGAAGTTGAGGCGATTGAGCAACGCGCCGGTGTTGACCCACGCTTCCGCTTTGTCGGAGTAACCGGTCGGAGGCTGCGCCCCGTACAGCGGCTCTCCGATCTTCTGCAGCTCGCGCGCGATCGGCATCGCATCGGTGATCTGGCCGTCGATGGCGCGCACCGCGGAGATCGCATACTCGAACGGCGACTTCACCTTGGCGCGATAGGAGTGCGGATCCCAGAACTCGGGACTGTCGATGACCGCCTTGACGGTCTGCCGCAGGTCGCCATCGGTGTCGAGGAACCGTTTGGCCACGCGATCGACCAGTGCCTTCGGTGGCTCGTCGGCGACGAGACGCTGCGCGAGCTTGTACGCGATGTGATGCGCGGTCGCCGGATGGTGCGCGAGGATGTGGATCATCTTCTCGCCTTCCTCGATGCCGCCGCCGGGCGGGAAGCGCGCGCCGAGAACCGTTTTCGCACCGACATCATGCATGCCTCTGCGAAAAACGAATCCACCACCCTGCTCCGGTCGCGCGATCGACCATCCGGTCAGAACGCGCGCGAGTTCGGTGACATCCTTCTGTGTGTAGCCGCCATCGACGCCGAGCGTGTGCAGCTCCATGAGCTCGCGGGCGTAGTTCTCGTTGATGCCGCCGAGCATTGAGAGTTGCGGGGTTGCGGCGGGGTTGCGGCGGAGTTGCGGCGGGGTTACGCGGTGCCTCCGCAACCCCGCCGGAACGCCGCCGGAACCGCGCAACCGATTTTCGGGAGCAGCCACCGATCTCGCATTGTCCAGATAGAACAGCATCGCTGGCGACTTCGCCGTGGCCATCAACAGATCTTCGAAACGTCCCCACACATGGGGGCGGATCGTGTCGCGCTCGTAACTGGTGAGCAGAAACCGATCGATGCCCTTTCCGGCGAAGACATTGAAGTGATTCATCCAGAAGTCGACCATGACTTCGTTGAGCTGGCGATCGGATTGGGCCGCGCGGATGATGCGCTGGCCGACGAGATCGGTCATGACCTCCTGCGCGCTGCGACGCAGCATCTGCATCGTTTCTCTGTCCTGCTCGTCCTTGTTGCGCCGCGCCTCGACGATCGGCCGGTAGTACTTCTGAATCAATTCCGCGTCCGACATACGAAGCGTCTCGAACTGCTGCAATCGCGCTTCGACCGCGCGATCGGGAATCGCTTCCGGATGGAGTTGCTGATCGATCCAGATGTCGACGCCACTTTTCAGAATGCGATCGATGTCGCCCGGACGAGCGCCGAAGCCGAGACGGTTGAGGGCGTGAAGAGCTCTCTGCCTCTCGGTCAGTTTGGAATCGGATGCCGACGCGGCCAGAAGCAGCGCAGAAATCGCAACAAAGAGGAAACGAAGTTTCATGACTCTTGGACGGTTTACGAGTGAGCGCGTTTACTGTTGAACACGCGGGACGAGCCACGGGCGACCGTTCACGACGACGCTCTCCGCCTCGAAGCCGAAGAAGCGCTGAACGACTTCCGGGCGCATGAGCTCAGCGGGCGGGAGGTCGGCGGCGATCGAGCCGTCCTGCATCACGACGATCCGATCGCTGTACGCGGCGGCCCAGTTGAGGTCGTGCGACGCGAACAGAACGCTGGCGCCGGTGCGATCGACGATCTCGCGCATCAGCTTCGAGAACTGCTGCGCGTGAGCGATGTCGAGCGCCGAGAGCGGCTCGTCGAGAAGGACGAGCTTCGGCCGGCCGGCGAGAACGCGGGCGAGAAAGACGCGTTTGCGCTCGCCGCCACTCATCTCGTCGAGATAACGCTCGGCGAGATACGAGGCATCGCAGATCGCCAACGCGGACGCCGCCTGGCGATAGTCGGCGTCGCTCTCGAATCCGAATCGCGTCAGAAACGGCGCGCGGCCGGAGACGACGACATCGAGTGCGCGCATCGGAAACGACGTCTCGAGATCCTGAGGCAGATATCCGGTCTGCTGCGCATACGCTTTCGCGTTCCAATCGGCCAGCGACTTGCCCATGAATTGCACGTCGCCGCTCGACGGCGCGACGACGCGCGCGATCAACTTCAGCAGCGTCGACTTCCCCGACCCGTTCGGGCCGGCCAGCGCGACGAGCGCCGTCTCGCCGATCTCGATCGATACATCGCGCAGCGCGACGCGCTCGCCATACGCGAATCGCGCTCGCGATACGGTGAGCATCAGCGACCTCTCCTGAGCAGCGACAGGAAGAACGGAACACCGAGAAGCGCCGTGAATGCGCCGATCGGCAGCTCGGCGGA
>DASYUK010000038.1:0-8459 GCA_036001325.1 Thermoanaerobaculia bacterium
ATGATGAGTGCAGCCGGCGTGTTCCTGAATTACAACGCCGCCCTCGGAAGTACGGCCGGCTCTTCGACATCGAGTCTCGTCCCGATCAACGGCGGTTTTGCTCTGAACGGGAACATACCGGCGCAGCAGGACATCGACGTCGGCAGTTACCTCGATACGCTGGTGGCCACGGTTAATTACTGATTCAAGCCTTCTCCCACCGGGAGAAGGTGGCCGAAGGCCGGATGAGGGGCGCCCCTCACCCGGCGCTACGCGCCACCCTCTCCCGGTGGGAGAGGGCACTCCATGAGTACAATGCGCGCGACTTATGGCCGAACTTCCCGGCATTCCGCGCGAGACTCTCGATGTCGATGTCGTGATCGTCGGGGCCGGACCGGCCGGTCTTGCCACGGCGTACAAACTGGCCCAACTCGTTCAGGCGCATAACGTGTCCGCCGCTGAGAAGAAGCTCGAGGCGCTCTCCATCGCCGTTCTCGAAAAGGGAAAAGAGGTCGGATCGCACGGACTATCGGGTGCGGTCATGGACCCGCGCGGCATCGCCGAGCTGATGCCCGATTGGCTCGACCGCGGATGCCCCGTTGACGCGCCCGTGGGTGACGACGCATTCTGGTATCTCACGGAAAACTTCAAACTCGCGGCGCCCATCCTTCCCCCGCCGCTGCAAAACCACGGCAATTACGTGATCTCGATGGGCGAAATGGTGCGATGGATGGCGCCGATCGTCGCCGAGATGGGCGTCGATATTTTTCCGGAGTTCGCAGCATCGCGCGTGCTCGTCGAGAACGGTCGAGTCGTCGGTGTTCGTATCGGGGACAAAGGCATCGACAAGAACGGACAAAAGAAACCGAACTTCGAACCGGGCGTCGACGTGCGCGCGAAGATCGTGGTTCTCGCTGAAGGTCCGCGCGGCACACTCTCCAAACAGCTCGCCGACATCTTCAATCTGTATGAAGCGAAGAATCCTCAGACGTACGCCGTCGGCGTCAAGGAGCTGTGGCATCTTCCCGACGATCGTTTCGCTCCCGGCACCGTGATCCACACGATGGGATGGCCACTCGACGCGGATACATTCGGCGGCGCCTTCATCTACGGGATGAAGGATCGCATCGTCGACATCGGCCTGGTCGTCGGTCTCGATTACAAGAATCCGACGCTCGATCCGCATCATGAGTTTCAGCGCTTGAAACTCCATCCGTCAATTCGCGCGATTCTCGAGGGAGGCAAGATGATCGCTGCCGGCGCGAAAGCGATTCCAGAGGGTGGCTATTACTCGATGCCGCGCATGTACGGCGACGGATTCATGATCGTCGGCGACTCGGCCGGCTATCTCAACGGTGCGCGCTTGAAAGGGATCCATCTCTCGATCAAGGCCGGCATCTTGGCGGCGGAGACGGCGCTGCACGCACTTCTCAACGACGATTACTCGGCGAATCAGCTTTCAGAATACGACTCGCTCTTCGAAAGCTCTTGGGCGAAGGATGAGTTGTGGACGCAGCGCAATTTTCATCAGGCCTTCGAGTACGGGCAGTTCGCCGGTCTGGTCAACGCGGGACTCGGCATTGTCACCGGGGGTCGCGGCTTCGGCGTGATGAATCGGCTCGAAGCTCATTCCGGTCACGAGCGCATGGAGCGCATTCAACGGTATTTCGGCACTGAAGATCCCCACCCGCCGGAGAAGATGAAGTTCGACAACACGTACACCTTCGACAAAGTGAGCGACGTCTATTACGGCGGCGTCGTGCATGACGAGAATCAGCCCCCGCATCTCCTCATCCTCGACACCGAGATCTGCATCACTCGATGCACCGAAGAGTACGGGAATCCCTGCTTCAACTTCTGTCCGGCGCAGGTCTACGAACCGAAACCGACCGCCGACGGCCGCGGTCGCGTGCCTTTCCTCAACTTCACTAACTGCTTCCACTGCAAGACCTGCGACATCATGGATCCGTATCAAGTGATCACCTGGGTGCCTCCGGAGGGTGGAGGTGGGCCGGATTACAAGAAGTTGTAGCGAGGTCGTGACCGCGCTCACGGCAGAATTCCCAGCCAAACCCGACTGTTGGACTCGGCACGCTTTTCGTTTGTTCGATCACTCATCATGGCCAGAGAAGCAGTTCCGCTGAATCGATCGCTCGCCAAAATCGCATCGCTGCAGGCGAACGTCGAGAAAGTGATTCGCGGGAAGTCCGAGGTCATCCAGCTCTGCATTGCAGCGCTTCTGGCGAAGGGACACATCCTTCTCGAAGATGTGCCGGGTGTCGGAAAGACCACGCTGGCGCACGCGCTGGCGCGATCGCTGTCGCTCTCGTTTCAGCGCATCCAGTTCACGAGCGATCTTCTTCCTGGCGACATCGTCGGTGTGACAATTTACAAACAGGATCAGCAGGAGTTCGAGTTCGTCTCCGGACCGATCTTCACCAACGTTCTTCTCGCGGACGAGATCAATCGCGCGACACCAAAATCGCAATCGGCCCTGCTCGAGGCGATGAGCGAGGGGATGATCACGGTAGAGAAGGAGCGTCTAGCGCTTCCCGATCCCTTTCTCGTCATCGCGACGCAGAATCCGGTCGAGCATGTCGGTACCTATCCGCTGCCCGAGTCGCAGCTCGATCGATTTCTCATGAGGCTGACGATCGGCTATCCGAGCGCGACCGACGAGAAAAAGCTCCTCCGCGCGGGTGGCGCGCAGGTCGCGCTCGAACATCTCGAGCCCGTTCTGGACCAGGCTGAAGTTCGCGAACTGCAGGAGCAGGTGAGCGCCATCCACGTGAACGAATCGTTGATGGAATACCTGATGACGATCGTGCAGACCACCCGCACGCATGCCGAGGTAGCGCTCGGCGTCTCGACGCGCGGAGCGCTGACGTATTTCAAGACCTGTCAGGCGCTGGCCATGGTCAATGGTCGCGACTTTGTCGTTCCCGATGATGTGAAGCGCCTCGCTGTCCCGGTCCTGTCGCATCGGATCCTGATGAAGGATCGACGCCTTCTGCGCGGCGACGCGTCGCCGGAAGCGCGATTCGTTCAGAAAGTAGTCAACGAAACCGCCGTTCCGCGATGAGCGCAATCGCGCCCCGATCCTGGACCTTCGATGGCGTCGTCCGGCTGACGCGAATCGGAACGACTTACATCATCTTCACGGTCGTCATCGGATTCGCAGCGCTGAACACCGGCAATAATGCGCTGTATATCGGTCTCACGTTCATGCTCGCCTGCCTGCTGCTGTCGGGAATCGCGTCGAAGGGTGGGCTGAAACATCTCGAGGTCGCGATGAGCGAAGTGAGGGAGGCGTGGGCGGGGCGGCCGGCGGATGCGATCCTTCGCATCACCAATCGATCGCACATCTGGAACATCCGCGACGTCGTCATCACCGCGCCTGATCTCACGGAACCGCTTTTGATCCCGCTGCTTGCGCGCGGAGGCACGCTCGAAATCGCCGCGCCGTTCGTGTTCCGGCGACGTGGCCGCGTCGAGCTCAAGACGCTCGATCTTTACACCCGCTATCCGTTCGGTTTCTTTCTGAAGAAGCGACGCGTGCGAATCGGCAGCGAAGTGATCGTCTTTCCGCGTCTTCTGCCGGAGAGCGCAGAGCGAGAGCGATTCCGGCCGGCCACCGGCGAACAAAGCAGTGCGAACCGCCCCGGACCGGGATCGGACATCCATTCGTTCCGCGAGTACGTTCGCGGCGACTCGATGCGCCAGGTTTATTGGAAGAAGTCCGCGAGCGCCGGCCGCTGGATCATCAAGCAGACGGATCTCGATGCCGCGCACATCGTGCACGTGGTCGTCGACCCTTACCGGCCGCGCGGGGTTACCGACGATCAATTCGAGGAGATGATCAGCGCGGCGACGACCTTCATCTACCACTCGCTGCACCGCGGTCTCGATGTCATTCTGACTTTGCCGCGCGTGACGTTGCGAGCGAAAGAATTTGAAGGGGCGATCGGCATGTTCCGCGCCCTCGCGCTCATCGAGCCGGCATATGAGCTCGTGCATCAGAGCATTGAGCGCGGCTCGGTCGTCTTCGCGGTTCGCAGGAGCGACGCAGCATGACTCGCGCGCGCGAGCTCGAGACGCTGCTGCTGACGATGTTTGCGGCTCTGCCTCTCTACTTCACGCAAATGATCGGTCCGGCGCCGCTCATCGTCTTTCATGTCGTGATGGCAGGCATCGCGCTGCGCGTCGCGTCAGGGAGAGGGCCGGAGCTGATCCCGGCCGTGGTCATGCGTGGATTGGCGATCGCTTATCCGTTCTTCTACGTCATCGACGCCGGTGGAATCTCGCGCAGCGCCATCGCCGCGTCGACGCACCTCGTGCTGTTCATCTCTGCCTATCAGCCGATGGAGTCCGCGCACAAGAACAATTACGCGCAGCGATTGCTCACCGCCGCGCTGCTCTTCATCGCCAGCCTGGCCACCGCCACGCACATCACGATCGTGATCTTCGTCATCGTGTTCGCGTTTCTCATGTTCCGGCAGATGATGTACGTCAGTCACGTCGAGACCGTGCAGTCGATCGGTCGCGAGTACGCGTTGGCACCCGCATCGCGCGCGGCGGCCTTCTATCTCGCCGGCACGACGCTTCTCGGCGCGGCGCTGTTTCCGCTGCTGCCTCGCGTGCGCAACCCCGTGATCCAGGGCTTCACCGGCGCGCTGAACGCCGCCACGACCGGTCTCAGCGACTCGATCGACTTCAATCAGTCGCGAACGAGCACGCCCGATCCCACGGTGGTCGCACGCGTCTGGATGGGGCCGCAGGCCATTTCGTTCTTTACTCCGCTGCGGCTGCGCGCGTCCGTATACGACTCGTTTCGTCAAAACGAGTGGTTGCAGACGCGCAGCCAGTTTCGCGAGATCCACGCGCACCTCGGCCTGTTCCGCATCGCCAGGCCGATCGGGTTTTCACGAGACGCGCGCGTGCAGCAACGCCTGATCCGGAGCAGCCGCCTCTTTCTTCCGAGCGGTACACACGCGATCAGCGGCATTCCTCAACTGTGGGAAGGCCCGACTCACGATGCTTTTCTCACGATGATGGGGCGTGGCGAGATGGTCACCTATCAGGTTTCGATGGCGCCCGAGATCCAGCCGCTGCGCCCGCAGCAGCCGCGCGTCATTCCGTATCCGGTCACCGAGCCGGTCGCGGCGTTGGCTCGTCAGATCGTTGGAAGTGAGACGCGAGTCAATCGTCAGGCGGCGAGGATCGAGGCCTACATGCTGCAGCACTACACGTACGTTCAGCGACCCGAGCAGATCGGCTCGCGTCCCATGACCACGGACGAATTCCTTCTCCGCGTGCGCCGTGGACATTGCGAATACTTCGCGGCCGGCATGGTGGCGCTGATGTCGACCCTGAATGTGCCGGCGCGCATCGTCGGCGGCTTTTATGGCGGCCGGATGAATCCATTGACCGGTTACTTCATCATCCGGCGTGAGGATGCCCATGCCTGGGTCGAGGTGTGGGAAGGGTCGCATTGGACGACGTACGATCCGACGCCGGCGAGTTTGCGACCCGGTGACGCGCAGTCGAGTCTTTTGAATCGATACGTGAGCGCGCTCAATGATTCGATCAACTATTTCTGGGACCGCTACGTCCTGACCTATGGCCTCGGCGACCAGATCGCGCTCTTGGCAGAAATGATCTCGCGGCTGCGGCAAGCGGTACGCGACACACGACACAACGCCGCTGCGTTCGGCCGGCAGCTCGCGTCGCCGCGCGCTCTCGTCACGCTGGCATCGATCGTCGCGGCGCTCGCCGCAGCCTTCTTACTCGCGCAGCGTAAGCGGCCGATCTTCGATCTCATCGCTCATCGTCTGCGACAGCTCGGTGTCGAGGTGCGTTCGACGACGACTGCTGAGGAAGCGCTCGAACTGCTGCGATCGCGCGACCCCGACACAGCGAAGGCGTTCGAGCAGATCATCGCGCTTTACGAAGAGGAGCAGTTCTCGCGCCGTCATGATCGCGAACGCATCGCCGCGATCCGCAGACATCTATCCGAGCTGCGGGCTTAGCGCCCCACGCTCGGCAATCTGCGCGGATTGCGCATCAACGCGGCCATTTCGCGCACGGCCGCGTCCAGCCCAACCAGCACCGCGCGCGAGATGATCGAATGGCCGATGTTCAGCTCTTCGATGTCCGCGATCCCCGCAATCGCATCGATATTGCGGTAGGTGAGTCCGTGCCCCGCCAGCGCGATGAGTCCCAGCTTCCGCGCGGCTCTCGCCGCGGTGGTGATCTTCTCGATCTCCGGCTGCCAGTCGCCGCCGGCGTTCCACGCATCGGCATATTTGCCCGTATTGATCTCGATCTTCGGAGCGCCGATCTTGTGGCAGTGACGGACCTGCTCGAGATCGGGGTCGATGAAGATCGACACGTCGATGCGCGCTTCGAGCAACTGCCGCACGACTTTTTCCACGTTCCCCGAATGCAGAACGACATCGAGGCCGCCCTCCGTCGTCACTTCGTCTTTTCGTTCCGGGACGAGCGTGACCTGATGCGGCTTGATCGTCTGCGCGATGCGCACCATCTCCGTGGTCGACGCCATCTCGATGTTCAGATGCGTCGTGACCGTCCTGCGCAGCAGTTCGACGTCGCGGTCCTGAATGTGTCGCCGGTCGCCGCGTAGATGAACGGTGATCCCCTGAGCGCCGGCGAGCTCGCAGATGACCGCGGCCGCAACGGGATCGGGTTCGTCCGCCTTGCGCGCTTCGCGGATCGTGGCGATGTGGTCGATGTTCACTGCCAGACGCATCGAACGCTCCTATAGGACATAGTAGGCGGCTCCTCGATGTGCTCGCGCTCGACGGCGGGCGGGTGCGGATCTTTCGGATAGAGAATCAGTTTGTGGTCCGACACTGTTTAGCGTCCCAGGTCCCACGACCTACGACCCTTTCCTGATCGCAAGCATGCTCTATCGATTCGAAGACGTCGAGAAATCTTACGGTCCGCACGACATTTTGCAGGGCGTGACCTGGCAGCACAATCCCGGCGAGCACGTGGGCCTGGTCGGCCGCAATGGCGCGGGGAAGACGACGCTGTTCCGCCTTCTGCTCAGACTGGAGGAGCCGGACCACGGCACGATCATTCGCGCGTCGGGTCTGACGATCGGGCACGTCGGCCAGCATCTCGACGCCGAGCCGGGCGTCTCTCTCTTTGATTACGTCGAATCCGCGTTCGCCGATGTGCTCGCGATCGAGCAGAAGATGCGCGCGATCGAGCATGACCTCGCCGACGCGTCGCGGCCGGACCACGATCGTCTGCTCGAGAAATACGCCGAGCTGCAGCACGACTACGAGCACGCGAACGGCTACACACTGCATGCGGAAGTCGAGCGCGTGCTCACCGGTGTCGGATTCAAGGAGAAATCGGAGTGGGAACGCCCCATTGCGGAGTTCAGCGGTGGACAGCAGAACCGGGCCATGCTCGCGCGCGTTCTGCTGACGAAAGTCGATCTTCTTCTCCTCGACGAGCCGACGAATCATCTCGACCTCGACGGCATCGAGTTCCTCGAAGAGTTCCTGCAGTCGTTCGGCGGAAGTTACCTTCTGATCTCCCACGACCGGACGTTTCTGAACCGGACCGTGTCGAAGATCGTCGAGCTCGCGCACGGCAAGCTCGTCGAATACAACGGCAACTACGAGCGGTTTGTCGCGCTCCGCGCCGAGCGAATCGAGAAGATGGCGGTCGATTACGAACGGCAGCAGGAGTTCATCGAGAAGACGCAGGAGTTCATCCGCCGCAATATCGCCGGTCAGAAGACGAAGCAGGCCAAGTCGCGGCGCAAGACGCTCGGCAAGCTCGATGAGCTCGAGCGCCCGGAGACCGATGAGACGCTCGCCAACTTCCGACTCGATGCCGGGCCGCGCTCGGGTGCCGTGGCGTTGACGGCGGATCGAGTCGATTTCGGGTACGCGGACAAGCGCGTCGTGGAGAACTTCAGTCTCACCGTGCGTCGTGGCGAGCGCTACGCGATCATGGGACCAAACGGTTCGGGCAAATCGACGCTGCTGAAGACATTCGCGGGACGACTGCAGCCGCTCGCGGGAACCATGACCTACGGCCATAACGTCCATGTCGGCTACTACGACCAGACCCTCGGCGATCTCGATCCGAAGGGCACGGTCATGGACGAGGTGTGGAACCTCGATCACTCGCAGACCGAGTTGCAGGTTCGCTCATATCTCGCGCAGTTCTCGTTCTTCGAGGACGATGTCTTCAAGAAGACTCGCGATCTCTCCGGCGGCGAGCGCGGACGTCTCGCGCTGGCGAAGATCATGTACGTCGGCGGCAATCTGATGCTGCTCGACGAGCCGACGAACCACCTCGACGTCTATACACGAGAAGCACTCGAAGAGGCGCTCGAGAGTTTCACCGGCGCGCTGATCGTGGTGTCGCACGATCGCTACTTCATCGATCGCGTCGCGGAAAACATCATCCTCGTCGAAGACGGCCACGGCGAGGTG
>DASYUK010000039.1:0-45804 GCA_036001325.1 Thermoanaerobaculia bacterium
GTCGAGGACCTTCAACTTCTTCTGCTTGCCATCGACCTCGCGCATCTCGTCGTGGACGTCGATGTAGATGATGTCGATCGGGCAGGCCACCGCGCACAGCTTGCACGCGATGCAGCGGTCGAAGGAGAAGCGGAACATTCCTCTGAATCGATCGGCCGGCTCGAGCCGCTCTTCCGGATACCGAATCGTCACTTTCGGTTTAAACAACTCCTTGAACGTCGTCTTCAGACCTTCGAGAAGATCGAGAAGAAGAAAGCGGTCCGTCCAATCAGGTTTCGGATACTGGACTTGCATGCATCACCCGGCGCGGAACCGGCCTGGCCCCGCGTATCAAAAGTGCGATGGCGGCGATGATCACCACCCCGCCGAACACCGAGAGCAGCCACTCGGCGTGGAGCAGAACGAGAATCCCGGTCACGAAAATGTTGCCCAGCGCGAGCGGGATGAGCCACTTCCAACCGAGATCCATGAGCTGATCGAAGCGGAAGCGCGGGAACGTCGCGCGATACCACACATACAACAGCATGAAGGCCATCACCTTCGTCGTGAAGATGAGCGTTCCCAGCAGACCGCCCATCCAACCCCAGCTCTTCATGACCGCGGTGGTGAGCCCGACCTGATGTCCGTTGATCACGCCGCCGAGCGTCCAGCCGCCGAAGTACAGCGTCACGATCAGGCAGCAGTTGACGATCATCATCGAGTACTCACCGAGCATGAAGAAGGCGAACTTCATCGCCGAGTACTCGGTGTGGTAGCCGGCCACCAGCTCCGACTCTGCTTCCGGCAAATCGAACGGCGTCCGGTTGTTCTCCGCATTCATCGCCACGAGAAAGATGAAACAGGCCACGATCTGCGGGACGAAGTTCCAGATGTTGTGTTCCTGATATTCCACGATCTTCACGAGATCGAGCGAGCCGCAGAGCATCAGCACGCCGACGATCGATAGCCCGAATGGAACTTCGTACGACACCAACTGCGCGGCGGAGCGCAGTCCACCCATGAGCGAGTACTTGTTGTTCGATGCCCAACCGCCGAGGATGATGCCGTACACGCTGGTCGACGTGAGCGCCAGGATCAGCAGGACGGCGACGTTCACACGCGCCGCGATGTACGTCGGCGGCGGGCCGAATGGAATCAGGCAGAACACGACAAACGCCGGAATCAGCGGCAGCATCGGTCCCAGGAAATACGTGACCTTCTCTGCGCTCGATGGGACGATGTCTTCCTTCAGCAGGAACTTCACCGGATCGGCGATGATCTGCAGCAGTCCTTTCGGCCCGACGCGATTCGGTCCGAGACGCGCCTGAATGAGTCCGAGGAGACGGCGCTCGATCCAGTTCATCGCCGCGACGATCACCTGCACGATGATGAACGCGATGAGGAACTTCACCAGCGGGAAGACGAGATACCTCATCCACGGGTTCATCGCGCCGCTCCCAAAAGAAGATGTTCGCTCTTCATCGGTCCACTTCCCCCAACACGATATCGATGGTCCCAATCAAAGCCACGAGATCAGCGACGAGGTGCCCGCGAGCCATGGCCGGCAGCGCCTGCAGATTCACAAACGACGGCGGGCGCACATGGCAGCGATAGGCGTTCTGCGTCTTCCCATCGGAAATGATGAAGTAGCCCAGCTCACCTTTCGGCGATTCGATCGAGTGATAGACCTCCCCTTCCGGCGGGCGGATCACGCGTGAGATCTTCGCCTTGATGTCGCCGGGTGTCGTCTTCTGAATGAGCGGGATGCATTGCTTGAGGATGCGGTTCGACTGCCGCATCTCTTCCATGCGCACGAGATAGCGATCGTACGTGTCGCCATTCTTTCCCGTCGGAATGTCGAACTCGAGCTCGGGATAGCACTCGTACGGCTGCGCGCGGCGGAGATCCCACTCGACGCCCGATCCGCGGAGAGGCGGGCCGGTGATGCCCCAATCGATCGCTTCTTCCGGCGAGAGCACACCAATGCCGACGGTGCGGCGTTTCCAGATGCGATTGTTCGTCAGCAGCGATTCGTATTCATCGACCGCCGCGTCGAACTTGTCGCAGAACTTCGCGACGTCATCGAGCCAGCCGGGAGGCAGATCGTCGGGCATACCGCCGATGCGCATGCAATTGAGCGTGAGTCGCGCGCCACAATAGCTCTCGAAGAGATCGAGGACCTGTTCCCGCTCGCGGAAGCAGTAGAAGAAGGGCGTCATCGCGCCGATGTCGATCGCGTGCGTCGCGAGCCACAGAAGGTGCGACGAGATGCGCTGCAACTCGGAGAGCATCACGCGCATGAGCTGCGCGCGCTTCGGAATCTGGCCGGTGATGCCCATCAGCTTCTCGACCGTCTCCACGAAGCCGAGGTTGTTGGTGGCGGAGGCGACGTAATCCATGCGGTCCGTGTGTGGAATGCACTGCGGATAGGCCATGTGCTCGAAGAGCTTCTCGGTGCCGCGATGGAGATAGCCGATGATCGGCTTCGCTTCGATGATGCGCTCGCCGTCGATCTTGAGCAGCACGCGCAGCACGCCGTGCGTCGACGGGTGCTGGGGACCGAAGTTGACCTCCATTTCGTGGACGTCGAACATGGGTTACTTCCCTGCCGCCGCCATCAGCTTCTTCAACATGCTCTCCGTTTCTTCTTCACCGGGCACGCACAACGTGAGGTCGCTCGTCTCGCCGCTGGCGATTGCCGCCGCGTAGCCTTCGCAGTCCCATCCGCACGCGGTGCAGTCGGTCTGCGCCATTGCGGCGAAGAGCTTGTCCTTCAGCGTCCCCTGCTCCGCCATCTTCATCCGCTCGGGCAGCGGCGTCTCAGGGTCGTGCCACGGCGCTTCCTCGGTCGGCTTCGCAGTTTCTGCGATAACGCCGGCGAGCTCCGGCGCCGGCTCCTGCGCTCCCGCGGCGGCGCGTGCCGCGGCGATCGGCCACATCCCGTAGCGCGTCCATTCGCCCTGATAGATATTGACGTCGTTGACGTCCTTCCCCGTCGATCCTGCTCTTGGACCGCCGCCGGCGGGAAACACTTCGGGATAGATGCGCGCGCCGGTGTCGATGCCACGCACGGGAAAGTCCTTCCGCAGCGGGTGGCCGTTGAAGCCTTCCCACATCAGGATGCGCTCGAGGTTTGGATGACCGAGGAACTCGATGCCGAACATGTCGAATATCTCGCGCTCGTGCCAGTTCGCGGTCTTCCACACCGAAGTCACTGAAGGAATCGGCGTGGTCTCGTCGGTCCAGACGCGCAGTCGCACGCGCGCGTTTCTGCGAAACGAGTAAAGCATGTACGACACACCAAATCGCGGGCCGGTATGTCCGGGATACTTTGAAAAATCGGCGCCGGAGAGATCGACGAGGTAGTTGAAGCCATCGGCTTTGAACGCACGCGCGACCTCGACGATCTGATCGCGATCGATGACGAGCGTGATCTCGTTCGCAAACTCCTTCGCATCGGTCACCGCGCCACCGACGCGAGCTACTGCCGCCGCGACGAGCGGATCGCGCTTAATCTCATCAGCGCTGCGCTTGACCGGAGCAGCCGGCGCAGCGGCCGGGGTGTGGGGCGCTTCGGTCATCTAGTTGACTTTTTCCTCGTCGGCGGGTGTGGCGCCGGCGATCTCGCCGGCGGACGCCGCCGCGACCGGCGGCGCCACACTGGGCTTCACCTTCGGTGCCGGCGCTTCTCGCTTCACTCCCGAGATCGGTGCGGCCTTCAGTTGCGCCTGCGCCTGTTCGACGCGCAGCGCCGGACCCTCATGCGCCGGCCGGAGCGAATCACGCACAGCCGCGCGCGCGAAGTCGTATGCCTCGCCACCCTTGCGCAGGACATGCATCTTCTCGATCTTCTTCTGCAGCTCCATCAATCCCCAGATCAGCGCTTCGGGACGCGGCGGACATCCGGGAATGTAGACGTCGACAGGGATCAGTCGATCGACGCCCTGCGTGACTGCGTAAGTGTCGTAAGGTCCGCCGCACGTCGCGCAGGAGCCCATGGCGATGACCCACTTCGGCTCCGGCATCTGATCCCACAGACGCCGGACGATCGGCGCCATCTTCTCGGTGACAGTGCCGGAGACGATCATCAGATCTGCCTGACGAGGCGTCGCGCGAAACACTTCCGCCCCGAAGCGCGCCATGTCGTGACGCGGATCGAGCACCGCCATCATCTCGATCGCACAGCAGGCCAATCCGAACTGCATGGGCCACAGCGAGGACTTGCGGGCCCAATTGAAAAACTTGTCGACGGTCGTGGTGAGGACGTTCGAATCGAAGCGGTTCTCGATCAGACCCATGAAAGAACCTTCCTCTTCCAGGCGTAGAAGTAACCGATCAGGAGGATCGCCAGAAAGACTGCCATTTCGATCGCTCCGAACCAGCCGAGCTGCTTGAACCGGATCGCCCACGGGAAGAGGAAAACCGTCTCCACATCGAACACGATAAACAGCACCGCGATGAGGAAATACCGCACGGAGAATCGGTGATCGAACGCGAGCGAGCTCGCCGGTACGCCACACTCGTACGGTTCGAGCTTGACCTTGTTCGCGCGTGAAGCACGAATGAGAGGGGTGATGATAAAAAGCGTCAGAACGGGTACTGAGATGATGATGAGTACGGCAACCAGCAGTACTGAGTAGTTCGCCATGCAATGGTCGGTGCGGAGACCGCCGGTAATTGTAAACGCGGGGTGGGCAGAGTCAATTGCATTTCTCAGTAGAGTTTCCGCTGAAAAGACCATCCGTCCGGCGGAATCGATTTGCTCTGAACGAGCACGCGGATGTCCTCGCCGATGCCGTCGGGCAGGATGAGTCTCCGGGCATCATCTTTCTTCTGCAGGCCCTCGACGGAGCTCGGTTGTCCCTGAATCAACGGATGCTCGGCCGCGCCAAGGGCGAGGAGAAATTTCGCCTGGCGATCGAAGAAGAGCGTGGCGAAACCGGAATCCTCGCCGGCGCGAATGAGATCGGTGAAGTTGATGTGCGCGGTGAGATCCTGATCGCCAGGTGACGTGAGAAGGTCGCGCGTGACACGGTGCGCACGATACGACGCGGCGGTTCCGAAGCGCCGGATGCGCGAGTGAAAGAGCTGCTCTTGCGGGAACCCGTAATCGAACGTCACGATCATGCCTGGCGCGACGAATCGGCACAGGTCGCGGTAATACGCTTCCCACTCCAACGAGATATCGGCGAACTGACCGTTCTCGAGCTCGATGCCGCCCGCCGCGAAGTAATCCTCATAGGGACCGGGCGCCTCGTGCTCGGTCCAATCGAGCTCGCCATCGCGGTCGGTGACCCACAGCTCGTGCAGATGTTCGTCGCGTTGAACGAGGCGCGCGAAGGGGAACGCGTCGAAAAGCTCATTCGCCAAGAGGAGATGTGCGCCGTCGCGTGGGACCTCATCGATCGTGTGCACGAAGTGGATTGCGGGATTGTCGACCGCGAGACGTTCGAGAGATCGGTCGACTCCATAGAAACGCAGAGCGGCGGCATGGCCGCCGCACTCCAGATATAGAGAATGGATGAGCGAGCCATCGCCGCAGCCGACGTCCACGATCGTGGACATCCCGAGGCCTGAACGGGTCGAAAACTCGCGGACGAGCCTGGCCAAGGTCGACCCAAAAACCGGGCTCAGGCGGGGAGAAGTGACGTAATCAGCTTCCGGCTGCGCTCGCCGTGCGTAGTAGCCGAACTGCGGGTGATAAAGCGCCAATTCGACGAAATCTCGAAACGGTAAATCCTGATCCTGCAGCAATTTCCGGATAGCCATTTCGAGTTGGCTATTCGAGCTCATGGGCCTGCCATCTTACGCGAACTGAGCGGTTTATTTTCAGTGGATGGCATTTCCGTTGCGTTACAGGCAGGAGTTGAACACGCGGCGGGCAAGGGGCTCGTCGTGAACGGTTCAGGGAGGAACAACATGAAACAGTTCATGGCCAGCATTCTCATTCTGCTGCTCATCGTCCCGGTGGCGCTTGCGCAGACGACTGACCAACACGCGAAGGCGAAGAAGGGCGCCGTTGTCGGCGGCGTTGCCGGCGCGATCGTCGGCGGAGTTCTCGGCAATAACCGCGGTAAGGGCAACGCCAAGCGCGGTGCTGCGATCGGCGGTGTCGTCGGTGCAGCCTCAGGCGCGATCATCGGCGCGATGATGGACAAGCAGGAGCGTGAGCTCCGGCAGATCGAAGGCGTCAACGTGCAGCGCGTCAGCCAAGGGGAGTTGAAAGTCTCGGTGAAGAATGAAGTGCTCTTCGACTTCGACTCGGCGGCTCTGCGCGGCACCTCGCGCGAGTCGCTTCGCGAAATGGCTGATGTGTTCCAGAAATACCCCGACACGACAATTCGCGTCGAGGGTCACACGGACTCCATCGGCACCGCGGCGTATAACAAGCGGCTATCGAACCGCCGCGCCTCCTCGGTGGCGAACTACCTCGAGGAGCTCGGCGTCCGCAGCTCGCGCATCGACGCGATCGGCTATGGTGAGTCGCAGCCGCGCGCTTCCAACAGCACGGCCAACGGCCGGCAGTTGAATCGTCGCGTGGAAATTCACATCAGGGCCAACGCTGCGTAACGCGGGTAGGTACTGATCGTGAATGAGAAAAGGACGCTCGGAGACGAGCGTCCTTTTTCTTTTTTGGAGGAGTCAATGATTCGAAAAGCCTTCGTCGTCATCCTGGCCACTCTGTTCGTCCTCGCCTGCGCTTCATCGAAGGACGATCCCAACGCGAAAGCAAAGCGCGGTGCAGGGATTGGCGCCGCCACCGGAGCCGTTGCCGGAGCCGTGATCGGAAACCAGTCCGGAAGCAATCGGACCGGAGCCGTGGTCGGAGCGGCCGCCGGCGCAGCCATCGGTGCTGCGATTGGCCATCGCATGGACCAGCAGGAGAAGGAGCTGCGTGAGATTCAGGGCGTTGAAGTGACGCGTCCTTCAGAGGGCGAGATCGCGGTGCGCCTGACGAGCGACATTCTCTTCGATCTCGACTCCGCTGCGCTCCGGCCCGAATCGCGGTCGACGCTGCGAGATCTGGCCACCAACTTCCAGCGCTATCCCGATGAGATCATCGACATCGAGGGACATACCGACTCGAGCGGCACGACGGAGCACAATCAGGTGTTGTCGGACCGCCGTGCGAACTCCGTTCGCGATTTTCTCGTCGACAACGGCGTTGCATCGCGCAACGTCACTGCCGTCGGCTATGGCGAGACGCGCCCGAAAGCGACGAACTCCACGCCGGAGGGCCGGCAGCTCAATCGTCGCGTCGAGATCCACATCCGCGCCACACAGACGTAACGTCGCGCGCTGCGCCGCGTCATACTCCTCGATGATGCGGCGCGCGCTCTTTCTCCTTCTCTTCGTCTCGGCCTGCGCAACTGCGCCGCCGCCCACGAAACCGGCCGCCAACGACCAGATCCGCACCACCATCGAACAGCTTCGCAACGCGATCGCATCCGATCCCTCCGACGGCGCGCGAATCTACATCCTCGCGCAGTATCTCGACCGAACCGGCGATACGACCGAGGCGCTGAAGTGGCTCGGCGAGCTCGATCGCCTGGGATGGACGCACGGGATCAACGATCATGACTTCGTGCGCAGCGCTTCGTCGCCCGCATATCGAACGATGGCATCACGACTCAACGACCGCGAGCCGCACGTGGTGCGCAGCATGACCGCATTTACGATTCCTCAACGCGAGCTCATTCCCGAGGGGATCGCGTTCGACAGCGAGACAGGCGATTTTTACGTGAGCAGCATTCACTTACGAAAAATCGTTCGTATCGCCAGCGATGGGAAGTCATCCGATTTTCTTCGCGAAGGTCAGGCCGGAATCCTCGGAACGCTGGGACTCAAGGTCGATGCGAAGCGGCGAATGCTCTGGGCCATATCGACCGCTGCGCCGGAGATGAACGACTACTCCCCTGCGCTGGAAGGCCAGTCGGCCGTCTTTGCGTACGACTTGCGCACGGGCGCGCTCATGACGAAGGTATCGACCGGCGACCGCGACGACCCGACGCTGCTCAACGATCTGACTCTGCTCGACGACGGTTCCGTCCTGATCACCGACAGCGATCGCGGCGCGATCATGCGCGTACGCCTCGGCTCCGATTCCATCGAGACGTGGATCCCGCAGAATACATTCACGTTCCCGAACGGAATCGCAGTTTCGGAAGCAGAGCCGTACGTCTACATTGCCGACTTCAGCGGCGTCTCGCGCGTCGATCTGCGCAGCCGCACGGTGACTCCGCTGCCGACACCGGATGACGAGACGCTCACGGGCATCGACGGCATGAGCTGGTACAAAGGAGCGCTGATTGCGATCCAGAACGGCGTCGGACGGCCGCGTGTGATCCGAGTGCGGCTCGATAACGCCAACATCGCCGGCATCGACGTGCTCGAGGCGGCCAATCCGCAGTTCGATGAGCCGACGACGGGCGCCATCGCGAAAGGCGCGTTCTACTTCATGGCCAATCCGCAGCTCCGTGCCTTCGATGAAAACCATCACATCTGGCCGAAGGAGCGGCTCCGCGACGTCATCGTGCTGAGACTGCCGCTCGACTGACAACTGGCGCGGTTTCGGCTAGAATCCGCGCGCCCAAACGAGAGGCGGAGGACAGCCACCACGGCAGTCCGGACAGGCGAGGCGCCTGTCCTCCACGCCTTTCGAATCTCACTCCCTTCACGGAGGCATCATGAAGTCCTGGATCATGCGCGCGCTGCTGGTCGCGCTGGTTACGATTCTCGCGACCGGCACGGTCGCGATGGCGCAGGAGTCCCACCCCTCGGCCAATCCCGCGATCGCTCAGGTCGAATCGCAGCCGGCCGCTCATCCCACTGAAGCACGTACGGAAGCGAGTCTCGTCCTACCCGATCTGCGAAGCGTCTCGTTTCTCGGGATCAGCGGTCAAAGTCTGCTCACCGCCGGTCTCATCGTCTGCGTCCTCGGCCTGCTGTTTGGAATCGTGTTTTACACGCAGCTCAAGAATCTCCCCGTGCATCGCTCGATGCGCGAGATCTCCGAGCTGATCTATGAAACGTGCAAAACATATCTGATCACGCAAGGCAAGTTCATTCTCGTGCTGGAGATCTTCATCGGCGCGATCATGGTGGTGTATTTCGGATTTCTGCGGCACTTTCCCGTCGACCGCGTCATCATCATCCTGATCTTCAGCCTCATCGGAATCGCCGGCAGCTACGGTGTGGCGTGGTTCGGCATCCGCATCAATACCTTCGCGAATTCGCGCACGGCGTTCGCTTCGCTCAAAGGCAAACCGTTTCCGACGTACTCGATCCCGCTGCGCTCGGGCATGTCCATCGGCATGCTCCTGATCTCGACCGAGCTCGTGATCATGCTCTGCATTCTGCTGTTCGTTCCGCGGGACTACGCCGGTCCGTGTTTCATCGGCTTCGCCATCGGTGAATCACTCGCCGCGGCGGCGCTGCGTATCGCCGGCGGCATCTTCACCAAGATCGCCGACATCGGCTCCGATCTCATGAAGATCGTCTTCAATATCAAGGAAGACGACGCGCGCAATCCCGGCGTCATCGCCGATTGCACGGGCGACAACGCCGGCGACTCGGTCGGCCCCACCGCCGACGGCTTCGAGACTTACGGCGTCACCGGCGTCGCGCTGATCACGTTCATTCTTCTCGCCGTCGTCGATCCGATCGTACAGGCGCAGCTCCTGGTCTGGATTTTCGTCATGCGCGTGCTGATGATCATCACGTCCGCGGTGTCGTACTTCGTCAACGAAGCGGTCGCGCGGGCGCGCTATCAGAACGTCGACTCGATGAACTTCGAAGCGCCGCTGACGACGCTCGTGTGGCTGACTTCGATTTTCTCCGCCATCGTGACGTTCGTTGTGTCAAAACTTCTCATCCCGAGCCTCAACGGCGATACCACGATGTGGTGGAAGCTCTCGGCGATCATCACGTGCGGCACCCTCGCCGGCGCGATCATCCCGGAGCTGGTGAAAGTCTTCACCTCCACAGACTCGCGGCACGTGCAGGAAGTCGTGATCGCATCGCGCGAAGGCGGAGCATCGCTCAACATTCTCTCCGGCTTGATCTCCGGAAACTTCAGCGCCTACTGGATGGGCCTGGCGATCACGGCGCTGATGGGCGTCGCTTCGTGGATCAGCGGCCAGTTTCCCGGCGGCATCATGATCGCCCCGGCGATCTTCGCCTTCGGTCTCGTCGCTTTTGGCTTCCTCGGGATGGGTCCGGTGACGATCGCCGTCGACTCGTACGGCCCGGTGACGGACAACGCGCAGTCGGTGTTCGAGCTGTCGACGATCGAGACAATTCCCGGCATCGCCGAGGAGGTCAATCGAGATTTCGGGTTCCGTCCGCAGTTCGAGCGCGGCAAGCAGTACCTCGAAGAGAACGACGGCGCCGGCAACACATTCAAGGCGACGGCGAAGCCGGTGCTCATCGGCACTGCGGTCGTCGGTGCGACGACGATGATCTTCTCGATCATCGTGATGCTCACCAGCGGCCTGACCATCGACATGGACAAGCTCTCGCTGCTCCATCCGCAGTTCCTCCTCGGACTCGTGATCGGCGGTTCGGTGATCTACTGGTTCACCGGTGCGTCCATGCAGGCGGTCTCGACGGGCGCGTATCGCGCAGTCGAGTTCATCAAAGCGAACATCCGGCTCGATACCGGCGCGGAGAGGGCCTCCGTCGAAGACTCGAAGAAAGTCGTCGAGATCTGCACACAGTACGCGCAGAAGGGCATGTTCAACATCTTCCTCGTCGTGTTCTTCTCCACGCTGGCGTTTGCTTGCTTCGAGCCGTTCTTCTTCATCGGCTATCTGATCTCCATCGCGCTGTTCGGTCTGTATCAGGCCATCTTCATGGCCAACGCCGGCGCCGCGTGGGACAACGCCAAGAAGATCGTCGAGGTCGAGCTGAAGGAAAAGGGCTCCGCGCTTCACGCGGCCACGGTCGTCGGCGATACGGTCGGTGATCCGTTCAAGGACACGTCGTCAGTGGCGATGAATCCTGTCATCAAGTTCACAACACTGTTCGGGCTTCTGGCCGTAGAGTTGGCCGTCGAGATGACGAAGGCCGGCCAGGAAAGTCTCACGCGAATTCTGTCCGCCGTCTTCCTCGTCATCGCGATGTTTTTCGTCTATCGCTCGTTCTACGGGATGCGCATCCATAGCGAGGAGCCGGAACGGCGGCCGGCAGTCGCGTAAGGTATTTCTGGAGTGCGAGCCGATCATGATTCGATCACGACATAGCGTCCGTTTTCCTGGTGAGAGCAAAGAGTACCGCGATGCGCGGGACGAGCTACTCGAGGCTGAGATCGAGCTGCGCCGCAAGATCGAATCGGTCGCGTCGCAGCGACGGTCGCTTCCGCTGGGCGGCGCCGTCGCTCAAGATTATGTGTTCGATCGAGAGAAGGGACAGGCGCGTCTGTCACAACTCTTCGACGATGGCAAAGACACGCTGATCGTCTACAGCTACATGTACGGACCGCAGATGGCGCAACCGTGCGTCTCCTGCACATCGATCCTCGACGCGCTCGACGGTGAAGCGCCGCACGTCATGCAGCGAGTGAGTCTGGCGGTCGTGGCGAAGTCGCCGATCGAGCGCATCCTGCAGTTCACGCGTGCGCGCGGCTGGCGCAACCTGCCGCTTCTATCATCGGCGAACAACACGTACAACCACGACTATCATGCAGAGACGTCGAATGGGAATCAGATTCCCGCGGTGAACGTGTTCGTCCGACGCGACGGCCGTATCTATCATTTCTACAATGCCGAGCTGCTCTACTCTCCCTCTGAGCCGGGACAGGATGGCCGCCACGCCGATCTGATCTGGCCGTTGTGGAATCTCTTCGACCTCACGCCGGAAGGCCGAGGAGAGAAGTGGTACCCGCGGCTGTCGTACTCTTAGCTTACCCGCCCTTGCGCACTTCTTCGAAGAAGGCGATCAGCTTCGGCGAGAACGCTGACTGATCGAGGCGCAGCGAGCGCTTCATCTGCAATGCCGCTTTGAAATCATTCTTCGCCGATTCGAGATCGGGTGTGCGCGACAGCATCGCCCGCGTGTAACGCACGCAGCCGCGCAGCAGGTACGCCTCGCCGGATCGCGACGTGCTGAGCATCGAAGTCAGGACGCGTTCCGACGCGTTGAAGTCGCCCGTCGCGAAGGCGCGATACGCCGATTCGAGTTGCGCGCGCACCGATACCGGCCGCGACGGAACAGGTTGCGGAGTGGCTGCAGCGACGATCTTCTGTCCGACCGGCTCTGGAAGCGACAGCGGAGAAGGAGCCGGCTCCTGTTTTTTGGGCGTGAGCTCGACCGTGGCCGTTGTCTGGACCGGCAGAATCGGCTCCGGTTGGGGCGGTGAGACCGGTTGCGCCGCCGCGATCGGCGGCGCCACACTTGGCTTCGCGACCGGTCGGGCCGCCTTCATCCTTTTTCCTTCATCGGCAGCGCGATCGAACAGCATGCGAGCATCGGCGGCCGTCGCCGCGGCGCGCTCATACGATTTGATCTCGCTGCCGGCGGAGTTGAAGACCGATAGCGCTTCCTGCAGCTTTCGATTTGCGGCGCGATAGGTATCGGTGCGATCGCCGCCCGCCGAAAGCGCCTCCATCTGTCCCGCCAGCGCGCGATTCAGCGCAGCGTCGGCGCTCTTCCGCGACTCCGCGGACGCATCGCGCGCGTTGCGGAGCTTCTCCGTCTGCGCGCGCGCGACCCAGTCGCGAAGCTTCGAGTAGTAGTCGGTTTTCTCGATCGCGCCCTGCTCTTCCGATGTCTTCCACTCGCGCAGTGCGCCGTCGACATCGCCGAGATTGAACTTCGCGATACCGAGCCAGAAGTGCGGGACGTAGACGATGATCTCGTTTCGCGTGCGCGCGGCGGTGTTCTCGACAGGCATCTCCGCCATCGCTTTCTGCAACGCGGCGACGGCGGCGTCGTAGCTCTTCGCGTTGACGGCCTTCACGCCGCGGTTGTACGCGTCCCACCACTTCTCCTGTGCAGCGGCGGCAGGGAGCGCGATGACCACCAGCAGGATGAGAGCGCGTTTCATTCGAACACCGGCAATCGCACGGTTCGCGGTTCGGTGAACTGCACGTTCAGCAGCGCCTCCTGCCCTGCGGCGATCTCGACGATGCGGATCATCGGCTGCTTGAACCGTGGATTCGACAACGTGATCTCGTATCGCCCCGGCGCCAGTTCGACCGGCGCAGGCGTGATCAGCGGCGAGTCGATCTCGACCGGAACGCCGGTCGCGAGATTGCGAATGCTCGTGACGTTCGCCCACGGAAAGGCGTTGATCGCCAGATGTCCCGGCGCGGTGACGAGCACGTTCGCGCGCGCGGGTCGCGACGATTGCTTTTGCGGTTGCGGATGGGAGCGATTCAGCATCGCTGCACTGCCGACGACTACCGCGATCACCGCCGCAGCGGCGACGGTGATTCCCACGATCGGCCGTCTGCGCCGCGGCACGACGATCTGCGTCGCGGGGATGGTCTCCGCGAGCTGCGGTTGGGCAACCGATGCAACGGTCGGCGCGTTCGGATCGATGCGCGGCACCACTCGCGTCGGCTCTTCGGTCGCCTCGGCAGCCGAAGGCAGTGGCGGCGGTGCGCCCGGCGTATCGCTGAGCTTCGTCAGAACGGCTTCGAGCGCCTGTGCGAATTCGCGCGCGCTGGCGAATCGCTTCGCGCGATCTTTCTCCAGCGCGCGCAACAGCAACAGTTCGAGCTCGGGCGCTGCGGCGACGCTCGGATTGAGCTCTCGCAGCGGTCGCGGCTTCTCCGATGCGTGCAACATCAGATAGCCGTGCGGCGTGTCTGCGTGGAACGGAGCGACGCCGGTGAGCATCTCGTACATGACGATGCCGAACGAGTAGATGTCGGCGCGACCGTCGATCCGCTCCTGACCGGTGAGCATGCCGAGGTGCTCAGGCGAGCAGTATTTCCACTTGCCGACGAAGATTCCGGTCTTCGTCTTGTCGTCCGCGTCTTCGGTCCACTGCTTGGCGATGCCCAGATCGATGATCTTGACGCGCTCTTCGCCGTCGCTATCGCGCGTGATCATCAGATTCTCCGGGCTGACGTCGCGGTGCACGATGCCGGCGCGATGGATGGCCTCCAGTCCGGTCAGCGCCTGAATCGCCAGCTTCGCCGTGTAGCGCGGCGAGAGCGGCCCGCGCTCTTCGATCAGATCGTGAAGATTCGTCCCCTCGATGTACTCCCACACCATGTACCAGGAGCCGTCGTCGAGCGTGGAGAAGTCGAACAGCGAAGCGACATTCGGGTGCGTGATCTTCGTGGCCATGCGCGCTTCGCGAAGAAAACGGTCGTGCGCGCTGCGATCCCCCGCGATCGCGGGCCGCATCAGCTTGATCACGCGAATCGAATTCAGATGGACGTGGAGAACCTTGTAGACCTCTCCCATTCCGCCCACCCCGAGTCGCGCCAGGATCTGGTATTTCCCATCCACCGGCGTCTCGAGATAGCGGCGCAGGAAATCGGTGATCGGCTCGCCGCAATACGGGCAAGCTTTGAACTTTGGGTCGATCTCCGACCTGCAATGGATGCAGAAAAAGGGCATGGGTTTCGGCTGATTTTGTAACGACAATTATATGCTCGCCGCGTGAAGGAGAGGTCGTTTTCGGTCCGCACGTCCGAGCGTGAGCAGATCCTCATCATTACAGATGAGGTCGATCGTGCGCTGCGCGATCTGACTGACGGCGATGGCATCTGCACGATCGTCACGCCGCATACGACGTGCGCGATCTCGGTGAACGAGAACGCCGATCCTGACGTCCCCGCCGATCTGACCAAAGCGCTGCGGGCGATGATTCCCGATGTGCGCTTTCGACATGGCGAAGGGAATTCCGATGCGCATCTGCTCTCGATGATCATCGGCACGTCGCTGTCGTGGCCCTACAAGAGCGGCAAACTCGTGTTCGGGCGATGGCAGGGCATCTACTTCATCGAGCTCGATGGACCGCGCGAGCGCAAGGTGACGGTATATGTGTAGTTCCCTCTCCCATCGGGAGAGGGTGGCGCGCAGCGCCGGGTGAGGGGCCGCCCCTCATCCGGCCTTCGGCCACCTTCTCCCGCCGGGAGAAGGCGCTAGTGGCGCAACACGCGTCCCGGTCTCATTCCCGTGACCTTCCCATCCTCAACAACGAGTACGCCATTCACGATCACGTGCGAGACGCCGACGGCATTTTGATGCGGATTCTTATAAGTCGCCTTGTCCGCGACCGTCGCCGGATCGAAGATCACGAGGTCGGCGATCATGCCGGGGCGGAGCAGTCCGCGATCGTGCAGGCCGACGCGCGCTGCCGGAAGTGACGTCATCTTTCGCACCGCGTCTTCGAGCGTCAGGATCTTCTTTTCGCGCACATAGACGCCGAGGACACGAACGAATGTGCCGTAGCTGCGCGGATGCGGCGAGCTCTTTCCGAAGATCGGCACCTCGCCATCGGATGCGATCATCGTCGAAGGGTGCCGGAGGATCCTCACGACATCATCCTCCGACATCGCGTGAAAGATCGCTTGAACGCGGCCTCGCTTGACGAGATCAATCGCCATGTCAGCGGCATTTTCAATCGTAGGATTCGGCGTCGTGATCTCAGCGAGATTCTTTCCGGCCAGCGACGGGTCGAAGTCCGTCGAAGCGACCTGGATGTTCCGCGGATCGCCACCTCCGCGCTCGTGCTTGATGCGATCAACGACCGTTTCGCGGATCCGCCCGTGCATTGCGGGATCGTCGAGACGCTTGAGCAGATCCTCGCGGTTCCCCTCCAATGCCCAGGCAGGAAAGAGCGCTGCTGTCAGCGATGTGCTCGAAGCCGTGTATGGATATTGATCCATCGTCACATCGACACCACGTGCGCGGGCCTCGTCAACGAGGCGCAGCGTGTCGACACTCGCTCCCCAGTTCGGTGCGCCGAGGACCTTCATGTGCGTGGCCTGGGTGGGAAGATGACCCTCTTCGCCGATCCGGATCGTTTCGCGGATGCTCTCGCGGATCTTCGCCGTCTCATCGCGCTGATGCGAGATGTGAATGCCGCCCATCTCGCCGGCGACTCTCGCTAACTCGATCACCTCTTCGGTGGGAGTGAAGGTCCCCGGCACGTAGAACAGACCGGTGCTCAGGCCGAACGCGCCGTCGCGCATCTCCTCGCGCACGATCGCCTTCATCTTCTCGATCTCGTCCGGCGTCGCTTTCCGATCGACCGTGCCGATCACTTTCTCGCGGACGCTTCCCTGCCCGACGAAGCTGGCCATGTTCGGCGCGGTGTGGGTTTTCTCGAGGCGATCGAAAAATTCTCGAATTGGAATCGGCGAGCTGCCATCGGGTCCTTCGAAAAGAGTGGTCACTCCCTGGCGGATGTAGTTGTCGGCGGTGGGCACGTCAAAGATGCCGCGCCGCGCGTGCGTGTGCAGATCGATGAAGCCGGGCGCCAGGACGTTGTCGTGGGCGTCGATCGTCTTCGCGGCGGTGCCGTCGATGTGATGATCGAGCGCGACGATTTTGTCGCCGCGCACGGCCAGGTCGCCGCGGTACCACGACGCGCCGGTGCCGTCGACGATCCGCGCGTTGCGGATCAGAAGGTCGTAATCTGCTGCGAAGAGAGTGGAGGCAGTCAGGACAACTGCGAGTAGAGTTCTGGCGAACATTCGCGGAGTGTAATTCGATGTCAGAAAAATTCGATGTCGTCGTGATCGGCGGAGGGACCGCCGGTCTGGTCACCGCCTCTGGTTGTGCGCGCCTCGGCCGGCGCGTCGCTCTCATCGAGAAACACGCCCTCGGCGGCGATTGCCTCTGGACCGGCTGCGTGCCGACGAAGGCGCTCGTCGCCTCGGCGAGGCTCGCCCATCAGATGCGTCATGCTGATGCGCTCGGACTCGAGCGCGTCGAGCCAAACCTCTCGCCGCGCTCGATCATGGATGCGATGCGCGAGGCCCGGCGCGTCACATCCAAACATGATGATCCCGAGAAGTTCCGCGACCTGGGAATCAACGTCATCGACGGCGCGGCACGTCTACTCTCGCGCAGCGAAGTCGAAGTCAACGGCCGCAAGCTGATCGCGAAGGACATCGTCATCGCGACCGGATCGCGTACTTCGGTCCCACCGATCGACGGCCTCGAACAGGCCGGCTACATCGATCACGTCTCGTTTCTTCTGCGAAATGACTTTCCGCGCTCGCTCCTCATCCTCGGAGGCGGCTCGATCGGCATTGAATTCGCGCAGATCCTCCAGCGCTTCGGCTGCCAGGTGACCGTCGTCGAGATGCTCGACGAGATCATCAACAAAGAGGATCGCGAAGTGATCGCGCGCGTGCGGGACATTCTGACAGCAGAGGGAATCGAGATCCGCACGGGCTGGTCGGTGAAGTCAGTGCGTCGCGACGGCGCGAAAAAAGTCGCGCGCATCGAGAACAAGAACGGCGAGAGTCGCGAGGTTGCCGCCGACGAGATCTTCGTCGCCTCAGGGCGCCGCGGCAACATCGAAGACTTCGGACTCGAAGAAGCGGGCGTGAAAACCGAGCGGACCTACGTCGTCGCCGACAAATATCTGCAGACATCCGTGCCGCGTATCTGGGCTTGTGGCGATATTCACGGCGGCATGCAGTTCACGCACGTCGCCGCATACGAGGCGGTGAAGCTCGTGCGCAACATGCTCTTCCCCGGCCGGTCAGCAGTCGACTACACGCATGTCCCGTGGGGTCTCTTCACCGATCCTGAAGTCGGCCACATCGGAATGACCGAAGACGAAGCGCGCGCTGCACATGGAGAGATCAGGACTTACAAGGTCGAGTTGGAGGATGTCGATCGCGCCGTAGTGGATCGGACGACGAAAGGATTCGTGAAGCTCGTCTGCGACGCGAAGGGAACGATTCTGGGCGCACATGTGCTCGCAGCGAACGCGTCGACGCTCATCGAGGAGATCGTTCTCGCGCGCAAGAAGGGCGTACGGATCGGCGCGCTGGCACAGCTCGTCTCGGCCTATCCGTCGATGTCCGATGCGATCCAGAAGGCGGCGGCGCTCCACTTCCAGCAGTTGAGCGTGGGCTGGGTCGGAACCCTCGGAAGACGCATCGCCGCCTGGGCACAGTGATATTGTTCGCGCTATGAAGAAAATCGCTTTGGTCTTCATCTGCATCACGGCAGCCGCTTGTGCTCATACCAAGGGACCGATGGCCATGGCCACGCTGACGTCCATCAGCGGGTCGACTGCACAAGGAACAGTGCACTTCCAGGAACTGGGCGACGGGAGCGTCGACGTGCAAGCCGACATCACCGGCGTGCCTCCCGGTGTGCACGGTTTCCACGTGCACGACAAAGGAGATTGCAGCGACAACGGCAATGCCGCCGGCGGTCACTTCAATCCGCTGAACATGCCGCATGCTTCTCCGACGGCGCAGTCGCATCACGCCGGCGACTTCGGCAACGTCACGGCAGACGCGAAGGGTGAGGTGCACACGAATTTCAACACCCGCTCGGTGACGGTTCACGAGGGAATCACGTCAGTCATCGGTCACGCCGTCATCCTGCATGCGAATCCCGATGACCTCACGACACAGCCGAGCGGAAACGCCGGGCCGCGGATCGCCTGCGGTGTGGTGAGGTGAGGCTGCACGCCGCTTCTGCTGCTTTCGTTCTGCTCTCTTCGTTCTGCGCCGGCCGAAACATCTCCAACACGTCGATCGCCGGCCATGGAGCGATCAGCATCGAGATCGTTCCCAATCCGGTTGTCGCCACAAAGGTGAGCGGGAACACATACGACTTCCCGTTTGAAGTTGTCGTGCGCGAGATTGGCGGTCATCCCGTCGACGTCACCCGAGTCACCGCGACCGTGTTTGCGCTCCACGGCATTCAGATCGGGAGCGAGAGCTACGATGCGGCGCGCATCGCGCAGCTCGGCTACGCGACGCGAGTTCCTGCCAACGGTGTGCTGCGATATCGGTTCAACCCACGCCGCAGCGTGACCGACGATCGATTGTTTCAGGGCGTCTCCGCTGACATTCGTGTTGATGCTACCGACGACACAGGAGCGCCGACGACGGCTGGCACGCGGGTGAGCGTCACGCGCGGCTGATCACTCCACCCATTTCGCGATGAACAGGTTCGTGATGTAGCCGGTCGCGTTCGCGCGATTCGAGGCCCACACCAGCCACTGACCATCGGGACTGAAGACGGGGAAGCCGTCGAATCCGGGCGCGAAGGTGACACGCTCAGGTTCGCCGCCGCTCTTCGGGATGATGTACAGATCGAACTCGCGTCGCTGCGGATCGCCGAGGTTCGACGCGAAGATGATGCGCTTTCCGTCGGCGGTGAAGTAGGGGCAGAAATTCGCAGCGCCGTTGGATGTGATCTGCCGTGCATTCGAGCCGTCCGCGTTGGCGACGAAGAGCTCCATGTGCGCCGGCTTCACGAGGTTCTGCTTCAGCAGCGCGCGATATTCGTCGAGCGCCGCACCGGTCGGATGATCGGCGCGCCAGACGATCTCTTTGCAATCGGGACTGTAGAACGCGCCGCCGTCGTATCCCGGCGTGTCCGTCAGACGGCGTGTCACCTTGCCGCTCTCGTCCATCTCGTAGAGATCGAGATCGCCGTCGCGCGTCGATGTGAAGATGATCTTGCCGCCGTGATGACACCACGTCGCTTCCGCGTCGTAGCCGGGTGAGGTGACGATGCGATGAGCGGTGTGGGTGCCGGCTTCAGCCGGCACTTCGTAGATGTCATACGACGGATAGATCGGCCAGACATAACCTTTTGATCTGTCCGCGGGCGGCGGACACTCCGGCGCCACCGCTTCGGTCGAGGAGTAGATGATGCGATCGCCTTTCGGATATGAGAAGTAACCGCACGTCGTTCGTCCCTTGCCGCTCGAGACGAGCTTCGACTGGCCGCTTGCAAGATCCATCACGTACTGCTGATCGCACGCGCCGTCCGCGGTGTGTGCCTGATAGATCAGTTTCGTTCCGTCGGGACTGAAGTAGGCCTCGGCGTTCTCGCCGCCGAAGGTGAGTTGGCGGATATCCTTCAGATGCTTCTCTGTCTGTTGGACAGGCGAGGGCGCCTGTCCTCCACCACGCGTCGCTAGTGTTGCCCGTAGTGTTCTGCGCTCTTTGTTGCGCAGCACGACGACATCGATCGTCTCCCCCGGCTTGTGATCCTGCAGCGCATAGGTCATGTCGTAGAGATTCTCGATCTTTGTGCCGGCCATCTCGACGATCACATCGCCGCCGCGAATCCCCGCTTTGTCAGCCGGAGCGCCGGGACGCACATCGGCGAGCTTCACGCCGCCGCTCGTCGATTCCATCGCCGTGTAATCAGGCACGGTGCCGAGGTACGCGCCGTAGCCGCGGCTGTCGCCTTCCTGCGCAGGAGCCGCCGACGCACGCGCGTAACGCGGCGTCACTTTGTCGGTCGCGAGATCGCTCATCACGCCCGTCGCGAATTCGGCGACGCGCTCCATGCCCGCGTAGTTCAGCGTGTCGGCCGTGTCTTCGGGCGTGTGATAGCGCTCATGCGCGCCCGTGAAGAGATGCAGCACCGGAACGCGCGCGGCGTAGAAGCTCGTCTGATCGGACGGGCCGTAACCGTCGCCCTTTGCCGTCACGTTGAGCTTCGTCGCCGCTGTTGCGCGCGCCACGGCGTCCGACCACTCCGTCGCCGACTCGGTACCGAAGACGACGAGCTTGTCGTCGCGCATCATGCCGACCATGTCGAGATTGATCATCGCCGCCATGCGGTCGATCGGGACCGGTGGATGAGCGACGAAATACGACGATCCGCCGAGACCTGTCTCTTCGGCAGAGAACAACGCGATGAGAATCGTGCGGCGGTCGCCTTTCAGCTCGTTGCGCAATCGCTCAGCGATCGACAAGACGGTCGCCACACCTGACGCGTTGTCGTCCGCACCGTGGTGAACGGCGCGCACGTTCGGCTTCATCGAGCCGGCGCCGCCATATCCGAGGTGATCGTAGTGTGCACCGATGACGATGACGTCGTTCGCGTGCGCCCCCTTCGCCGGAATGATCCCGGCGAGATTCTCGGCATCAGCGAACGTCGCTTTCACATCGGTGGTGCCTTCGATGCGCGTGCCCAGGGGTCGTGAGCGCGGCTTCAGGTCGGCGTCGACCGCTTTCTGAAACTCCGCGAGATCGACCCACTTCTGCGCGACGGATGTCTTGATCTGCAGCACCGGAATCCCGGCCGGACTTTCGGGACCGTCATTCGCCAGCGCAGGAATGCGATCTTTTCCTTCGTCCTGCAGCGGTCCCGTCGTGAAGATCACCGCGACAGCTCCGCGCTCGCGCGCCTGCAGGACCTTGTAGCGCATCGCCGACCAGCGGCTCGGCCGTTTTCCGTCGAAGATCGACTTCTCGTCTTTCTCTTGCGGCTCGTAGCGCAACATCAGCGCAACTTTGCCTTTGACATCGATGCCATCGAGCTCGCGATAGTTGAGAGCCGGTGCCTCAATCCCGTAACCAACGAATACGATCTCGCCGGAGAAGCGACCGGAGCTCGAGAATCCGAGCGGCGTCCAATCATCTTTCGAGACTCCGGAAAGAACATTGTTCGTTCCGAGAGTCACGCCGATCTTCACCGGAAACCTCTGCCGATACGACTGACCGAACGCCGGCTGCAGGCCGATCGCCTGCATGCGCTTTTCGAGATAGTCCGCGGCCCGCGCGAGACCGGCGGTGCCGAGGCCGCGGCCCTCCTGGGCGTCGGCAGCGAGGAAAGCCACGTCGCGCTGGAGTTGCTCAGTCGAGAGCAACATCGTCGCAACGATGAAGAGCGCGCTACCAGCCGAGAACATAGGCAAACACCAACGGCGCAACAATCGACGCATCCGATTCGATCACGTGCGAGGGCGTATCGACTCCGAGCTTGCCCCAGGTGATCTTTTCGTTCGGCACGGCGCCGGAGTAAGAGCCGAAGCTCGTCGTCGAATCGCTGATCTGGCAGAAGTAGCCCCACAGCGGAACGTCTGTGCGCCGCAGATCCTGGTGGAGCATCGGTACGACGCAGATGGGGAAATCGCCGGCGATGCCGCCGCCGATCTGAAAGAAGCCGATCGACGATGTCTTCGCCGTCTTCGTGTAGTAATCGGCGAGCTCGATCATGTACTCGATGCCGGTCCGCACCGTGTGCACATCCTTCACGTCGCCGGAGATGCAGTGCCCCGCGTACATGTTGCCGAGGGTCGAGTCCTCCCACCCCGGCACGAACATGGGGAGATTTTTCTCGGCCGCCGCAGCCACCCAACTGTCCTTCGGATCGATCTGGTAGAACTCCGCGATCGAACGATCACGGATAATCTCATATATGAATTCATGTGGGAAAAGAGGCTTCTTTTCTTTGTCCTTTTTCACCCAATGTTTTAATACAGCCGACTCGATCCGCCGCATCGCTTCCGCCTCGGGGATGCAGGTATCGGTGACCCGATTCATGTGCCGGTCAAGGAGCGCCTTCTCGTCGAGCGAGCTGAGATAGCGATAGTGCGGCACGCGCTCGTAGCAGTCGTGAGCGACGAGATTGAAGATGTCCTCTTCGAGATTCGCCCCGGTGCAACTGATGGCGTGCACTTTGTCGCGCCGGATCATCTCCGCCAGCGAGATGCCCAGCTCCGCGGTCGACATGGCACCCGCCACTGTGATGAGCATCTTCCCGCCGCGATCGAGGTGCTTGATGTAGTCATCCGCCGCGGCCCGCAACGCAGCGGCGTTGAAGTGCCGATAGTGGTGCTGAATGAACTGCGTGATCGGACCGGCCATTCGCCGGAATCGTACACGAAGTGTAGCGGCGCGCTTCAGCGCGCCGACGGCGCACTGAAGTGCGCCGCTACACCGAATTGCCACAGCAGGAATGCGTAAACGTCGGCCAGCTCTTCGCGCAACTGCAATCGACCCGATCCCATGCCGTGACCGGCATGGAAGTCGACACGCAGCAGAACCGGCTTGCCGCTGCTGGATGCCGCCTGCAGTCGCGCCGTCATCTTGCCCGGCATCCACGGCGGGATGCGCGGATCGTTGAATCCCGCGGTCAGAAGCACTGCCGGATATTTCGTCTCCGGCGTGACGTTCACATAAGGATCCATCATCCGAAGCGCCTCGAACTCTTCACGGATGTTCAGCTCTCCGAACTCCACGGCGTTCTGCGGACCGCCCTGCATCATCTCCAGCCGCAGCGGATTGGAAGCTCCGACGCCACTCACGATCGCCGCGAAGAGATCGGGCCGTTTGGTCATCGCCCGGCCAACGAGGATGCCCCCCGCACTCCTGCCCATCGCAGCGATCTTCGACGGAGATGTGAATCCTTGCGCGATCAGATACTCGGCGCAGGCGATGAAGTCGTCGATGGAATTCATCTTCGTTTTCTTCTGGCCGGCACGATGCCAGTCTTCGCCGTATTCGCCGCCGCCGCGAACGTGGGCGTATCCGAGAATGCCGCCTCGCTCGAGCCAGGCCAGTCGCTTCGGATCGAAGCTGGGAAGCGTCGAGATGCCGTACGCGCCGTAACCCCAGAGGATCGTCGGGTGAGTGCCGTCGCGCTTCAGCCCTTTTCGGAGAACGATCGACAGCGGCACGAGCGTCCCGTCGTTGCTCTTTGCCTTGACTTCCAGCGATTCGTAGTCCGAGAAGTCGACCGGCGACAGCGGCTGCAGTCGGGTGTCGCGCAGTTGTTTGTTTTCGGGCGTGTAGCGATACCACAGCGGCGAATGCGTCCAGGAGGTCAGATTGATCAGCGCTCCGAGATAGCGCGGATCCGCTGCCAGAAACGCCACCGTCCCCTGGAACGGCAGTGCCACCTCTTCGGCGCTGTCGTTCGCATACGACACGCGCTTCACACGTCCGATGCCGCCGTCGAAAAGACTGACGTACAGCCCGTCTTTCGCCACGTCGATCTCGCTGATCACTGAGTCGCTCGGCGGCATGACGACTTTCGCGTGAGCGAGATCGGGCTTGATCAGAGACGTGCGCACGATCTTGAAGCGCGGCGCGTCGTGATGCGTCAGAAGATAAATGTCGTTCGCGCGGACCGCGAAGCCGGTGACGTCGTCTTCCTCTCCAGCGATTTTGGTCCACGGAATCGGATCCTTCCGCAGCGAGGTCACAGGCGCGGCGAACAGCGACAGTTCGAACTTGACGCCGCGCTGGACGTAAGCGATGACATATGGCGACCCGGGCGAGTAGGCGACTGCCGGGTAGTGAATCTCGGTGAGCTCGATCGCGGGCGAGACCTTGTAGCCGAAGATCGGCTGGTCCATGTCGGGATCGTCGCCGAGGATGTGGAGATAGGTCCGGGTGCGCTTGTTCGTTTCGCTCGGTGGCATTCCCTCCGGAATCTTGTTCGATCGCCAATAGAAGAACGATTTGTTGTCCGGGAGCCATGAAACGTGAGCGAAACGCGTTCGATCGATCTGATCGGAGAGAATTCGTCCGGTCGCCGTCTCCATGATCCGCAGGACGCTGCCTTCCGATCCTCCCGCAGAGACGCCATAGGCGACATACGTGCCGTCCAATGAGGGCTCGAAGTAATCGATCGAGACGTGACGCTCGTGACTGCCGAGGGTTTCGGGATCGACGAGCAGGCGATCTTTCCCCGTGAGTCGTCGCCGAACATAGAGCTTGCGAAGATCGGCACCCGGCTCCGTCTTGAAGTAGAAGTAGAGATCCGCGCCCGAGCGCTTCAGAAAGGTGACCGATGGGGCAGCGTTGTCGAGCTCATTGAGCCGCGCCAGCAGTTTGTCGCGGCCGGCGATCGCATGAAGCATCGAACGCGCGTACGCGTCCTGCGCGCGCAGCCAACTTGTCATCTCCGAGTCGCTCTTCTCCATCCAGCGATACGGATCGACGATCGTCTGGCCGAAATACGTGTCGGTGACTTCCCGAACGGGTGTTTCAGGAGGTTTTGTCTGCGCGGTCACGCAAACAGCGATGATTGACGCGAGTACAAACGCCAGCCGAGCATTCATCCGCGTTCCCCTGATAGTAGTGCTCGTTGAAGCGAAACGTTTCCCGACCGCAACCCCAAGCCCGTTCCGCCCGTATGTTGAGCTGATGTCACATTCCTGTGTCCCGCTTGACAGGTCCGCACCCTGATGTTACTTTTTCAGCACATGCTAAAAATCTAGCAGGCGGAGCGCACGAGATGGCCAAACCTGAAGCATTGAGCCGGCGCGAGCGCGAGATGATGCACATCATCTTCCGCAATGGAAAAGCCACGGCGAATGAAGTGATGGAAGAGATGACCGACGCGCCGAGTTACTCCGCCGTTCGCGCCACGCTTCGCGTCCTCGAGCAGAAAGGCCATGTGCGCCATCAACACGACGGAATGCGCTACGTCTACACACCGACGGTTCCGCGCGACAAAGCGCGCCTCTCGGCGCTCGATCAACTGCTCAATACATTCTTCGACGGCTCGGCCGCGAGCGTCGTCGCCACGCTATTGGAGCGTAAAGAAAAACTAACTTCCGAGGAGCTCGATCGTCTATCGAAGCTGATCGACGAAGTGCGGAAGGAGGGACGCTGAGATGTCGATGATTGATTTTGCCACGCAGGTGCAGTCGCTCGACCTCACCCTTCCGGCGTTACTCGTGATTTTGAAAGCGACGCTCATCCTCGCGATCGCACGCCTCCTCGTCCTCGCTTTGCCGCGGCTCTCCGCCGCGACCAAGCACCTCGGCATCACGCTCGCTCTCTGCAGCGTCATCGCGCTGCCGATCATCGGCCTGGCGGCTCCGGCATGGCGTCTGGCGGTTCTTCCGACTCACGCGACGCAGAATCCGTCGCAGGCGACGAAGACGATCGGCGCCACCGGTGACGATGATGAGCTGCCGCAAAGCACGGTGGCGGCGGCGATCACGGTCGCCAAGGCGGCCGGGGTCGTTCCGGAAGCGAAGCTGAATGCGTTCGAGCGCGCCGTCGACACCGTGAAGGGAAGCTGGCAGGGCTTCATCATCCTCAGCATCTTCGCCGCGTCGCTCGTCTTTCTGCTGCGCATGGCCGCCGGCGTTGTCGGCGTCGGCATTGTCGCGCAGCGAAGCGCAGAGATCACTGATGACGAGTCGCTGCGCGAGCTCGATCGCGCCCGCGATCACTTGCGCCTCTCGCAGGAGGTCCGCCTCCTGCGATCGGACAGCGTCAGTGTTCCGGTCATCTGGGGTCTCTTCAAACCCGTCCTGCTCCTTCCGGCTTCGTCGATCGAATGGCCGATCGAGCGCGTGCGCGTCGTTCTGGTGCACGAGCTCGCGCACGTGAAGCGCCTCGACGGCCTGACGCTGCTCATCACGAAAGCGGCCGTGGCCATCTTCTGGTTCCATCCGCTGATGTGGACGCTCGAGCGCGTCGCGCGCGCCGAGTGCGAGCGCGCCTGCGATGATCTCGTGCTCGAGAGCGGCACGAAGCCGTCTGATTACGCCGAGCACCTTCTGTCGATCGCCAAGGCGATTCCGCAGGTCGATCCGTTCCGCTCCGTGACGCTGGCGATGTCGCGCCGCTCGCAGCTCGAAGGGCGTCTGCTGTCGATCCTGCAGCCGCACGTGCGCCGCGGCAACTTCTCCTCTACAGCCGTCGCCGCCACGGCGGTTCTCGCGCTGCTGGTCCTCGTCCCGTTCGCGTCGATGCGACTCGTCGCCGCGCCGCAGCCATCGTCGTCTACGGTGACGGTTGTCGCGGATAAGAGCGACGCCAAGCCCGCGGTGTTCGATCTGCAGAAGATCGTCGACACGACCGACGTCCTTCTGGCGAAGTATGACCGTCTGACCGGCAAGAGGAGGACGGCGGCGACGACGACGCCGACGACCGGCCGCGAGTGGTACGAGCGCGCTTACCAGTTCCATCGCGAAGATCATTTCCAGGAAGCGATCGAGGCGTTCAAGCAGGCTGTCGGCCGCGGATATCGCGTCGAGGACGCGATGTACAACATCGCCTGCGGCTACGCGCAGCTCGACGATGCGCCGAACGCCGTGAAGTGGCTGCGCGACGGCATCGATGCCGGCTACGACAACTACGATCACATCGCCGACGACTCCGATTTCGATCCGATCCGCTCCGACCCGGCATTCAAACAGATCCTCGCCGAGGCGCCGCAGCGCGAGAAGCACAAGGATGAGGGTCGCCTCGATGCGACCCTTCGTCGGTACGAGACCCTGAAGCGTCTGCCGTCAGCCGATGGCGGGGCGTGGTTCAGCGTCGGCTTCGATCTGCTGCCGCTCCGCCAGCTCGATCAGAGCATCGACGCGTTCAAGCAGGCGCTGGCCAAAGGCTACAAACCGTCAACATCGATGTACAACATCGCCTGCGGGTATTCGCGCAAAGGCGACGTGGCCAGCGGAATCGAATGGCTCCGCAAGGCGATCGATGAAGGCTTCGATTCGATCGACAAGCTCGATGACGACTCCGACATCGACAACCTGCGCAAGAGCCCGCAGTTTGCTGGGCTGCGCCAAATGGCGGAAGAGTTGAGGCTGTCGCCGGCGAAGAACATCTTCGCCAAGATGTTCAAGAATGACGAGGGCGATTGGCACGACTCACTCGCCCGCTTCCGATCGCTCACTCAGAAATATCCATCCCTCGGCCGCACATGGTTCAACCTCGGATTCGCGGCGCTGCAGGCGGGACAAAACGCCGAGAGCATCAACTCGTTCAAACGCGCGCTCGATCTGAACTATCGCACGCCGACGACGATGTACAACATCGCCTGCGGCTACGCGCGATCAAACCAGACGGATGCGGCGATGGAGTGGCTGCAGAAGGCCCGCTCCGCCGGCTTCCAACTGTGCAACTACATCGATCACGACGATGATCTGAACAGTCTGCGGTCGGATCCGAGATTCCGCGAGCTGCGCAAACAGGTCCGCGCGGAGAAGAACTAGCAGTGCCTTCTCCCCGCAGCGCGGGGAGAAGGTGCCGCACTCATCTCTCATGTTCCGACGACCACTCCTCCATCGACGGACAACACGGCACCTGTCACGAACCTGGCAGCGTCGCTGGCCAGCCAGACGTATGCGTTTGCGATGTCATCCGGCTCGCCCATCCTGCCCAGAGGCGTCTTCGCCACCATCGCCTCGAGCGCTTTCGGCGGCATCGCTTTGATCATTTCCGTGGCGATGAATCCGGGAGCGACGGCATTGACGCGGATGTTGTATTTGCCGAGCTCCCGCGACCACGTCTTCGTAAAGCTGATCACGCCCGCTTTCGTCGCCGCATAATTCGTCTGACCGAAGTTGCCGTACAGGCCGACGACCGACGACGCGTTGAGGATCACACCGCCGCCGTTTTTGATCATGTGCGGCACGACCGCGCGCGTGCAGACGAAGACGCCTTTCAGATTCACGTTGATCACCGCGTCGAACGTCGTGTCGTCCATCGTCGAGACCACGGCGCCGTCTTTCCACTTCACGAGCTGGGCGTCGCGCAGGATACCCGCGTTGTTCACCAGGACGTCGATGCGACCGTGCTCGTTGATGACATCCTGCGTTGCCGCCTCGACTGATTCTCGCTGGATGATGTCGATTTTCGGTTGTGTCGTCACGTCCCAGACGACCACGCGTGCGCCTTCTTTCTCGAAGCGCTGCGCGGTGGCGCGACCGATGCCTGCCGCGCCGCCGGTGATGATCACGATTTTGTCTTTGAGGTTGAGATCCAACGTGCCCCTCATCCGCCGCTATGCGTCACCTTTTCCCCGCTTCGCGCGGAGAAGGCACTGATCAGAATGCCATAGGGCGGATTCTTCACAGCTGCTGCGTTCGGATTTGATGACACCTTGTCGAACTAAGCGATCAACGGAAATGCAAGAAAACACAGGACAAGGAGGACGACAAGGTCAGCGGACGACCGGGCATCGTTGAATTGAGGTCGCAGGTCGCAGGTCGCGGGACTGCATCGCAAGAACCGTGAACGCTCCCACGACCTGCATCACGACGCAGTACCATAATGCCAACCCATGTTCCGGCGCTTCCGCAATCTCCTGCGAGGTTTCTTCAGCCTCTTCATCTCCGATCTCGAGCGCCGCAATCCCGAAGCGTTGCTCGAGCTCGAGAAGGAAAACCTGCGCAAGCAGATTGCGAACTATAACGACGGACTGGCCGCGCACGCCGGCCTCTGCGAGCGCCTGATGGCGCAGATTCGCAAGCTCGAGATTGACGAGCGCGATCTCCGCGCGAAGACAGCGGCCAATCTGCGCGCGGGGAACCGCGACTCCGCGGCGCAATACGCGCTGCGGCTGCAGACCGTGCAGCGCGAGCTCGTCGAGAACCGCACCCAGCTCGAGCAGGCCGAGAAAACATATCGCGAGCTGCTCAAGGCCCGGGACATCGCCATTCGCGCCGCACAAACGAAGCTCGAAACGCTCAAGCAGTCGATCGATGATCTAAAGATCAAACGCGCCACCGCCGAGCTGACCGAAATGGCGGCCGGAATGATCACGCAGATCGGCGGATCGGGCGACACCCTCAATCGTCTGCACGCGATGGTCGAGGAAGAGCGCACCAAAGCAGCAGGACGCGCGCGCCTCGCCCGCGACACGATGAACACCGCCGACATTCAGCTCAAGGAAGAGGAGCAACGTGCTCTCGCCGAACAGGCTCTCGACGACTTCGCGAAGCGAGAGGGCCTGGCCGTCGAGGGCGATGATGCCGAGCGTGTAAGACTACTGGGACCGCACGTGGAGTAGCGAATGCCCTTCGACTTTCATCAGTTCTATCTCGGCTGTCTCGCACACGCGTCGTATCTGATCGGATCAAATGGCGAGGCGGCCATCGTCGATCCGCAGCGCGACGTCGATCAGTACATCGCCGAAGCGCAGCGTCGAGGCCTCCGGATCAAATACGTGATCGAGACGCATCTGCACGCGGACTTCGTCAGCGGCCATCGCGAGCTCGCGGATCGCACCGGCGCGGAGATCATCATCGGTGCCGCCGCCGGAGCGCACTTCCCTCATCGCGATGTGCGCGAAGGCGACTCGGTCAAGCTCGGCGATGTCGAGTTGCGCGCGCTCGAGACGCCCGGCCACACGCCCGAGAGCATCTCGTGGCTGATCGTCGACGGCGGCAGACCGGTGAAGGTCCTCACCGGCGATACGCTGTTCATCGGCGACGTCGGCCGGCCCGATCTCGCCGGCGGCAAAGGCTACACGCCGCAGGCGATGGCGGCGATGCTGTACGACTCACTGCACTCGAAGCTGCTGACGCTCAGCGATGAGGTCGAGGTATGGCCCGCGCACGGGGCGGGTTCGGCCTGCGGGCGGAACATCTCGAAAGAGACTTCGTCGACCATCGGCATGCAGCGCAAGACGAACTACGCGCTGCGACCGATGTCGCGCGATGAGTTCGTGTCGATGATGACGACGGATCTTCCCGCGGCGCCGCCGTATTTCGCGCGCGACGCCGAGATCAACCGCCTCGGCGCTCGCGCATTGGCCGACGTCAGAGCCGATCCGATCTCGCCGCGGGACTTGAAGGCGGCGTTGCATCGCGGCACCGTTGTGCTCGACGTCCGCGACGCCGACTCTTTCGGGGCCGGTCACATCGGCGGCGCGATCAACATCGGACTGGGCGGCCAGTACGCGTCGTGGTGCGGAACGTTGCTGGCGCCGTCCGATGATCTCGTGATCGTCGCCGACAGCGTCGATCGATCGCGCGAAGCGGTGATGCGGCTCGCGCGCGTCGGGATGGAGAACGTCGCCGGCTATCTGGACGGCGGGATCCTGGCCTGGTCGAACGCCGGCTACGCGACGGCGCAATTGCCACAGATCACGCCGCTCGAGCTCCGTGATTCGACTCTCGCTGTTCTCGATGTGCGCCGCACGACCGAATACGCGAGCGGGCATGTGCCCGGCGCGCGCAACATCCCTCTGCACGAGCTGCAGCGACGCAAAGGCGAACTGCGCGCCGAAGAGCCGCTCGCTGTGATCTGCGCCGGCGGTTATCGCTCGTCGATGGCAGCGAGTATTCTGGCGCGCGACGGCTTCTCCGATCTGTCGAACGTCATCGGCGGGACGTCGGCGTGGATGGCGGAGAAGTTACCGGTCGAGGTGTAGCGGCGCGCTTCAGCGCGCCGGGCCCGCCGACGGCGCACTGAAGTGCGCCGCTACACTACTTCAGGAAGCGTTTCACTTCGCGCTCGAGAACTTCGCGTTCGCATCCCGATGCGAGATGTCCGCAATCGCCTGTGAGCGTGATCAGCTTCGCGCCATTCGCTCGCGCGAATGCGCGCGCCGGTTGCGGATTCACCATTTGATCCTGCTCGGCGATGACGATCAGCGTCTTCGGCTTGAGCGGCGGGCGGAAGTCGCGATCGCTGTCGTGCGCGATCATCGCCCGGAGCTGCGACATGTAGTCGAACGGATCGCGGTCCTCGAGCGCCTGGCGATGAACTTCCAGTGTCTTGTCGACATCGGTGACATTCTTCGCGATCCACGCCGGCGTGCGCAGCTCGAGCTCCTGGATCGCGGCGATCGTGCGCATCGCGTCGCGTGATCCGTGCATCGATTCGATGAGATCGAGCTCCGTCCGCCACAGCAGAATGTCGTACGACGTCTGCTTCGGCGTGCCGACGATCGGCAGCGCCTTCTGCATATAGTCGGGATACGACGCGATCCACTGGAACGTCTGCATGCCGCCCATCGACAGGCCGGTGACGGCATACACGCGATCGAGCTTCAGCTCGCGCGTCAGCAACTGATGCTGCGAGCGGACCATGTCGCGGATCGTGAATCGCGGAAACTTCTCCCCCGGTTGCACGGCGCTGTTCGATGGCGAAGACGAGACGCCGTCGCCCAACGCGTCGATCACGATCACGAAGAACTTCGATGTGTCGAAGAGCTTCCCCTCCCCCACCCACCCGAACTCGTCCCCCGACCGCCCGGCGAGCCACGTCGTGATGACGATGACGTTCGATTTGTCGGGGGCGAGTTGTCCGGCCACGCGATAGCCGATGCGGCAGTCGCGTATCGTTTCGCCGCTGTCGAGTCGAAAGTCGCCGAGGCTCGCAAACTGCTGGGGAGGAGCGCCGCCGCGCTCGGCGGCGAGCGCCGCTGCGGCCACGAAAACAGCAAGAGCGATCTCCTTCACGCCGAGGGCGGCGCTTCGGACAGGCGCGGCGCGCGCGCTTCGCCTGCTTCAGCAACGCGACGCGCGAGGATGCGCTCGAGCATCGCCAGGCGCGCCATCATCTCGGCCTGGCCGCGCATCATCGCTCCGATCTCCATCTCCGCTTTCAGATTCACCTGGTAGTCGTTCTCGGCGAGCAGCTTGTCTTTCGACGCCTGCCGGTTCTGACTCATCATGATCACGGGCGCCTGCAGTGCCGCGAGAGAGGAGAGCAGGAGGTTGAGCAGGATGAAGGGATAGGGATCGAAGTTCGCGAACCTGAGAATATTGATCCCCATCCACGCGGTCATCACCATGCCGAACGTGAAGATGAACGGCCAAGAGCCGCCGAATGCCGCGACGCGATCGGCGACGCGCTGACCGATCGTCAGATGCTCCTCTTCTTCTTCGAGCACGTTGCGCGAGACCTGACGCGACATCAGCTCATTCGTCTGCCGCAGACGCTCGCTCATCTCGGCGATGATGCGCAACGCCGCCGCCGGATTCTTGTTCACGAAGTCGACGAGATCGTCGCGATCAAGGCGCACCATACGCGAGCGCCGCGTCGTCGTCGCGGTGGCGGATCGCGGTGCGCCGTCGAACACCGACAACTCGCCGAAATACTGCCCCGGGAACAGATGGGCGAGGAGTACCTTCGATTTCCCTTCGCCGTAGGAAATCTCCACCGCACCGTCCTCGATGATGAAGAGCGATGACCCCTCGTCACCCTGGCGGAAGATGACTTCCGCCTCCCCGAACTCAGCGTTTTCGAGACGTCGGGCCAGCGAGAGAAGATCCTCCTGCGTCAGCGATTCGAACAGCGGAATATTGGTGAGGAGCTCTTCGCGGCGGCGCGTCCGGGTACGGACGGTATCGTCCTGCATCCGCTAAGCATGCAACAGCCGCCCGTATCCCGCAATGCTAGAATCCACGGGATACCTATGGCCCGCTACCTTCAGAAAATCTCGCTGCGGCCGTACACCGAAACCGAGATCTGGACGGGATGGGAGCTCGAAGGCCGCACGGGCGAGATCGAAGGCCTCATCCTCGCCGACAATATGTCCGACGACGAGCTCGCGCGCCTCGGCGTCACCGAATTCCATAAGATTCCCGCCGAGTACATCGAGTCGGGCGAATTCAACCCGAAGCGAACCTTACCGTAGCGGGTCTTTTGACCAAACAATACGACCACGAGTATTTCGAAAAGTGGTATCGCAGCCGCGCGCACCGCGTCCACGAGAAGGGTGAAGTGCGGCGCAAGGTGGGGTTGGCGATCGCCACCGCCGAATACTTTCTTCATCGTCCGATTGAGAGCGTGCTCGATGTCGGATGCGGCGAAGGTGCCTGGTACACACATCTGCGCGCGCTGCGCCGCGGAGCGAAGTACGCCGGTATCGACGCCAGCGACTACGTCGTCGAACGCTTCGGCGCCGAGCGAAACATCGTCAAGGGCTCATTTGGCGATCTTCGCGCCCGCGACGGCGTATACGATCTCGTCGTCTGCTCCGATGTCCTGCACTATCTCTCAGAGCGCGAGTTGCGCCGCGGGCTGCCTCACCTCGCGCGCCTCACCGAAGGCATCGCGTTCATCGAAGTGCTCACGAATGAAGACGAGATCATCGGTGACGTAGAAGGTCTGATCCGGCGTCCGACAGACTGGTATCGACGATTGTTCAAAAAAGCGGGATTTGTGCAGGCCGGCCCGTATTGCTGGCTCCCGCGCTCGATGCAAGCCTTCGCGGCGGAGCTGGAAATCGTTCGATAGCGATACGATGCGGCACCTTAGGAGGTACCGCATGCCCATCACTCGACGCACGTTCATCGCCACAACCACCGTCGCCACCGTCGCCGCGCGCTCATTCGGCCAGGCGCCCGCAGTGATCCGCTCCGGCGTGCGGCCGGTCGTCGTGTCATCGGCCAACGGCAATCGTTTCAAGAATGGCGGAACGGTGACTTGCGTGGAGAAAGCGTTCTCGATGATGACGAGTGGCGGCGACGTGCTCGACGCGCTCATCGCCGGCGTGAACATCGTGGAGCTCGATCCGCTCGACGACAGCGTCGGCTACGGCGGATTGCCGAACGCGGAGGGCGTGGTGCAACTCGACTCATCGTGCATGCACGGGCCGAAGAAGCGCGCCGGCGCAGTGGCCGCGCTCGAGGGTGTGCGCACGCCGTCGCTCGTCGCGCGCGCGGTTTCGGATCTCACCGATCACCACCTTCTCGTCGGGAAGGGAGCGCAGGAGTTTGCGCGCAACATGGGGTTCAAGATCGAAGACGATCTCAATACGGAACATTCGCGGCAGATGTGGCTGGACTGGAAGCGCCGTACTGATCCGTCTCACTATCTCGATCCCAACACGCGCGCCGATGCCGCGGAACGGGCCCGGAGATCGATGGTGGCGGCAGGTCTCATCGACGCCGAGCATGTTTACGGCACGATCAATTGCGCCGGCGTGAATGCGAAAGGCGAGATCTGCGGCGTGACGACCACGAGCGGCCTCGCCTGGAAGATCCCCGGACGCGTCGGTGACTCCCCAATTCTCGGCGCCGGCCTCTATGTCGACGGCGATGTCGGCGCAGCGGGATCGACGGGGCGCGGCGAAGCAAATCTCTACAACCTCAGCTCACTGCTGATCGTCGAGAACATGCGTCGCGGGATGCATCCGAAGGACGCCGGGCTCGATGTGCTGCGCCGCATCAAAGCGAACACGATCGAGAAGCGCCTGCTCAACAGCAAGGGCAATCCGAATTTCGGATTGAATTTCTACATCCTGAACGCGAAAGGCGAATACGCCGGCGTCTCGATGTACGAAGCGAAATACGCCGTCTGCACCGAAGGCGGCGCGCAAACGCTCAACACCGAGCCGCTGCTGCCCGGAAAACCGGCCGATTGATCAGCTCTTGTGTTTGTGCACATCAGCCTCCGGCAGTTGCTGCTCCGGATTGAAGTCGGGTGCCAGCACGGGGACGGCGGGTGGGTGGGGATAACGCAGACGGCTGTGACGATACCCGTACGAGAAGTAGACGATCATCCCGACAACGAGCCAGATTCCGAAGCGCCACCACGAATTCGCGGGCAGGTACTTCGCCAGGAACACACAGGAGACCGCGCCGAGGAGCGGGAAGAACCAGGGGCCGCCGGGAACGCGGAAGCCGCGCTCGCGATTCGGGTCCTTCACGCGAAGGATGATGATGCCGATGCAGACCAGCATGAACGCGAAGAGCGTTCCGATGTTGGTCAGGTTCACCATCTCGTCGAGCGATGAAAATAGTGCCGCCACGCCGACGAAAACGCCGGTGATGATCGTGGCCACATGCGGCGTCCTGAATCGCGGATGGACCTTCGCGAAGAACGGTGGCAGAAGGCCGTCGCGCGACATCGCGAAGAAGATGCGCGGCTGTCCGAGTTGAAAGACGAGGAGCACCGCCGTATGCGCGACCACGGAGCCGAATGCCACGACCCCGACCATCCAGTTCGGCATCGAGACATACTTCATCGCCAGCGTGAGCGGCTCGGCCTGCTCGCTGGAGAGCGTCTTCACCAGCGCGCCGTAGGGAATGAGTCCGGTGAAGACCGCGGCGATGATCGCGTAGATGATCGTGCAGACGATCAGCGATCCGATGATGCCGATCGGCAGATCGCGTTTGGGATTCCTCGCCTCCTCCGCCGTCGTCGACACGGCGTCGAAGCCGATGTAGGCGAAGAAGACGATCGCCGCGCCGGTGGCGATCCCATGAAATCCATTCGGCGCAAACGGCTGCCAGTTCGCCGGCTTGATGTACTTGAAGCACACCAGCACGAAGAAGCCGAGAACGACGAGCTTGATGGCGACCATCCAGAAGTTGAAGCTGGCTGACTCGCGGATTCCCCACACGAGCACGATCGTGATGACCGTGACGATGAAGACCGCCAGCACGTTGAAGATGATCGGCACGCCGAAGATGTGCGGCGCTGACGCGACGACCGCCGGCATCTTCGACAGCGCGGTGCCGTAGTCGACCGTGAGCCATCCCGGAAGTTTGATGCCGAAGCCTTCCAGCAGCGTGTTCATGTAGTTGGCCCACGAGATCGCCACCGCCACATTGCCGATCGCGTACTCGATCATCAGATCCCAGCCGATGATCCAGGCCACGAGCTCGCCGAGTGTCGCGTACGAGTACGTGTAAGCAGAGCCGGAGACCGGAACCATCGACGCGAACTCCGCGTAGCAGAGCGCCGTGAAACCGCAGACGACCGCGGTGAGAACGAACGAGATCATCAACGCGGGACCGGCGCCGGGACGCACCGGATCACCGGCAGCGGCGGTGCCGATCGTGGCGAAGATGCCGGCGCCGATGATTGCGCCGATGCCGAGGGCGACGAGGTTCCAGGGGCCGAGAACTTTCTTGAGCTGATGGCCCTCTTCCTGTGTTTCCGCGACCAGCTCATCGAGTGATTTCGTACTGAAGAGTTGTCCGAAACCGGCCATGGCGCGCGCATCATAAACGATGTACATTCATCGCTTGCCGGAGGCAACCATGACCGTAATCGAACAGAGCGCCCCAACCAAATACCCCGACGTCCGCAACTACATCGGCGGGCAGTTCGTCGACGGAAACGGCGCGCAGTATCTCGACGTCACCAATCCCGCGCTCGGCAGCGTGATCTCGCGCGTTCCGCTGTCCGGTCAGAGCGAAGTCGACCGCGCCGTGCAGGCGGCAAAACGCGCCCAGCCCGGATGGGCGGCGATGCCGATCAAAGAGCGCGTGCAGGTGTTCTTCCGCTACAAAACGCTGCTCGAAAAAAACATCGACGAGCTCGCCGCGCTCGTCACCGAAGAGAATGGAAAGATCGAAGCGGAGGGCCGCGCCGAAGTGCTGAAATCGGCGGAGCTGACGGAGTTCGCCTGCTCGCTGCCGCAACTCACGGCCGGCGAAGTGCTCGAAGTCAGTAGAGGGGTCGAGTGCCGCGTCGAGCGCTATCCGGTCGGTGTCGTTGCGTCGATCACTCCGTTCAACTTCCCCAACATGGTTCCCAACTGGACCATCCCCAACGCCATCGCCCTCGGCAACTCTTTCGTCCTCAAGCCGAGCGAGCAGGTGCCGCTCAGTTCCGGCCGCATTGCGGAACTGCTACGCGAAGCCGGATTGCCTGACGGCGTTCTCAACGTCGTTCACGGCGGTCAGGCGACGGTCGAGGCGATCTGCGATCATCCCGACATCGAGGCGATCACGTTCGTCGGATCGACGCGCGTGGCCAAGATTGTCTATCGCCGCGGCACCGCATCGTTGAAACGCGTTCTCGCTCTCGGCGGCGCGAAGAATCATCTGATCGTCATGCCGGACGCGGAACCGGAGATGACGTCGTCGAACGTCGTCGCGTCGATGTCCGGCTGCGCGGGACAGCGATGCATGGCCGCATCGGTGATGATGGCTGTCGGCAAGAGCGATCACATCATCGAGCGCATGGTGAACATCGTGCGGCGCATGGTCCCGGGGAAGGATGTCGGTCCCGTGATCTCGCGCGAGGCGAAGCAGCGCATCGAGCGCTACATCACCGAGGCAGAAGAGCAGGGAGCGAAGGTTCTGGTTGATGGTCGCCGTTGCTCCGTTCCTGGTCGCGAGAACGGGTATTACGTAGGGCCGACGCTCATCGACCACGTCCGCCCCGAGATGCGCATCGCGCAGGAGGAAGTCTTCGGGCCGGTGATGACGATCATTCGCACGAAAGACGTCGATGAAGCGATCGGCGTGCAGCATCGCTCGAAGTACGGCAACGCCGCGTCGGTCTTCACCGAGAGTGGCGGCGTCGCGCGTTACGTGATGGAGAACGCCAGCGCCGGCATGGTCGGCGTCAACGTCGGCGTGCCTGTCCCGCGCGAGCCGTTCGGCTTCGGCGGCTGGAACGAGTCGCGCTTCGGCGTCTGCGACATCACCGGCAAGTCATCGATCGAGTTCTGGACGAAGTCGAAGAAGATGACGACGAAGTGGAACAAAGAAGCCGGCGTAAACTGGATGAGCTAGGGGTCGTAGGTTGGGGTCAGGTCTTCAATTTTCAGTTTTTTTCTACTCAGTGTATCGAGGCAAACATCGACAAATTCCTGAATCGCCGGATTCAGCGCCAATTGATGATCGCACTCCCACACAAGGTTCGTGACCTGTGCATCGCTTCTGAGGCGTAGTGCGGCCGCGATGGCGCTGTTCGTCAGCAGGCCTTCGTAACAACCGATCCATGCGGCTGCCATTCGCAGCACGCTACCGCGCCGTTCCCGGATTGCATCCACATCGGTATCCGCCACAGATGCGACTGCAGCAAGGATCGATTCCATGTCCGGTCGCCCGAGCGCGCGTTGTTGCAGCGGATGATCATTCGGTCTTGGTATGCGCGTCACACGATCGCGAATGTCTTCGATCCACGACTCGTTGCCCAGATAGATTTGACCGACAAGGTCGTCCCACGGCCGACGTGATGAGCAAATCCCTTCCTCCACGAAGCGCTCATACTGCGCGCGAGCCGCGGCTCGGCCCTGCCCGAAGTGCCCGAGAACCTCATCCACCGCGAGCCACGACGGCGCTTCGATCTGGCCGAGGATCGCGCGATGGCTGCTCCAGGCATACTCCTCGGGCCGAGCGATGATCTGTGCGCGCACCGGATTCAGAACCACGTAGCGAAGGACTTCGAGGAAGTACTTCTCCTTCTGAATCAGGAAGCTCTTGAATCGATCCTGGAACAGATGGCCGACGCGGTCATGGCGTAGATTCAGCCATTGCGCATACGCGCCGTTGAGCCACTTCATGCCACGCGAAAGCGAGTTCTCGGTGAGCTCGACCACAGCATGGTAGTGATTCGACATCAACACGTACGCGGTGAGGATCCAGTGGAACCTTCGCACCGCCTCGCCGAGCAGTTCAATGAAGTGGCGCCGGTCGTCATCGTCGAAGAAGATGCAACGCTTCTCGTTACCGCGCGCTGTGATGTGCCAGAGGGAACCGGGAAATTCGAGTCGAAGTGGTCTAGACATAGGACGCCGAGGGTACCTCGGCGTCCTACGTCATCTACGCGCGGTAGAAAAAAACTGAAAACTAAAGACCTGACCCCAAAACCTTATACGCCGGTCTCTTCGGTCTTGCGACGGGACTCGCCGCGAGCTGCTGCAGCACGATCTCGATCGCTTTGTCGAGTTGCGGATCGCGACCGGCGAGCACGTCCACCGGCGTGTCATCGACCTCGATATCGGGAGGCACACCTTCGTTCTCGACGACCCATCCCTTGTCGGGATCCCAGATCGCGAGGTTCGGCGCGGTGATCGTGCCGCTGTCCATCAGCTCGGGGAATCCGAGAACGCCGACGAGTCCTCCCCACGTCCGCTTTCCAACGATGGTGCCGAGGTTGAGCTTGCGGAACATCCATGGAAGGAGATCGCCACCGGATCCGGCGTTCTCGTCGATGATCATCACCTTCGGTCCCTGAATCGACGCCAGCGGCGTCTTCAGATCGGCACCATAACGCGTGGCCCAATAGCTGATGAACGGCCGGCGCAGGATGTCGATGTAGTAATCGGCGAACTGACCGCCGGCGTTGTAGCGCTCATCGACGATGACCGCTTCGCGGTCGGCCTGCGGGAAGAAGTAGCGCTTGAAGTATTCGTGTCCCGTACCGCCGGTGTTCGGCACATAGACGTAAGCGACGCGCCCATTCGTCTTTTCGGTCACGTAACGGAGGTTGCGCTCGACCCAATCGCGATTGCGCAACGCCGCCTCGTCCGCGATCGGCACGACTTTCACCGTGCGTGATCCGGTGCCGTCGGGATTCGGCCCCACGGTGATCTCGACGATGCGTCCGGACGTTCGCTCGAAACGGCTGTAGAGATTCTCGGGATACTTCAGGTCCTTGCCATCGACGGCGAGCAGATACTCCCCTTCCATGACATCGACGCCCGGCTCCGTGAGCGGCGACCGCAGATCGGGGTTCCAGTTCAAACCTCCGTACACCTTCGCGAATCGATAGCGCCCGTTCTCGACCTTGTAATCGGCGCCGAGGAGGCCACCGGGAACGGCTTCGGTTTCGGCGAGCGTGTCGCCGCCCGACTGCCGGTGATGTCCGACTGACAGTTCGCTCGACATCCACTGCATGACGCGCGTCAGATCCTGTCGCACGGCGACGTCCGGCAAGAACGCCGCGTACTTCGCCTTCGCCGCTTTCCAATCGACGCCGTGCATGTTCGGGTCATAGAAAAAGTCGCGATTAATGCGCCACGCTTCGTCGAAGATCTCGCGCCACTCCACGAGCGGATCGATCTTCACCTCGATCTTGTCGACCGGCAGCTTGAACTTCGCCGTATCGATCTTGTCGCCGAGGTCGGAGATCGAGTAGTTCTGCTTCGCTCGCACCAGCACGCGCTTGCCATCGCGCGAGACCTCGAACGCATCGGCCTTGTCGAGCAGGGTGTCCTCTTTCTTTTTCGTGAGGTCATAGCGGGCGATCGCGCCCTGATCCTCGTCGAATCTCCCTGCCGGTTCTTTCTTGAGATAGAGAATCTGGCCGCTCTTCGGCACCTGCAGATCGGAGTAGTTCGCGCTGCTGATGGGAAGAGCTTGGATGCGCTGCGACAGACGATCGAAATCGATCGTCACCACGACCGGCTTTTTCGGCTCCTCCTTTTTCTTCTCGGCATCGGGCTTCGTAGCCTCGGCATCGGCTTTCGCAGCCGCTTCTTCATCGCTCTCTTTTGCCAGCGGCGAGACGACGCCCTTCGGCAATACCGCGAGGTAGATCTGATTCGACGCGCGCATGTCTACGTTCGATTGCGCGAACCAGTCGGCGACCGGACCGGCGTTCGTCGAGACGGCGAAATAGAGGTATTTCCCGTTGGGATCGAACACCGGCTCGCGCGCGTCGACGAAGCCGTCCGTGATAGGAGACGATTTCTTCTGATCGATCGAATAGACGTAGATCGACTCGAGGTTCGTCGTGCCCGAGCGCGTGTAAGCGAGCCACTTCGAGTCGGGCGACCAGTTGTGATCGACGTTCGCTCCGAAGATGCGATCGGGCAGATAAAGCGCGTTCGATGAGATCTTCGTCGATACACCACTGGGAACGTCGAGCAGATAGAGCGAGTGCGAGTTGTCGACGTAGCTGATCTTTGTGCCGTCGGGCGACCACTTCGGATCCTCGTAGAATCCTGCGCCCTCGACTTTGATCTTGCGCGGCCCGCCTTTCGAATCCTGAGGAGCGATGCGCAGCTCGTACTCCCCCGTCTCGTCGGTGAAGTACGCGATCGATTTGCCATCCGGCGACCACACCGGGGAGCGATCGTTCGCCGCGACGGATTGCGTCAGATCGCGGTCATCGCCCTTCTCCATCGGAATCGTGACGATCTCGCCGCGAAACTCGAGCGCCGCGCGAGCGCCGCTCGGCGAGAGCGACGTGTTCCGCACATACTTCGCGCCTTTCACGAAGCGCGGCCGCGTCTCGACGAGATCAGCGGCGACGCCGATCTTCAGGCGCGCGCTCTTCTTTGTCGAAGGATCGAGCAGATGAAGATAGCCGGCCTGCTCGAAGATGATCTTTCCGGCTCCGGCCGAAGCATTGAGGACCGGAAAATCGGCAAACGACGTGAGCGGCGTGACCTCTTTCGTCTTCGGATCGAACGAGAAGATGTTGAACTCGCCGTTGCGATCGGAGCGGAAGTAGACGCGATCGCCGATCCACATCGGATCGGTGTCGTTCGAGCGCGTCACCGGCTGCGGAATCTGCTCGACTGCATACGTGGCCAGGTCGTACAGCATCAGCCGCGCATTCGTGCCGCCCCGATAGCGCTTCCACTCGAGAAAGACTTCGCGCAGCGGCATGTAAACCATCTTTTTGCCGTCCGGCGAATAGACCGCTTTGAACGCGTGAGGAATCGGCAGCTTCGATACAGCGCCGCCGTTGACCGGAACGGTAAAGAGCTGTTGATAGCGCGTCGTGTGCACTTCGCGCGGAGAGCTGAAAAACACCGCGCTTCCATCGGGTGTGAACCCGAGAGCGGTGTCGCGGCCGGGATGATAAGTCAGCCGCTTCGGCACGCCGCCGCTGCTCGGCACGACATAGACATCGAAGTTGCCTTCGTACTGTCCGGTGAAGGCGATCATCGATCCGTCGCGGGAGAAGCGCGGACCCGACTCAACGCCTGGATGAGACGTCAGACGCCGGACATTCATCCCATCGACGTTCGCGATCCACAGGTCGTTCGCGTAAGCAAACGCGATCTGATTCGCTGAGATCGCCGGGTCGGTGAGCAGACGGGTATCGTTGATGTCGACCGCCCAGAGAGGCGTGGTGCTCGTGATGAACAAAAGGAAAATGAGTCGTTTCATGGGGGAGGGAGTCTACCAATTTTGTGCTATGGTTCTACGCCTTTCGTAGCACAGGAGGACGTCAATGGGCGTGCGTAATGCGCGTGAAAACTCGTCTCCCTCAACTTCCGTCACGGAAGATCTCAATCCATACAACATCGCTCAGCAGCAGTTCGACATCGCCACGCAGTACATCGATATCCCCGTCGGCCTGCGTACCTGGTTGCGCGGCAGCACACGGCTCATCAAAGTGGAGTTCCCGGTCGAGCTGGACGACGGCACTGTGAAGAGTTTCTCCGGATATCGCGCGCTGCACTCGCGCGTGCGCGGTCCGGGCAAGGGCGGCATCCGCTATCACCCCGATGTCAGCGGCGACGAGATGCGAGCGCTGGCCTCGTGGATGACATGGAAGTGCGCGGTGGTCGACATCCCCTTCGGTGGCGCGAAGGGCGGCATCGTGTGCGATCCGAAGCAGCTCTCGAAGAATGAGCTGCGCAAGATCACGCGCCGCTTCATCGCCGAGCTGGGCGACATGATCGGACCGCACACGGACATTCCCGCGCCCGACGTCAACACCTCAGCCGAGACGATGGCATGGATCTATGACACGTACGACATGATGCATCCGGGCAAGAACAACCTCCCCGCCGTCACCGGCAAGCCCGTCTGGATGGGCGGCTCCCTCGGACGCAACGAAGCGACGGCACGCGGATGCCTTTTCGTAACCGTCCGCGCGATCGAAGAGGGGGCGGTTCCGGGACTCGACAATCTCGAAGGCGCACGCGTCGCGATTCAGGGATTCGGTAACGCCGGATCGATTGCCGCGCGATTGTTCACCGAAGCCGGCGCGAAAGTCATCGCCGTGAGCGATACGAAGGGCGGCGTGATGTCGTCTGATGCACTCGACATCGCCGTCATCGCCCAGCACAAGGCGAAGACCGGGTCGGTCGTCGGCGCGCCGCACACGGAGAACATTTCGAACGACGAACTCCTGCAACTCGATTGCGACATTCTCATCCCCGCGGCGTTCGAGAATCAGATCCGTATCGACAACGTGAAGGGCGTGAAAGCGAAAGTCATCGCCGAGGCGGCCAACGGGCCGACGACGCCGGCGGCGGACAAGGTTCTCTTCGAGCGCGGGATTCCCGTGCTTCCCGACATCGTCACCAACGCAGGAGGCGTGACCGTCAGCTTCTTCGAGTGGGTGCAGAACATCGAGAACGAGCATTGGAGCGAGCAGCACGTCAACGAGCTCCTGCGCGAGAAGATGGAAGCAGCGACGGATGCCGTTCTGCAGATGCAGCTCGAGATCAAGGACACGCACGGCGCGTCGGTCGATCTGCGCACCGCCGCGTTTGCGCTGGCGATCAAGCGGGTGGGGACTGTGGCGCTGGCGCGAGGGATCTGGCCGTAGGCGCGACCACCTTCATCAACACGAGGTGCACGACGAAGGCGACGGCAAAGCCGACGAACCAGCCGTAGATTCGCAGCGGCGGCACGCCCCATGCCATCGCGCAACCGGCGACGGTCGCGACGACCGCGCGCCAGTTCCAACCGCGCGAATACGTGTACTCGCCCTTCTCGAGATAGAGATCGGGTAGCGCGAGCTTCTTGTCGCGAACGACCCAGTAGTCGGCGATGAGCACACCGGCAATCGATCCGAGCCCGCCCGAATATCCGACGAGCCATTGAAAGATGTACCCCGAAGGATCAGCGAGCAGACGCCACGGCCGCATCACGATGCCGAGGATGCCGGTGATCAGCCCTCCGGTTCGAAACGAGATGAACCGCGGGAACGCATTCGCGAAATCATTCGCCGGCGAGACGACATTCGCGGCGATGTTCACCGCGAGCGTGGCCACGACGACCGTGAACATGGAGATCGCGATGACGACCGGCTGCGTGAATCGTCCGACGAGCTTCACCGGATCCCACAGCTCATTCATGCTCACGTTCGGATAAATCACGGCCGCTGCGGACGTGATGATCACGCCCATCGCCGCGAAGACCGTCATCGTTGTCGGGAGCGCGATTGTCTGACCGATCGCCTGCTCGCGCTGGCTGCGACCGAAGCGCGTGAAATCAGGCATGTTCAGCGACAGCGTCGCCCAGAAGCCGATCATCGCCGTCAGCGACGGGATGAAGATCGGCTTGAACTGGTCCCACGTACGCAGCTTGCCCGGATGCGAGACCAGATAGCCCAGACCTCCTGCGCGCCAGATCGCCCACGCGAGAAGCAGCGCGGTCATGATCAGCACGAATGGCGCGGCCCAGTTCTCGACATTCCGCAGCAGATTCATGCCGCGATAGATGATGTAGATGTTCAACCCCCAGAACAGCAGGAACGAGAGCCACTCGGTCGGCGTGTGGCCGCCGATCGGTCCGCCGAGGAGCGTGTGCCAGTTCGGAATGATGGAGCCGAAGAAAGTGTGCAGCGCAGCGCCGCCGATCCACGCTTGAATGCCGAACCATCCGCACGCGACGATCGCACGCATGATCGCCGGGAGATTCGATCCGATCGTTCCGTACGCGGCGCGTGCGAAGACGGGAAACGGGATCCCGTACTTCGTTCCGGGATGAGAGTTGAGAAGGATCGGGATCAGAACGATCGTGTTGCCGAGGAGGATGGTGATGAGAGCCTGCCACCAGTTCATGCCGGCGCTGATCAAACCGGACGACAGCATGTATGTCGGGATGCAGTGCGCCATCGAGATCCACAGCGCCGCGTAGTTGTACGTCGTCCAGTTTCGTTGCGAGACCGGAACCGGCGCGAGGTCCTCGCTGTAAAGACGGCTTCCCTTGATGGAGTCGCGATCGACGAGCTCGACGCGCCCATCTTCGTACTGAATCGTCTCGGACATGATTGGCGATTGTACAATCGCTGCCGTGCCCGTCATTACCTGCCCCGACTGCGGACGCGATGTATCGACGCTGGCAGCCGCGTGCCCGCATTGCGGCCGGCCATCGCCGGCCGGAACAACGCCGATGCCCGCCGGATCGCCGGCAGCGATGAAGGAAGAGACGCTTTGGCGTGGAAATCCATCCGCGAAGATCCTCCTCGGTCAACTGCTGGCGATCGTCGTCGTGCTCATCGCCGTGCCGCTCGCCGCGCACTCCATCGCCGCGAACATTACCGACTTCGAGGCGAGCGCGCGCGCAGCGCGCATCGGATGGTGGCTCACCGCGATCATCATTCTGCTGCAACTGGTCTGGCTCTTCATCTCCCTGGCCCGCCTTCGCAGCACGATGTATACGGTCACCAATCAGCGCGTGATGATCGAGAAGGGCATTCTTTCGAAAAGCGTTGGTGAGATCGACCTCCGCTACATCGACGACACCCAGTTTTTCCAGAACCTTGGCGCGCGGCTCCTCGGGATCGGCAACGTGACAGTGGTGTCGTCTGATAAGACAACACCCGT
>DASYUK010000040.1:0-1600 GCA_036001325.1 Thermoanaerobaculia bacterium
GAAGAAGCGGACGCCGCGCGACGCGGCGGTCGAGGGCACGCGCGAAGTCGGTATGGCTGTTCTGGCGACGTCGCTCTCGCTCATCGCGGTGTTCCTGCCGGTGGCGTTCATGGGCGGCATCGTCGGACGATTCATGAACTCTTTCGGCATCACGATGGCGGTCGCTATCGCGATCTCGCTGCTCGTCTCGTTCACGCTGACGCCGATGATGTCGTCGCGCTGGTTGCGGCGCGAGGATCTGCATCACGAGACCTCGACGCGCGAGCACGGCATCTACGGTCGCATCGAGAGCACGTATCTGAAGATGCTCGACTGGTCGATGGCCCATCGCTGGATCATTGTCCTGGCGATGGTCGCCGCGCTCTTCTCGATCGTCCCGCTCGGCATGGCGGTGAACAAGAACTTCCTGCCGCAGGACGATGAGTCGCAGTTCCAAGTGACGGCGCGGGCGCCAGAGGGCGCGAGCCTGCAAACCACAGCCACGATCATGGAATCGATCGCGACGCGCGTGCGCGCGATCCCGGAAGTCGACTTCACCATGGTCACCATCGGCGACGATCCGCAGCAAACCCAGAACCTCGGCACCATCTATGTCCATCTGAAGCCGGTGGAGAAGCGTCAGCGCAATCAGTTCGCCGTGATGGCCGAAGTGCGCGAGAAGGTCCTGCCACAGTATCAGCGCCTGCAGTTGCGCACGATGGTCGCGCCGGTCAATGCATTCGGCGGCGGCGTCAACGCCGACATCATGTATTGGATCGGCGGTCCTGATCTGAACAAGCTCGAGCAATATTCGAACACGCTTTTGTCGAAGCTGAAGGACATGCAGAAGATCGGCGTCGTCGATCCCGACACGAACTTCATCACCGGAAAGCCGGAGCTGGGCGTGCGCATCGATCGCGACAAAGCGGCCGATCTCGGTGTTCGCGTGCAGGACATCGCTTCGACGCTCAACGTTCTCGTCGGCGGATTGAAGATCACCGACTACTACGAAGGCGGCGAGCAGTATGAAGTGCACGTGCGCGCCGAACATGAGTTCCGCAAGGATCCGCAAGGGATCGCGCAGGCGCAGGTGCCGTCATCGAACGGCTCGACCGTACAGCTCCGCGACGTCGTGACGATGACGCCGGGCGCAGGACCGTCGTCGATCAACCGCATCACGCGTCAGCGCCAGGTCATGCTCACCGCGAACATGGCTCCCGGTCACTCGGCGCAGACGGTCATGAACGCGCTCGTCTCGGAGACGAAGAACCAGAAGATGCCGGCCGAGTACTCGTCGGGATTCACCGGCCGCTCACGCGAGCAGGGTCGCGCGTTCGCGAACTTCATGCTGGCGTTCTTCCTTTCGATCATCTTCATGTATCTGATTCTGGCGGCGCAGTTCGAGAGCTGGATCCACCCGATCACGATTCTTCTGGCGCTGCCGCTGACCGTTCCGTTCGCGCTGTTCTCGATTCTCGTGCTCAATCAGTCGCTCAATATTTTCTCGATGCTGGGCATCCTCGTGCTGTTCGGCATCGTCAAGAAGAACGGCATTCTGCAGATCGATCACACGAACGGTTTGCGCGCCGAAGGCTTGCCGCGCGCGCAGGCGATCCGCGAA
>DASYUK010000041.1:0-10974 GCA_036001325.1 Thermoanaerobaculia bacterium
TTTCTCCTGCTGATTTTCAGTTTCGCGGCCAGCAATCCGGATGAACGCGGATGAGCGCCGCGCTCCGTGATGAAGTGATGGCCGTCGCGGTTCCATCGCGCGAGGCGGCGGAACACAATCGATGGTGGCTCGTCGCCGGCGCCGGCCTCACCGTCTTCATGGCGGTGCTCGACGTCAATGTCGCGCTGCCGGTCGACGTCAGGTTAAGGCGGAGAAAAACGCATGGAATCATTCTTCTGAGAAGACCTTCATGAAGATTCGGCTGATGAGCGTACTCGTGGACGACCAGGACAAAGCTCTCGAGTTCAGCAGGGATCCGTTGGCGACATTTGCCTCTGACGATGTTCTTCAGAAAGAGTACGAACGACTGAGCAAGCTCGGCGGTAGTGTTTCGCACCAAGCCGACGAAGATGGGACCGACGACGATCGCAGTCTTCGAAGATACCTGCGGCAATCTGATCCAGATCTTTCAGGGCTGATTGAATAAACAGGAAAGCACGCAACAGTTCGACCGGTCGATCGTCGATGGACCGATCGGTCGAGCCGTATGGCGTCTCGCCTGGCCGACGATGCTGCAGAACGTCATCGCCGGTCTGCAAGGGATCATCGACCACGTGATGGTCGGTCACTTTGTCGGCTACACCGGAAACGCCGCCATCGGCGTGAGCTGGCAGATCATCATCGTGGTCATGGTCTTCATCAGCTCGCTGTTCACCGGCATGGCTGTGCTCGTTGCGCGCTTTGCCGGCGCGAACGAGCCTGAGAAGGTCAACCGCGTCGTCTACCAGGCGTTCCTGACAGCGTTCGCACTGTCGGCATTCATGGCCGCTGTCGGATACTTCGCGTCGCCGACTCTGCTCGACGTCGTCAATGCCGCACCCGCAGTGCAGCACGAGGCGCTGCCGTTCCTTCGTGCGATGTTTCTCGGTTTCTTCGGCATGATGATGTTCTTCATGCTGAGCGGCGCGTTCCGCGCCGCGGGCGACGCGCAGACGCCTTTGCGGCTCGGAGTGGCCCTGACGGTGCTCACCGTCCTGTTCAACGTCATTCTCATTCCCAGGCTCGGCACGATCGGCGCGGCGCTGGGCACGATCGCGAGTAGCACGATCGTCGCGGGATACGGCGTGTGGCGATTGTTCGCGCCGCGGTCAGTGATTCATTTCCATCGAGGCATGAACCTCTCCCCTGATTTCACAATCATTCGTTCACTGTTCCGATTCGGGTTGCCGACCGGGGTCCAGGGGATCGCGATGAACATCGCCGGCGTGATGCTGCTGCGGTTCATCGGGTCGCTCGAGCACAGCGCGGCGGCGCAGGCGGCCTACGCTGTGTGCTACACCGAGCTGTTCTCGCTGATCACATGGACGTCGGTCGGACTGCTCGGCGCCTCGGCCACCATCGCGGGACAGAACCTCGGCGCCGGCAAACCGGACCGCGCCGCGCACGGCGTCGCCGTCGCTTCGCGCATCGGCCTCGCTGTCGCAGCGGTGGTGGGAGCGATGTTCCTCCTGATTCCCGAGGTTCTCCTCGGCGTGTTCGGGATGACGGAGCCGCTTGTCACGTCCATCGGCGCGCAGCTCCTCCAGTATCTGAGCGTGTCGGGCTTCTTCATCACCGTGGCGCTCACCTACACGGGAGCGCTGCAGGGTACCGGCGACACGCGCGGTCCGCTTTACATCTCGATCATCTCGCAGATCGCTGTGCCCATCGGATTGTGCACGTTGCTTCAGGCGATGCGCGGCCTGCATCCGAGTGACATCTGGTCGGCGATCGTGCTGGGTCACTTCACACGTGCGGCGCTCTCTGTGCTGCGATTCCGGCAGGGCAAGTGGCGTCACATTTCAGTCGACGTCGAGCCGGCGCGTCGAAATGCCGCCTCCGTTCTCGACGGCGGCGCTAGTTCACCTAGAATCTCCTCGTCGTGAAACGAAGAGTCTTTGTGGCGCTGTTGTTGGCGACGCTGCCTTATGCCGCGCATGCGCAGTCTGACGCGAAGTGGCTCATCGTCCACGCCGATGATCTCGGGATGGCCCATGCCGTTAACGCCGCTTCCATCAAGGCCCTCGAGACTGGGCTGGTGAGCTCGGCGAGCATCATGGTTCCCTGTCCATGGTTCCCGGAGATCGCCGCATACGCGCGAAACCATCCCGATACCGATCTCGGTCTGCACCTGACGTTGACGAGCGAGTGGACCTCGTTCCGTTGGGGTCCTGTCCTGACGAAAGAGCGCGCCCGTTCACTGTTTGACAGCAGCGGCTACTTCTACGCCACGGAATCGGAGGCTGCCACGCACATCGAAGCTCGTCAGGCTGAAGCCGAGATCCACGCGCAGATCGCGCGAGCACGCGCGGCGGGCATCCACCCGACCCATCTCGACACGCACATGGGAACGCTCTATCAGAACAAGGCGCTGTTCGAAGCGCTTCTGCGCGTCGCGCGTGAGGAGAAGATTCCGGCGCGAGTATCCAGAGCGCATGCGGAAGAGCCGTTTCGGAAGGCGGTTCTCCGGCCGGATGATCTGGTGATCGATCGAATCATCAGCATCGACGCCGATGTCCCGCCCGAGCGCTGGTCCGAGTGGTACACGGAGGCGATCAGGAAGATTGAACCGGGGATCACGGAGATCATCGTCCACCTTGCCTACGATGACGAGGAGATGCGCGCGATCACGGTGAATCATCCTGCGTGGGGAGCGGCATGGCGTCAGCGCGACTTCGACTTCATCACGAGCGAAGAATTCCGGCGCCTCCTGCGCGAGAACGACATTCACCTGATCTCGTGGCGTGATATAGCGAAGATGCGCGGAGCGGCTTCGCCGCCGCGCGAATGATTGATCAGACACAAATTCGCGGAGGCCAGCATGTTGGAAAATACGGACGCCATGGCGACCATCGCAGTCAAGGATTTGAAGACCGCGAAGAAATTCTATGAAGGCTCGCTCGGCCTGAAGCCGGCCGGCAACGACCAGCCCGGAGTGGTCACTTACAAGAGCGGCAACTCCACGGTGGTCGTTTACGAGTCACGCTACGCCGGAACGAACAAGGCGACGGCCGCAACGTGGGCAGTCCGCGATGCGGAAGAAGTCGTGAAGGCGCTCAAAGCCAAGGGAGTCAGCTTTGAGCACTACGACTTGCCGGGTCTGACTCGGCAGGGCGACCTGCACGTTGCGGGGACGTTCAAAACCGCGTGGTTCAAAGATCCCGACGGAAACATCCTCAGCGTGCTGAGCCAATAAGCGCGGATGATTCTCGGCTCTCTGTCGATTTGACCGATCCTCGTTCGACGTCAGCTTGAGAAGGAGAAACAACGCATGGAATCAGTTGTTCAAACGGTTGCGGCCTCGAAGGGAAGCCTGTGGACTGGACGCGTGATCAGCACGTTCATCATCCTGTTCATGCTCGTCGACGGCGGAGCGAAAGTGGTGAGGGTCACTCCTTACGTGGAAGGAACCGTCAAAGCGGGATATGCCGACGCCCTCGTTGTTCCCCTCGGGATCATCGCGTTGATCTGTACGATCGTCTATGCGATTCCGCAGACTGCGGTCCTCGGCGCAATCCTGATGAGTGCCTACTATGGCGGCGCCACCGCGACGCACGTTCGCCTGGGCCAGCCGTTCTACTTTCCGATCGTCTTCGGGATATTGGTCTGGGTGGCGCTTTATCTTCGCGAGCCGCGGCTGCGGAACCTCGTTCCTCTGCGAAGTTGATGCTGCGACTGGAGCACGCGATCGCCTGGTTCAAGAACGAGTTCGGCGACAGCATCGATGCCGCTGTTGAAGGGACGCCCTTTGACATCAATCTGCTTGCGGCGATCGCGGTCCAGGAAACATACGAGATCTGGGGCGACCTCTACGACTCCATTGGAGTGGCAGATGTGCTGGAGCTCTGTGTCGGCGACACGATCGACGCACCGCGCCGCAAAGCGTTCCCGCGTACGAAGGCTCAGCTGCTCAGCGTACCGGACGGCGCTCGCATGTTTGAGATTGCGCGCGCCGTGCTCGAGGCGATCGGCGACTACTTTGCCGTCTATCACAAAATCGCGGTCGCGAACCCGGACAAGTTCTGTCATGGATTCGGGATCTTTCAATACGATCTGCAGCACTTCCGTGAGAATCCCGAATACTTTCTCGAGCGCCGTTGGGCGGACTTCGACGCGTGTGTGGCGATTTGTATCGAAGAGCTGACGATCGCCCTGAGAAAGGCCTATGGACCCAGAAAGACCAGGTTGTCAAACAAGGAAAGGGTTTTCGTAGCGATCGCCTACAACGCCGGTCGCGTCAGCTTCGACAAGGGTTTCAAACAAGGTTACTTCGACGGCCACAAGTACTACGGCGAGTACATCCGCGATTTCATGGCTCTCGCGAAGGGCGTGCCGGGCTGAGAGGGATTAGACTTTCAGCGAGCATGCCCGACTTCCAGCCTGCCTATCTGAAGCTCGATACACATGAGCTGCAGCGCCGCGTCGACGCCGCACTCGCGGAGCTGGCCGACTGCCGCGTCTGCCCGCGCAATTGCGGCGTGAACCGGCTGGCGAACGAGACTCGCACCTGCCACACCGGCCGGCACGCGATCGTCTCCAGCGCCTTCGCTCATTTCGGCGAGGAAGACTGTCTGCGCGGCTGGCGCGGCTCGGGAACGATTTTCTTCGGGCTCTGCAATCTTCGATGCGTCTTCTGTCAGAACTGGGACATCTCGCAGCAGAAGAACGGCCGCGAGATGACCGCCGAAGAGATCGCGCAGGTCATGCTGCGCCTGCAGGAGCAGGGCTGCCACAACATCAACTTCGTCACCCCGGAGCACGTCGCGCCGCAGGTCGTCGAGGCGATTGCCGCGGCGATCCCGAAAGGTCTGCGCTTGCCGATCGTCTACAACACGAGCGCTTACGATTCATTGAGGTCATTGCAGCTTCTCGACGGCATCGTCGACATCTACATGCCCGATTTCAAATTCTGGAGTCCCACGACTTCACTGCGGCTCGCGCTGGCGAAGGATTATGCGGAGCGCGCGCGGGAAGCGATCGTCGAAATGCATCGACAGGTTGGCCCGCTGCAGTTGGGACCGGACGGACTCGCGCGTCGCGGCGTACTGCTGCGTCACCTCGTCATGCCCGGCCAGCTCGATGAAGCGAGGCAGATCTTCGAATGGATCGCCCGCGACCTCTCACCGGACACCTACGTGAACATCATGAGCCAGTACCGTCCCGAGCATCAGGTCGGCCAGATCGGTCGTGATGGAAAGCCGAAGTTCGCGGAGATCGATCGCCATCCGCACATCGAGGAATACGAGGCCGCATTCGCCGCCGCGCGCACCGCCGGATTGTGGCGATTCGACGAGCGGGCCCACTGAGACTACGGCGTTCCTCGGAAACCGTCGCCGACAGAGAGGCGGTCAACCGTCACCGACTTCGGGGCTGAACCTGTGACGTAACTCTCATTTTCTGAAGAACCTACTGTCTTCCTGCCCCTTTCGACGGGCTATGTCGCAGATTGCCTGATACGAAGAACAATCTATGAAACCCAATGCGATGAACCGAAGTTCGGTGGTACGGAAGCTTCGATGTGCGGTCCTGATGGTTGCGATCTGCTGCGCAGCTTCCATGACATTCGCCGCGCAGCGCGACGAGGCGGATCGGCCTGAGAAAATTCGCGGCCAATGGCGGCGCACGAAGCTCGAGACCATGCGCGTCGCGGTCACCGAGCATCTCCTTTCCGAACCGGAGGACCTCGACGCATATCTCGCCGCCGGCTTCAACACACTCGTCGTGTTCGACGTGAATGGATGCGTCGAATCGGGGACCGCGTGGAGCTTCAAGAGTGAGGAGCAGATTCGCGCTGAGACCGCGTTCGCGCGCGAGAGGGGTCTGCCACTGATCATCGGAATGGCGGTTGAGCCCTACGTTGGAATGGGATCGGAGACCGCCGAGTATTCGCTCGCTCCGTTCGCGGCTCGCAGACCATTTGCTATGGCCACGAACAGCGTCGTTCCGAACGCCTTGATCCCGCAGGCCACCGACACCGAGATCCGTGAGCGGCTGGAGCTGTGGAAAAAGTACGGCGACGATGTCGTCATTGGCGCGTTCCCGTGGTACGACGATGTTTTCCGGGAGAGAGTCGATGTCGAGAGACAACGACACGTGTACCGTCTCATCAAAGAGGTCGCGCCTGATTGGTACGGATTCGGGATGATCGGTGAGTTCGGGTTCAACGCCACCGACGACGAAGCGGCGCGGTACTACGACCCGGCTGCTTTCGATCATCTGATCGTCTTGATGTATCCGTTCAACGTCGGCTCGGCAATCACCGGTTTTCCGCTCGACAACGTCGCTTCATCGGATCCCGACGGCGACATGATCCGTTACGTGGACCATTACCTCGCGCGGATGGAGGAGAGATTTTTTCGTCACCTGCAGGGCGGGCAACTGATCCTGCTCGTCGGCCAGGCCTTCTATTATCCGGGCGACGCGAAAGGTCACATTCCGCGGGCCAACGACATCGCCATCATGATGCGGCGCGGAAACGAGCAGCTCCGCAAGGTTTCCGGACAGCAGCACAATTTTTCCGCGGCCTATTACTACTGGGGCGCAGAGGGATCCTTTGTCGTCGGCCTGTCGCAGCGATCGGATTGGCTCGCGGCCGTACGCGACGTCGGCGATGGACTAGAACGAGACGCTCGGGAAGAGCTTCGGCCGTGAGCACTGAGCACTCGGTACGTTCCGTTACTCCGCGCGTAATGCATCGACGGGTTCCATCTGCGCGGCGTGGCGGGCGGGGAGCACACCGGCCGCGAGGCCGACGCTGATGGCCATCCCCTCTGCCAATAGTGCAAACCACCATGGCGTGCTCACGGGAAGCGCAGGAACGACCAGCATGAGCAAGCGCGCGAGCGCGACGCCGAGGAGGAGACCGGCCGCTCCGCCGATCGCCGCGAGAAGCGCAGCTTCGCCGAGAAACAGACGCAGAATTTGATTGCGTCCGCCGCCGAGCGCGCGCAGCAGGCCGATCTCCGCTGTCCGTTCCGTCACCGCAATGGTCATGATCGTCAGAATTCCGACGCCGCCGACGAACAGCGAGATGCTCCCCAGCGCGCCGACAGCGAACGTCAGCACGCCCATCACGGAACCGAGAACGCGCACCATCTCGTCCTGCGTCACGAAGGTCACGTCATCACGGCCGTGCCGCATGGCAAGGATGCGGCGAACGCCGACGACGACTCTGTCCTGCGGCACAGTCGGATCGTGTGTGAGATGAAACCCGGTGAGTCCTTCACGATTGAAGAGCTCGAGGGCTCTCTGAGTGGGAATGCTCACGGAGTCGTTGATATCGATGCCGAGCACGCGCCCTAACGGCTCGACGACGCCGATCACCTGGAATCGGGAGCCTCCGATCTCGATCCTCTTCCCGATCGGATTTTCATTGCCGAACAGCTCGATCTTCGCTGTCGATCCCAGTACGGCAAGCGGTCGCGGTGCATGCGGATCGTCGTACGGCAGGAACGAGCCCGCGGCCATTTTGAAGTGCCAGATCTTCTGCCAGTCAGGGCTGAAGCCGTACACGATCACCCGCCTGCGCCGCCCCGCATAACGCACCTCGGCGTTGCCGTCCGTGGTCGGATTCGTTACGAGAACGTGCGGCGCGCGTCGCGCCGCAATGGCATCGTCGATCGTGAGCGGCCGCACCGTGCCGAACACTCCGATCGTCATGCCCGCAGTCTGCACGCGTCCCGGCAGAACAACCATGACATTCGAGCCGAACTGCGTGAACTGCGACATCACGAATTCGCGAAGTCCCTGGCCGATCGACGTCAGAAGAATCACCGCGGCGATGCCGACGGCGATGCCGAGGACGGCCAGGAACGAGCGAAGCCGATGCGATCGCAGCGTTCCCGTCGTGAGCCGGACGAAGTCGGCGGTTCTCATTTTGATTTCTTCGTTCACCTCCTCGCCAGCGCGATCGCCGGATCGAGTCGCGCGGCGCGCCGGGCGGGAAGAACGCTGAAGGCGATTCCTGTGGCTACGGCCAGCAGCAGTGCGCCGGCAACCGCCCAGATCGGCGCAAACGCCGGCACCGACGGATAGATCTGCCGGATCACGAAGCTGCCGAGCTGGCCGATGATCGAGCCGACGACGCCGCCGACTGCCGACAGCAGCGCCGCCTCCGCGAAGAATAGAAACCGAATCTGCCGCGGCGACGCGCCGAGCGCTTTGAGCAGACCGATCTCACTCGTTCGCTGTGCCACGGCGATCAACATGACGTTCATGATCAGGATGCCGGCGACGGCCATGCTGATCGCAGCAATCCCGCCCAAGGCGAACGTCAGCGCGACGAAGACCTTGTCGAATGCGGACGAGACCGCATCTTCGGTAATGACCGTGATGTCCTGCTCTCCGCCGTGACGACCGCCGATCAGACGCTTGATCTCTTCCCGCACGCGTGGCACGTCCTCGCGCGAGCGCGTCATCACGCCGATACGCAGCAGCGACGACAGATTGAAGAGCGCCTGCGCCGACGCCACGGGGATAAACACAATGTCGTCCATGTTGATGCCGACGAACTCCCCCTTTTGGGCGAGCACGCCGATGACGCGGAAACGCCGGTCGCCCAATCGAACGTACTGTCCGAGCGGAGAGTCGGCGCCAAACAGCTCGCGCCGCACTTTGGATCCGAGGACGCAATGCGGGGTGGCGTTGCGCGGGTCCTGCGGCGGCAGAAAGCGTCCTGACGCCACGGAGAGACCCCAGATGTATTGCACCTCGTTCGTCGAGCCAGCGACCGGAACGTCGCGTCGCCGTCCTTTCGCGGAGACCTCGCCCTCGACGAAGTTCAGCGGAGCAACGTGTTCGACGCCGCGGATGCGCTGCAGCGCGATCGCATCCTCGAGCGTCAGATCGCGCGCCGTTCGTCCGGAGGCGAGGCTCGCACCCGTTCCGAATGTCTCGGCGCGTCCGGGAAAGATGATGATGAGATTCGTCCCGAGCGATTCGAACTCATTGCGGACGTAGCGCCGCGCCCCTTCGCCGAGCGAGGTGAGAACAACGATCGCGGCGACGCCGATCGATGTCGCCAGGATCATCAGGAGCGTACGCGTGCGATAGCCCTCGAGCGCGCGCCAGGCAAAGCGGCCAACGTCGTTGGTCGTCATGCTTCCACGCGTCCGTCGAGCGTCCGGATGTGCCGGCGCGCCCGGCCACCCAGCGCGGCGTCGTGTGTGATGAGGATCAGGGTCATGCCTTTCGCGTTCAGCTCCTCGAGAAGGTGAATCACTTCCTGTCCGGTGTGTTGATCGAGATTGCCGGTCGGCTCGTCGGCGAGAATGGCCGCCGGCTCCATGACCATCGCGCGCGCGATGGCCACGCGCTGGCGCTCGCCGCCAGAAAGCTGGTCGGGGCGATGCCGCGCGCGTTTGGCAATGCCGAACTCGGAGAGGAGACGAGCCACTTTCGGACGACGCTCATCGGAAGGCGCTCCGGCGAGCACGAGCGGCAGTTCGACGTTCTCTGCCGCCGTCAATCGCGGAACGAGGTGGAAGAACTGGAAGACAAAACCGATCTTTTCGCGCCGGACCTGCGACTGCTGTTCATCGGTCAGCGCCGTGACGTCCTGACCGTCGAGCTCATACGTTCCGCTGGTCGGCCGGTCCAGGAGTCCGACGATGTTCAGCAGAGTCGACTTGCCGGAGCCGGAAGGACCCATGATCGAGACATACTCGCCGCGATCGATGTGCAGACTGACATCGCGGAGCGCGTGAACTTCTTCATCGCCGACCTCGAAGACGCGGTGGATGCCGGTGAGCGTGATCATTCACTTCCGCTCCACGACCGCCTTCGCTCCCGGGACCACGCCCTTCCGCTCGACGGAGAGCACGACCTTCTCTCCCTGCCGCAAACCGGAGATCACCTCGGTGACCTGCCAGTTCGAGATGCCGGTCTGCACGTGCCGCTCATGTAACACACCGTCGTTGACGACGAGGACGCGGTTGCCTTCGAGCAACGCCTGTGTCGGAACGCGCAGGACATTCTCGTGCGCGTCGAGGATGATCTCCGCGTCGGCGCTGTATCCAACGAGCAGCGTCTTCACGTCTTCAGGATTCGAGAACTCGACCTCGACGTCGACTGTGCGTGCCTGTTTCTCGAGATCGACGACGTATGGCGCCACGCGTCGCACGCGCCCAGGAAAACGGCGTCCCGGAAGCGCATCGATCGTGATATTTGCCGGCTGGCCGACGCGCACTCGGCTGATGTCGACTTCGTCGATCGGTGCGGTGACGTAGAGGCAACTGTCGTCGATCAGATCGACCGCAGGCGGTGTGGGGATGCCGGGCGGCGACGGTGTCGCGAATTCGCCGAGCTGACCGGCGATCTTCGCGACGACGCCATCGAAGGGAGCGCGGAGCACCGTACGCGTCAGCGTGGCGCGGGCTGCTGCGACGTTCGCCTGACTTTGCTGCACGTCGGCGCGCGCGGCATTGCAGGCGGCGCGGAGAGTCTTCGCGGATGACGTGGTGCGGTCGAGCTGATCGTCGGGAAGAAGTCCGTCGCGGTGGAGCTTGCGCGCACGCTCGGCATCGCGGTTGGCGACATCAGCGCGGACGCAAACCTCTTCGGCCCGCAGAACGGCGCTGTGCACCTGCTCCTGCGCGACCCGCGCCTGCGCGGCCGTGTCCTCATTCCAGATCTCGAGCAGCACCTGTCCGGCGCGAACACGATCCCCTTCTCGGACCGGGAGCGCGGCGATGGGACCACCCGCCGGCGGTGCGAGCTTCGCGCGGCGGCACGCGTTGACCGTCCCGCCGCGCGTGTTTGCGACAGAGCGCTCGACGCGTCCGCGATCGACTTCGCCGACGGCGACCGGCACCGGCTCCGGCCGCGTGAGGCGCCACACGACGAGCGCTAGCGCGACGCCGATCGCGATCACGAGAAGGAGACGACGGAGCATGGTTTCTGGACCCGATGTGCTAGAGCAAGAGTACGCGAAGTGGC
>DASYUK010000042.1:0-19037 GCA_036001325.1 Thermoanaerobaculia bacterium
TTCGAGATCCCGACGCTCGCGCGCGTGCTCATCGGCCGCGGTGGCTTCGACGCCATCGTCGCTCTCGGCTGTCTTCTTCGCGGTGACACGCCGCACTTCGAGTTCATCGCCGCGCAGGTGACGACCGAGCTCTCCCGCGTCGGCGTGGAAACGTCGTTCCCCGTCGCCTTCGGCGTGATCACGTGCAACACACACGAGCAGGCGGTGGAGCGATCGTCGAAAGGCAGCGGCAACAAGGGATGGGAAGCGGCGCTGGCGGCGATCGAGATGGCGAATTTGTGGCGCCAGATTCGCACGGAGCTCAAGGGACACTGAAATGGGCGCACGGCGGAAAGCTCGAGAGCTCGCGCTGCAGATGTTGTTTCAGCACGACATGTCCGGCAATCAACCGGACACGATCATCTCGACGTTCGAAGATCTGCAGAAGTCGAAGCCGAACACACGCGAATTCGCCACGAAAATCTTCCGCGGCACCGTCGACAACCTCGGCAAGATCGACGAGATGATCACGGCGCAAGCCGATAACTGGCGGCTCTCGCGCATGGCGGTCGTCGATCGAAACATCATCCGCATGTGCGTGTACGAGTTTCTCCACGAGGCCGACACGCCCAAGCTCGTGATCATCGATGAAGGCATCGAGATCGCGAAAAAATACGGCACACAAAAGTCATCGCAATTCATTAACGGTATATTGGACGGCATACTGAAACGGTACAATTTGCAGACGACGTGAGTCTGCTCGGCCGCCTCGAAGATCTCTCTCTCACCGACATCATCCAGATCGTCTTCCTCAGCCGTCGCACCGGCGTGCTGGAGATCATCGATGGCGCGGGGCGGCACACGGTCGTCTTTCGACACGGTCTGATCGTCAACGCGTCGGCGCCTGATCATCCTGATCTCGTCACGTTCCTCGAAAAGCGCGGCAGCGTTCCCGCCGATTCGGTGCTCCTCATCCGTCAGATGGAGGACGACGGCATCCCCACCGGCACCGCCGTCATGGAGATGAACCTGATGTCCGCCGACGATCTCGCTGAGGCGATTCGCGAGCGCATTCTCAGCGTCGTGACGCCGCTGCTGCAGAGTCGCGAAGGTGACTTCAACTTTCTCCTCCGCGAATCGATGACGCCCATCGACATCGAGTACGAGCCGGACGTGCTCTTCAAAGAAGGTGGGCTCCCGCCGCAGAAAATCGTCGAGACCGCAGAAGGCGAAAAGATCAAGCCGCTCAGCGGTCTCGAGGAATCGCTCAAAGCGGGAAAGGACCTTCTGCGCGGCGCCGAGGCACCGGAGCCGCGCAAATCTTCGGCGCGCTTCAAAGTCGCCGGCGGCCTCATCGACATCGAGACGCCGGAGTCCACGGTTCGCAATGTCATCCTCTTCGAACGCGATCCGCTGGTGCGCGTGGCCGTGAAGCGCGCCTTTGCTAAACGCGGCGTCAAGATCTTTCAATTCGGATCGCTCGACGACATTCGCGGCGCGCTGACCGATCTCTTTCAATCGAGCAGCTTCTTCGTCACATTTCTCGAGCTGACAGGTGACGACGCGCCGATCCGGATGATGCAGCAGTTGAAGCGCCGCAATCCGCGCCTTCCCGTCGCATTCATCGACTCCGTCGACGACGAGCGTCATCGGAAGGATCTTCTTCGCGCCGGCGCCGATCTCTATCTGACGCGTCCCGCTCGGGAGACTCTGCGACCGGAGATCGCCGAAGACGAGCTCGCGCTCTTTGCCGACGAGCTGGTGCAGTTCGCGGAACGCAACTTCGAGCAGTGGGAGAAATTGGGTTTCGAAGCGGGCAAGCGCTTCTACGAGGAGGCCGAGAAGGAGGACGTCGAGCGCAGCTTCAGCATCCTCCAGCAATTCATCAATGAATTGAGCGACCCGGACGATGTCGGACAGGTGGCCGCGACGATCCTCCGGCTCTCCGCCGAATTTCTCGAGCGCGGCGCGCTCTTCATCGTCACCGACGACGACTTCATCGGCCTCGGCGGATTCGGCGCGACCGGAGGCGGCGACCCGATGGACGAGCGCATCCTCAGCTTCCGCATCGCGCGGCAGGAGCCGTCGATCCTCGCCGATATCGCCGCGAGCCGCGAGCCGCATCGCGGGAAACTGCGCCGCACCGATGCGAATGTCCGCCTCCTCGAGCGCATGGGAAATCTTCTGCCGACCGAGGTGGTGGGACTGCCGATCATGCACAACGAACGGGCGGTTGGTATCCTGTATGGAGACAACGCCGTCCATCGAGCTCCGATCGAGAGCATGACCGGCCTGGAGATCTTCCTCTCCCAGGCCGGCTACGCGTTCGGTACGGCGATCGATTCGTGGCGCAAGGGTGGGAGCGAAGGGTTATGAAGATTCTCGTCGTCGAAGACTCCTCTTCGATGCGCGCCTATCTGACGACGATCATCGAAGGGGGGGCGGAGTCGTTCGATCTCGAGGTCGTCGAGGCCTCGAGCGGCTTCGAGGCACTCAAGAGTCTTCCTCACCACAAATTCGACGCCATCCTCACCGACATCAACATGCCCGACATCAACGGGCTCGAGCTGGTCAGCTTTCTCAAGAACCATCCCGTCTACCGTTCCATCCCGATCATGGTCATCTCCACCGAGAGCAGCGAAGAGGATCGCAAGCGCGCCGCGGCCCTCGGCGCCGAGGAGTATCTCGTCAAGCCGTTTCAGTCGGGTGAGCTCGTGGACAAACTGCGCAGAATCCTTCGGGTGGCATGAGAGACGAGGATCGCGCGCGCCAGGAGTTCACCGGCGAGGCTGAGGAGCTCCTCGACACGCTCTCGCGCGATCTCGCTCAGTTCGAATCGCAGGGTCAGAACGTCCGGCCCGAGCTGATCAACAACATCTTCCGGAACGTTCACTCGCTCAAAGGTCTGGCCGGCATGCTCGGCTTCGCCGAGATCTCCGAGCTGTCGCACAACCTCGAGGACATGCTCGACAAGTTGCGCATGGGGAAGATCTCGATCTCCCGCGACCTCGTCGATCTGCTGTACGACTCGGTCGACAGCCTCAATCGCCTGATCATCGCGATCAACGATCCGTCGGTGGCCGGACTCGTCGATGTCACGAAGCTGACGAGCCGCATTCACCAGATGGTCCTCGGTCCTCGGTCCTCGGTCGTCGGTGACCCGCTATCGGAATTGACGCTCGACGAGCAGACGAAGCGATCGCTGACCGAGTACGAAGAGCATCGGCTGATCGAAAATGTGCGCTCGGGGAAGCACGTCCTCGTCGTTGAGGTGACGTTCGATTTCGCCGACTTCGACGAGAAACTGCGCGCGGTGACGGCGAGCCTCAGCGAAGCGGGCGAGGTGATTTCGACACTCCCCGCGCTCGATGCGACGGGAGGAGCGGGCATCTCCTTCCGGCTGCTGTACGGATCGACGCTGAATGATGCCGCGATCGCGGCGATCGTGAAGCAGGGGAAGGTGAGGTCGCTCCGTAAGAGTGGAGGACAGACGCCCTCGTCTGTCCGGACAGGCGAGGCGCCTGTCCTCCACGAGACCGAGGAAGATGTCTCCCTTCGCTCTCTCTCTCCCACCGTCCGCGTCGACATTGCCAAGCTCGATCATGTGATGAACATCGTCGGCGAGCTGCTCATCGAGAAGAACCAGCTCGCGAACCTGGCGCAAACGCGGGAGCTCACCAAGATCGTGCGGGAGCTCGACCGGCGGCTCTCCGATCTGCAGCGCTCCGTGATCGAGATGCGCATGGTGCCGGTCGGGCAGATCTATTCGAAGCTCTCGCGCGCGGTGCGCAAGCTCGCACGCGAGCTCCACAAAGAGATCGAGCTCGTCCTGCGCGGTGAAGACACGGAGCTCGACAAGATGATGGTCGAGGAGCTGACCGATCCGCTGATGCACATCATCCGCAACGCCCTCGACCACGGAATCGAGTCGGCGGAGGAGCGGCAGCGCGCCGGCAAGCCGCCGGTCGGCCGCATCACACTGACGGCCTATCAACAAGGGAACTCGGTCGTCATCGATGTACGCGACGACGGTCGGGGAATCGATCCGCAGAAGATCCGCGACACCGCGGTGAAACGCGGCCTGATCGCCGAGAGCGAGGCCGTCGATGCGCCGCGCGCTTACGAGCTGTTGTTCCTGCCGGCGTTCTCCACTGCATCGGCGGTGAGCGAAATCTCCGGTCGCGGCGTCGGCCTCGATGTCGTGAAGAAAAACATTCAGGATCTGAAGGGGAGCATCGAGGTCATCTCTCAACCGGGAGAGGGAACGACGTTTCGCACCACGCTCCCGATCACGCTGGCGATCATCCAGGCGCTGATCGTGCGGGCTGGAGGAGAGAAGTTTGCGATTCCGCTGACATCGGTCTCCGAATCGCTGCGCATCAATGTACGCGACATCCGCACGCTTGCGCGGCGCGAGGTGTTCACGCTTCGCGACGAAGCGGTGCCACTGATCCGACTTTCCGATGCGTTCAATCTACCCGCGCACACAGACGAGAAATTCTTTGTCGTCGTGACGCGATCGGGCGAGAAGTCGATCGGCATTCTCGTCGATGCACTTGTGCGCCAGCAGGAGATCGTCATCAAAGCCGTCGGTGAGCGGCTGAAGCGGATTCCAGGCGTGGCCGGTGTGACGGAGATCGGGGAGAGCGAGATCGTGCTGGTCATCGATGCCGGTTCGCTCATCGACGAATTTGGAGGCAGAGCGAGACAGGCGAGGGCGGCGGTCAATGTTTGAAGAGCACTTCGGTTTCGCGACCAAACCGTTCGGGAAGACACCCGATCCGGCGTTTCTCTACGAGAGTCCGCAGCACAAGGAAGCGCTGGCGCGGCTCGAGTACGCCGTCGAGGAGAAGGAGTTGGCGCTCCTGACGGGCGATGTCGGCTGCGGCAAGACGACGCTCTCGCGCGCGCTCATCGATCGCGTGGGCGACTCGCGCCCTGTGGTGCTGCTGATCAATCCGCACATGACGCCAACGCAGCTCCTCCGTTCGATCGCCACCGGGCTCGGACTCACTCCATCGCGCGTGCGGCACGAGCTGCTCGATCAGATTCACTCGAAACTCTTCGAGCTGTACGAGCAGAAGCGCGAGCCGGCCGTCGTGATCGACGAGGCGCAACTCATCCCGACGAAGACGACGTTCGACGAGATCCGGCTGCTCACGAATTTTCAGCTCGACGATCAGAATCTTCTATCGGTCATCCTGATCGGACAGCCGGAGCTACATGCGCGCCTGCACCGTTCGAGCTATGCGGCGCTGCGGCAACGCATCGGGATGCGTTACGCGCTGAAGCCGCTGTCGCTCGAGGAGACTCTTCGATACATCGATCACCGCATCCGCGTCGCCGGCGGCGAACGCAATCCATTCAACAGGGCAGCCATGGAAGAGATCCATCTGCTCAGCGGCGGCACTCCGCGCTTGATCAACACGCTTGCCACGACCGCGCTCCTCGATGCGTTCGGTGAAGACGCAGCGACGATCGACGTCGCTCGCATCGACTCCGCCGCGCGCGATCACGAGATGGAGCAGGCCCATGGTTGATCTGGTGAAGATCCGCAAAAAGGCGAAGGAGAAGAAGAGTGTGGCGCCGGCGATCCCGCCGGAGAGCGCCGCCGAGATCGGCGGCGCCACACCGGCAACCGACAAACTCCAACGCTTTCTCGAAACTGCCGGCAAACGCCGCGTCACCGAAACCGCGAGCGCCGAGCCGGCGGCGCCGCAGCTCGAGGCGCTCACGTTCGCGATTGCTGGGGAGCTTTACGCGATCGACATCGAAAACGTCGTCGAGATCGTGACCGTTCGACCGATCACGCGCATTCCCAATGCCGATCCATCGATCGTGGGGATCTTCTCGTTGCGCGGCGCGATCGTCACGCTCATCGATGTCCGCCGCCGTCTCGGCCATCGCGACGCTGAAGGAGGCGGGCTCGATGAGCGTGTCGTCGTCGTGCAGCACGGCGGCGAGATGCTCGGATTCATCGTCGATCGCGTGCTGCGCGTCGTGAAGGTCGACGCCGACTCGCTCGAACCGCATCCCATCGCGCACGCGAGCGAGCAGGATGAGTCGGTGCGCGGAGTGTTCCGCCACGGCGAAGCGTTGACCATGCTGATCGCCCTGGACAGAGTGCTGAATGGAACTGTCGTGTAAGCAGTGTGGCGTGAAGTTCCGTGCGGCCGTGCCGACTCCGCTCACCGCGCCAGTGCGCGTGGCCTGCCCGTCGTGCGCGAACCAGATGGTGATCAAACCGCGGGCCGGCAGTTTCAGTGGAGCGCCGGCGCCCTCACCGGCGCCGGCACAACCAATGAATCGCCGCACCGCCGCCATCGCCGACGAGCCCCGCCCCTTCCGCGATTTCCTCGGCGCGCAGCTTCAGCGCCTCGGTTTCGAAGTCTCGTACTTCGAGACCGGTGAGCCGACGCTCGAATTCGTGCGACGCACGCGCGCCGATCTCGCCATCGTCAACGTCTATCTGAAAGGGAAGATGGGAGTGGAGGTGACGGAGGACATCAAAGCCGATCCCGCCCTCGCTCAGACGCGCGTGATTCTCATCGGCGCGCTCTTTCGCGCCAATCGCTTCCGCGCCAATCCGACGAACCTCTACGGCGCCGACGAGTACATCGAAGAGCAGATTCCGGAGAGAGAGTTTCGAGGGATCGTCCGCAAACTTTTTCCGGAGGTTGGAAAGAGTGTCGAGGCTCCGACCGAGCCTCCCGAGCACGACGAGGCGCGACGACTGGCGCGCCTCATCCTCTCCGATATCATCATCAATCACCCCGCGAAGGTGGATCGCGCGCTGCTCGACAACAATTTCTTCGACGTTCTGCACGACGAGATCGCGGAGGGACGTCAGTACTACGACTCGCGCGTGCCGATGCGCGTGCGACGCGACACCGAGATCTTCACCGAGACGCTGCAGCAGTTCGTGCAGATGAAGCGCGAAGAGATGGAGAAAAGCCTTCTCCCCGCGGGAGAAGGTGGCCGAAGGCCGGATGAGGGGCAGCCCCGCACCCGGCGCTTCGCGCCACCCTCTCCCGGTGGGAGAGGGGAGAAGCAATGACCATCGACGTTCACTCGCCCGATCCCGACGCGCGGCAGAAGGCGGCGCAGGCCGTCGCCACATCGGAGAAGCGCGATCTCCCGCTGATGTTCGAGCTCCTCGGCGATCGCGACTGGCGCGTCCGCAAAACGATCGTCGACGGTCTCGTGCGCGACTCCGGCGCCGACGTCGTCCACGGATTGATCGACGCGCTCGCCGACTCAGCGAACGCCGGCAAGCGCAGCTCGGCGACCGAGGCGCTGATTCGGATCGGCGCGCCGGCAATACCGCCGATTGTGGAACGCATCTCCAAAGAGAACGATGTCGACATCCGGCTCTCGCTCGTGAATCTCCTCGGCGATCTCCGCAGCGCCGAGGGCTTCAAGATTCTCATCGATCTGCTGCAGCGCGAGCAGGACCTCAACGTTGCGTCTTCGATCGTCTCCTCGCTCGGCAAGTATCACGATGCCGCGGCGCTGCCGCCGCTCATCGCCATGCTCCAGCAGCTTGACGATCTCTGGTTGAAGTTCCACATCGTCGAGGCGCTGGGCGAGATCGGCGATCGCGCTGCGCTGCCGGCGATTCTTCCTTTCTACAGCGAGAAGTCGCTGCGCAAGCCGGTCCTCGAATCGATCGGGAAGATCGCGGACGTCGGCACGGTCGCGTTCCTGCTCAAGATCATCGCCGACGAAGAGAAGCTCAACCTCACCGCGCTGCGCGCGCTCGCACAGATCGCCGAAGCTTCGAAACCGCGCGTCGTGGAGCAGGTCGAGCGTCCGTTCATTCAGCGCAAGTTCCGCGAGTCGTTTCCGCGCGAGAAGATCGAGCCGCTCATCGATCATCTGCGGAGCACGCCGAAGCGTGAGGTGAAAGCGTTCATCCTCAAATTTCTCGGCTGGTCGTCGGACGAGCGCGCGTTGCCGATTCTGCTCGTATACCTGCAGGAGCCCGACAGCGCAGAGGTCGCAGCGCAGGGCCTGATCGACTTCGGCCGGACGGCGATGCCGAAGATTCTGGAGACGCTGCGCAGTGCGGACGAGGACGAGATCGTCGCTCTGCTTCTGCGCGTCACCAGCGTCCTCGGCACGCACGAAGCGATCCCCAACATCGTTGCCTTTCTCGATCACGAAAATCCGATGATTCGCCGGCTGGCCATCGAGACCCTCGGACAGATTCCCGATCCTGCAGCGATCGATTACCTGCTGGCCAAACTCGATGATGCCGACGTCGCGTCACAGCAGGCCGCGATGAATTCGATCTCGGCGGTGGTCGAAGCGTTGCCCGCCATCAAGGACGATGTTCTGGCGAAGATCAGGAAAATGCTGCAATCGCCGTCCGTCCCCATGAAGCTGAATTCGCTATCGATCTACGTAAACATTCAAGGTGAGGGGTATCACGACGAATTGTTACTCGCATCGAAGGACAGCGACCCGGCGATCCGGCAGAAGGCGGTGTCGCTCATGGGACGATTCAGCGAGGAACGCTTCGCCGATCAGATCGTCCTCTCGCTCGCCGATGAATCGACCGCGGTGCGCCTCGCCGCGATCAACGCCGTCGTGCATCTCCGTCCCGAGACGGGCATCGAGCCACTGATCAGCTCACTCGAGGATCATGACATCTGGATCCGTACGGCGGCGGCGCAAGCGCTCGGTGAATATCGTCATCCCGCGGCGCTGCAGCGGCTGATGAAACATCTCCAGAGTGATCAGCCGCCGGTACGCATCGCCGTCATCGAGGCGCTCGGTAAGTCGGAGAGCGCCGAAGTCAAGGAGGTCCTCTTCGACTGCTTTCATGAGGAGGATATGGAAATCCGGCGCGCGGCGATGCTGGCGCTGGCGCGCGTGCCGGGGATGGATGTGTTCGAGGCGCTCGTCGGCGCGCTCTTCGACAGCGACTGGCGCATTCGCGCGGCGGCTGTCACCGCACTCGGGACGCGCGGCAGCCGCGATGCGCTCTCGTATCTGCATCGCGCGCTCGAGGATCCCGATCCCTACGTGCAGCAGTCGGCCGTTTTCGCGCTCGACAAGATTCCTGACCGCTCGTCGTTCCCGCACCTGTTCAAGGCGATGGAGAACGCGGCCGTCCTCGATGACGTTTCCGACGTCTTCGTCAAACACAAGGATCTCTACCGCGATTTGCTCGAGGAGGCGTGGCGCACCGCCGACAGCCGGCGTGAAGTGGTCATCGCGGCCATCCTGCAGTCGATGAAACAAACGTGACCTCCTTCAATCTCTCTCTCAATCATCACCTCGATCTGCCGGACGACATCTTCCGGCAGCTCCGCGAGCAGATTTACAAGCGGACGGGGATGTTCTTCGCCGATTCATCGAAATACCTGCTGCAGAAGCGGCTCTCGCCGCGAGCGCATGAACTGAACTTCGAATCGTTTCAGAAATACTTCTACTTCCTGCAGTACGACCCGCGTGCCGAGGCTGAGTACGAGTACATCTTCGACCTGGTCACGACGAACGAGACCTACTTCTTCCGCGAGCCGGCGCAGCTTGCCGCGTTCACGGAAGAGATCGTGCCCGAGATCCTGTCGCGCAAACCGGTGAAGAAGATCCGTCTCTGGTCGGCCGGTTGTTCATCCGGCGAGGAGCCGTACTCGATCGCGATCATGCTGGCGGAGGCGCGGCTTTACGATCAGGCGAGCTTCGAGATCTTCGCCAGCGATCTCAATCAACAGGTCCTGACGAAGGCGCGTAAAGGCCATTATCGCGAGAACGCATTCCGCTCGACGTCCCCCGAGTTGCGCCAGAAGTACTTCATGCACGAGGCGGACGGCTCATGGCGGATCAGCGACGACATCCGCAACCGCGTCTCCTTCGGCCGCCTCAACATCTACGACGAACCGCGCGTCGCGCTCCTCGGCCACCTCGACGTGGTGTTCTGCCGCAACGTGATCATCTACTTCGACGACGCCTCGAAGAAGATCGTGATCCGCAATTTCTACGACCGCCTCGTCGACGGTGGGTACCTGCTCCTGGGACATTCAGAGTCGCTGATTTCGTTGTCGACGCAATTCAAGTTGAAGCATCTGAGGAATGACATGGTGTATCAGAAGTAGCTCTCGGCTCTCGGCTGTCGGCTGTCGGGCCCTTCCCCGAGAGCCGACAGCCGACAGCCGAGAGCCATGATCAAAGCCCTCGTCATCGACGACTCCGCCTACAACCGCGTGACACTCACGCGCATGCTGGAGTCGCATCCGCAGATCAAAGTCGTCGGCACGGCTGTCGACGGTGAGGACGGGATCAAGCAGCTCATGCGGACGAAGCCGGACGTGATCACGCTCGATCTGGAGATGCCGGTGATGGACGGCTTCTCGTTTCTGCGCTGGGTGATGGCCAACGCGCCGACGCCGGTGATCGCCGTCTCCTCGAAATCGAGCGATCGCAGCGTGTTCAAAGCGCTCGAGCTCGGGGCGCTCGACTTCATCGTCAAGCCGGGAGGGCGGGTTTCGACGCGGCTCGGCGACATCGGAAACGATCTCGTCGCCAAAGTGCTGCAGATCGCCGATGTGCGACTCGACAACCTCACGCGTCGCATCCGCGAAGAAGAGACCAGGCACGAAGAGGCGGCCGCACTCGCGAAATGTGCCGGAGGAATCGAGCTCGTTGTGATCGGCTCGTCCACCGGAGGACCACCGGCGCTGCAGCAGGTATTCGAGTCGCTGCCGAAGCTTCCGCTCGCCTGTGTCGTCGCGCAGCACATGCCGCCGACGTTCACTCGACTCTTCGCCGAGCGTGTGAATCGCCTCTCCGCATACGAGGTGAAAGAGGCCGAGGATGGTGAATCGATCGTTGGCGGCAGGGTCTATGTGGCGCCGGGCGGCTCACAGACCGAGGTTCATCGCAACACGGAGGGTCTGCAGCTACGCGTGTCGCCTCCTCGTCCGGAAGATCTCTATGCTCCGTGTGTCGATCAATTGTTCAAGTCGGCGAGCGTCGCCTGCGGCGAACATCTCATCGCCATCGTCCTCACGGGCATGGGCGACGATGGATCGCGCTCGATTCGCGAGCTTCACGATCGCGGTGCGCGAACCATCGCCGAATCGTCCGAGACGGCGATCATTTCCGGAATGCCCTCCTCCGCGATCAAGACCGGCGCCGTCGACGAAGTCCTCCCCCTCGGCGAGATCGCTCCCGCCATTCACCGCCTGTGTGCGGGCAGGACCAATTAGCCCGGCAGCGTTTCGTGTTAGATTCATCGCAGGCCCATGAATGAGCGACGAATCACGAGCCGACAAATTTCTAGAGATATTCAATAAAGGCAAGGAGTTCACTGAAGAGCTCCTTCGCGAAAACCAGCGTCTTCGATACCGGGTGGCCGAGCTCGAAACCGAGCAGTCCGGCTTGACGGCCGAAGAGCTGGAGCGGCTTCGCGAGCAGGTCAAGCAACTCGCCGAGGAGAACAAGCGGATGGAGGAGCGCTTTCGCGAAGTGGAGAAAGAGAACAGAGACTTTGCCAGCCGCTACCATGAAATCGAGGAGCAGAACAACAATCTGGCCAATCTCTACGTCGCCAGCTACCAGCTCCACTCCACGCTCGATTTCAAGGAAGTGATCCAGATCGTTCAGGAGATCGTCATCAACCTGATCGGCGCCGAGTCCTTCGCCATCCTGCTACTCGATGAGGAGACGAGGGAGTTGAGGACGATCGCTTACGACGGAGAGATGCCCGGCCTCGAGTCGATCTCGGTTCGCTCAGGCGACGGCGTCATCGGATGGGTGGCGAAGAGCGGCGAGAGCTACTACGTGGACGACGTCGAAAATGCAGAAGTTACGTTGCAGAGGCCGCTGGCAGCAGTGCCGTTAAGGATCAAGCACCAGGTGATTGGACTCATCGTCGTCTACAGACTTCTCCAGCAGAAGGACGCGTTCACCGCCGTCGACTATGAGCTCTTCTCTCTCCTTGCCGCGCATGCCGCGACGGCGATCTTCTCCGCGAAGCTCTACTCGCAGTCCGAACGAAAGCTCAACACCATCCAGAGCTTCCTCGACCTGCTCACGACCAGTTGATGGACAACGCCAATTTCCTGATTGTCGAAGACTCGCCGACGATGCGGCAGTTGATCTCGTTTTCGCTGAAGCGGTTCAGAAACGCGAAGATCATCGAGGCGGTCGACGGCGTTGATGCGCTGAAAAAGCTGTCGGGTCCCGACAAGATCGATCTCATCCTCACGGACATCAACATGCCGGTGATGGACGGGCTGAAGCTCGTCTCGCTCGTGCGCCAAAACACGCAGCTCAAGAACATCCCGATCATCATCATTACGACTGAGGGAGCCGAGGAGGATCGGGAGCGCGGTTTGGCCCTCGGCGCTAACGCCTACATTTCCAAGCCGATCCAGTCCTCCCATCTGATCAAGACCATCTCGGAGCTGCTGGCGGTCTGAGGGAGTGAAAGAGCCGGGGACGCTGTTCTGCTGATTTGACGGCTCCGCTACACTGAGCGCGCCACTACATGCCACATTTCATCACCGACAAATGCATCGGGTGCGGAGTTTGTGAGGTCAAGTGCCCCACGAACACGATCTGGGGAGAGATCCGCGGGCAGTACTACATCCACCCCGAGCGGTGCATCGACTGCTCGGTGTGCGGGATCTACTGCCCGGTCGACGCCATCCAGAACCAGCACGGCGAGTTCATCCCTCGCGTCAAGCCCAAAGAGATCCCGAAAGCGGAGGTCATCAAGGAGCTCTGCACGGGATGCGAGTTCTGCGTCGACATCTGCCCGTTCGAGTGCATCGAGATGGTCGACGCGCATGACGAGACGATTGCCAACCACTACAAGATCGCCTACGTCGACAAACCGAAGTGTGTGGCCTGCCGCCTCTGCGAGTCCGTCTGCGACAAGGACGCGATCGTCGTACCGCTGGCGCCGACGCAGCTCAAAGGGTATCTGCCGGATTTCATCGTTAACGGTACGGGTCGTTGAACGACGTTCCACGCGAGTCTCCTCGCACCATCCTCTTCCAATTCGTCATCTTCCCCCTCGGCGTCGTGATGATCGGCGTCGCCGTGTTTCTTCTCTTCGGCAAGCTCGCATCGATTGAGCAGTCGATCCCCGATTACCTCAGCGATATCAAGAGCGGCAGCAGCCATCGCAAGTTTCAAGCGGCGTACGAGCTGTCGAAGTCGATCAAGCGCGGCGAGGCGAAGCGCTACCCGAATCTCGTCGATCAGGTCGTCGACGTCTATCGATCATCGAAGGACGATGACCCGCGCGTGCGGCAGTACCTCACGCTCGTCCTCGGGAAGCTCGGCGACGCGCGTGCGGTGCCTGTGCTCGTCGATGCGCTGCACGATCCGGTGGTCGAGACGCGCATCTACGCGCTGATCGCACTTGCCGAGCTGCGCGACCGCGGCTCCGTGGCCGCGGTCATTGCCGCGACGAAAGACGAGGACAAGGACGTGCGCAAGACTGCCGTTTACGCTCTGGGCGAGATCGGCGATGCGCGCGCGGTGCCGGTGCTCGAAGAAGCGCTCAACGATCAGATCGCCGATATCCGATTCAATGCGGCGATGGCGTTGTCTCGGTTCGGCGATCAGAAGGCGCAGCCGGTTTTGCGCGCGATGCTCGACCGCGCGGCGCTCGATCGCGTTGCGGGCATGCGACCCGATCAGAAAGAAGACGCGATGGTGGCGGCGATCCCGGCCTACGCAAAGTTGGCTGGAAAGGCTTCCACCGCCGAGCTCACCCCGCTGGCCAACGGCGATCCGAGCATGCGAGTGCGAGCCGCGGCGAAAGACGCGCTAGGGCACCTGAAATAGGGTCAGGTCTGTCCTTCGTCCTTTTTTCTACCGATCGTAGAAAGCAGGCGACGCCGAGGTAGCCTCGGCGGCATGTCAAGACCACTTCGACTCGAATATCCCGGCGCTCTTTTTCACGTCACCCATCGCGGCAACGAAAAGCGACGCATCTTCTTTGACGATCGCGACCGGCGCCATTTTCTCGAGCTGCTTGGTGACACAGTGCGGAGATTTGGCTGGATCGTCACGGCCTACGCCCTGATGCCGAATCACTACCACGCAGTCATCGAACTTACCGACACGACGCTTTCGCGAGGCATGCAGTGGCTCAATGGCGCGTATGCGCGATGGGTGAATCGTCGTCATGATCGCGTCGGTCATCTGTTTCAGGGTCGCTTCAAGTCTTTCCTCATCGAAAAGGAGAGCTACTTCCTTGAAGTGCAGCGGTACGTCGTCCTGAATCCTGTCCGCGCGAAAATCGTCGAGCGTCCTGACGACTACGAATGGAGCAGCTATCGCGCGACGATCGGGCATTGCGAGAGGCCGTCATGGCTCGCGGCTGACAATGTTCTGCTCGAATTCGGACCGGGACGCATTCTCGCTCGAGCTCGCTACGAGCGCTTCGTCGACGAAGGACTCACCTCATCGCGTCGGCCGTGGGACGACTTGGTCGGGCAGATCTACTTAGGTCATGAGTCCTGGATCAACGAAGTGAAGGATCGGCTCGAGATCAAGCCGCGACAAAACGAGCATCCCAGATCGCAGCGCGTCCTCGCGCGTCCGGATATGGCGAGAATTCTGTCCGCAATCGCGCTGGCGATGGGTGTTGATGAGACTCGGATCCGGCGGGGCCGCGGTGGCGTTCCGCGAATGATCGCGGCATGGATCGGACGCTACGAAGGTCTATTGACGAACATCGAGATCGCCGCGGCACTACGTCTGAGCAGCGATGCCCACGTGCCAAAGCTCGTCAGGAAATGCGACCGTGAGCTGACAACCGATCGCTCGCTGCGAGATTGTATTGATCGCAGTCTCGATACATTAGGTAGAAAAAAGGACGAAAGACAGACCTGACCCCTTACGGCACCCACGCGCCGTCGTAGTGCTCCGAATGTTCGTCGAAGTGCGTCAGCAAAGAGTGCGCCTTCGGATGGATCACTGATTTCCCATCGGGCGCGAAGCGCTGGATCGCATCCCACGAATCCCACGTTGTGATCGTCATGAATTCGACTTCGTCGCCGACGTTTCTGCGCAAGAGCCACGTGCCTTTGTATCCGTCAATGCGATGGATTCCGGGAAGGATCTCGTCGCGGAGCATCTGATCATATTTGTCCGCGTCCTTCGCTGATGTGAATCCGTGCCACACGCGCATGATCATTTTCGTCCGTCCTTCATGACGACGCCCGCCTTCATCACGAACGGTACGTTGGTGAGCGTCTTGATGTCGGCGAGCGGATCGCCGCTGACCGCGATCAGGTCAGCGTACTTCCCTTGGGTGATCGATCCGAGAACTTCGGAGCGGCCGAGGAGCTCGGCGGCGTTGATGGTGGCGGCTTGAATGGCCTGCAGCGGCGTCATGCCGCCGCGCACGAGCGACTCGAACTCGTTCGGCAGGAAGTCGGGTTTGCTGTCGAGGCCGAACGCGATGTGCACGTGATGATCGAGCGCGCGCCGAAATGCGGGCGCCTGCGCGCTGATGATCGTTCGCACCTTCTGCAGCATCACCGGCTCGAGGTTCAGCTTCTCTCCCTGCTCGGCGCCGTATTGGAACGTATACAGCGTCGGAACGAGCCACGTTCCGCGCTGCTGCATCAGCGCTGCTCCCTCTTCGTCGAGCATCGTGCCGTGCTCGATGGAGTCGACGCCGGCGCGCACGGCAGCCTTGATCCCGCCGGTGCCTTCGGCGTGCACCATGACCTTGCGTCCGGCCCGATGCGCGACCTCGACGGCCTTCGCCAGCTGCTCGTCGCTCAGCTCCTGATGGTTGTAGTCGCTGAACGGATCGAGGATGCCGCCGGTGCCCATCAGCTTGATCCAGTCGGCGCCGTACTTCAGATCGCGACGCACAGCCGCGGCGACTTCGTCGACGGTGTCGGCGAGATTCGGCCGTCGGGGCAGCGGTTGATCAGGAGCGAGCACGTTCGCGTCGCCGTGGCCTCCGGTGACTGACACGCAATTGCCCGCCGCGAAAATGCGCGGACCGCTGACCAATCCTCGGGCGATTCCATCGCGCAACGCCAACTGACCGTAGCCGGTGTCAGCCTCGCAGGCATCGCGAACCGTCGTAAATCCGTGATCGATCCATCCCTTCAGGTTGTGCACGCCCCACACGGTTGCCTCAGCCGAGGACAGACGCAGATAGGAAGTCGCCGAGTAGTCATCGGGATTGCCGAGGATGTGAGCGTGGCAGTCGGTGAAACCGGGGAGGAGGGTGTAGGCGGTGAGGTCGATGACCTTCGCACCATCGATCGTTTGGAATGGTCCGACCGACTCGATGCGATCGCCGTTGATGACGATCGCCTGATCGGTCGCGTACGTGCCGGCGTTGACGTCGAGAACACGGCCTGCGTGAAGGATTAAAACCGCGGCGAGGAGTATGTGCATGACCGGCGGTTATGCCGGTGTGCGCTCCCTTTTCGCTTGCACTTTCTTGCGAAGCTCAGACGGCGGACAACCGTAGCGGCGGCGGAACGATCGGATGAAGTGACTGAGATTCGAGAAGCCGACGTCGTAGCAGGTCGACGTCACCGAAGCGCCGTCGCGCAGCATCGCCGACGCGCGCTCGAGTCGGATGTTGCGCAGGTATCGATGCGGCGGGACACCGACGAGCTCGCGGAAGACGCGCGCGAAGTGAAACGCGCTCATGCCCGATTTGTCGGCGAGCGAGATCAGGGAGTGATTCTCGTCATAACTGGCCTGCATGAGTCGCCGGATCGTCTCGATGCGATCGGCGTAGAGATCGAGCTGCCATTCCCGATGCCACCGGCCGCTTCGGATCGGAGTGCGAACGGCGTCGACGACGTCGCCGGCCCACTCTTCGAGGCGCATCGAATCCGCGTCGGCGACGATTCGTGCGAGGCGCCGGCGCAGGAACGCGATGTTGCTGGTGGCGGGCCTGACTCCGGCGTTCCAGCCGTTGCGTTCGATCTCCGTAGCCAGAGCGCCGTTGAACACGACCGCGACGCACACATCGGCCGGCATATCGTCGCGATGAATGTACGTATGACGTGTGCCGGGCTGACAGACGAACGCATCGCCCGCCTGCAGCTTCTTTTCCGATGCCAGCTCGAACTCGCCCGACTCGACGAAGTTGATTGCGAAGTGATCGCAGACTTCTTCTTCGACCGAGTGAGGCACGTACTCTTCGTCGTGCTCGAGGCGGCAGACGACGATGTTGCGGTTGGCGATGAGACGCTCAGCGCGCATCCGTTCGAGTGTAACCGAACGAAACGGCGCGTGACCGTGTTGTTTGATCGGTGAGCGAGAAGCGCGAGCGCATCCTGACGGTCCTGTCATTTCTGGCCATCCACATCGTGTGGGGATCGACGTATCTGGCGATCCGCTACGCTGTCGAGACGATCCCGCCGCTGCTGACCGCGGGCCTGCGCCATACCATCGGCGGCGCGGCGCTCTTCGCGTGGTGTTGGTCACGCGGGTATCGGCCGACCGCGAAACAATGGCGCGCCAGTCTCATCCTGAGCGTGATGTTCTTTCTCATCGGTCACGGCACCTTGCATTGGGCCGAGGTGATCGTTCCTTCGGGTGTCGCGGCCCTGCTCATCGCGGCAGAACCGGTATGGGTCGCCGCGCTGATGGCCGTGTTCGGCTATCGCTCGCGCCTGTCGCTCGCCGGCATCGCCGGGCTCGTGATCGGCATCTTTGCCGTGGCGATTCTCGTCGACAGACCTTCGGTCATCGGGAGTGCCCTCTTCATCGGCTCGATCGCTCTCGTCCTCGGCGCGCTCTCGTGGGCGCTGGGAATGGTCTACTCGCGCTCGGCGCCGCTGCATCCGGTCGCGATCATGTCTGCATCGATGACGTTGCTCTGCGGCGGCGCGCTGCTTGTGACTGCATCCGCGGTGACCGGCAGCCTCGCGCATTTCAGCATGGCCTCAGTCACGCCACAGTCGGCATTGGCTCTGGCTTACCTCACCGTATTCGGCGCCGTGACGTTCGCAGCGTACTCCTGGCTGCTGACGCGCTCGTCGCCGGTGCTGGTGGCGACGCACACCTACACAAACCCGCTCATCGCCGTGATGCTGGGCGCGATGATCGCGGGTGAGCGCGTCACGCCGCGGATCATTGTCGCGGCAGTCGCGGTCATCATCGCGATTCTGCTCGTGCGCCGAGACACGCGTTCGTCTATACCGGCGCGGCTGCGCCCTGCACCGCCCGGCGCAGCGCCGCCCGCGCGAGCAAGCGTGTGGAATCGAGCGCCGGCAGCGGAGAATTCGAGTCGTTCATGATCAAGGGGATCTCGGTGCAGCCGAGGATCACGGCGTCGCAGCCCTGATCTTTCATCCGGGCGATCACTCTCTGAAAATAAGCGACGGCTTCGGGCTTGAAGACGCCGTAAACCAACTCGTCCATGATGATGCGATTGATTTCTTCACGTTCGAGGGCGTTCGGTCGCACATAGTCCAGCTCGCGCGTTGCGAGCTTCTCCGGATAGATCTCGCTCTCGACGAGATAACGAGTTCCGGTCAGGCCGAGGCGCCGGAACCGGCGCTCGACCGCCTGTGCGGCGACGACCTCGGCGATGTGCAGCCAGGGCAGCGGTAATCGCGGTGCAACGTCAGGAAGCGCCTGGTGGATGGTGTTGTCGGGGCAGATCAGGAAATCAGCACCGATGTTCGCGAGCTTGTTTGCCGAGGAGAGCATCAGCTCACCCACGCCTTGCCAGTCGCCTCGGTAGATGCATTTCATGTACTCGGCGAGCGAGTGCGTGTGCATGGAGACCTCGGGGTGATCGTGCGGGCCAAGAAGCTGCGCGCCTTCCACGCAGATAGTCCGATAACAAAGAGCGGCGCCTTCGGCGGAGCAGGCGACAATACCGATGTGGTCGGGCATGACTTGATTATGAATGATCGACGATGCGATCACGCGCCGCGCGCCTGCGTGTGCGGCATCGATCGACGCCGATCGCCCCGACGCTGTCGACGACGCACTCTTCAAGAGGAGAGTTCCCTTTTTCGTTGACACTTCTCGCTGAATCGCGGATATTTAGGCCCGCTGTAGGCGTACTCTCACGGCCTCGATGTCTGAAGAAA
>DASYUK010000043.1:0-4264 GCA_036001325.1 Thermoanaerobaculia bacterium
GCCGGCAGGTGCAGATTCTCAACAGCGAAGCGAATCTCAAACCGTTCGGCGTCATCGACGAGCCTCAGCGCGATGCGGTTCTCTATGGAACGCAATGCGGCGCCACAGCCGGTCCGCCGGTCGTTTCACCGCCGGTCCGCGCGATCGCCAACATCACGCCGGTGCGCGGTTGGGCGCTCGATCTCGGAACGCGCGTCGATCTCGGCCGCGTCGCCTACGTCGAGCTCCTGATCGACGGTGTCCGCTATCTTTCCAGTGACGATTGCTCGCTGCCATTCGGCGGCTATGCAAACTGCTACGGCGTGCCGCGGTATGACGTGCAGCGCTACTATCCGAATTACCCCGACGCGCCGCGCTCCGGCTTCATCTTCACTCTCGACGTCGGCAACCTCCTCAACCTCGGCGTCCGCGAGGGACATCACCAATTGAAGGTGCGCGTCGGCGATCTGCAACAGACCACGACTGAGCTGCCGGGCCCGCAAGGCATGACGGTCTTCTTCAAGTGCGCTGACTCGAGCTTCGACTCCCCGTCGTTCGGCTTCATCGATATCCCAACGGCGTTCGACTATGTGGGCGGCAACGTTGTGTTCCAGGGGTGGGCGCTCGATTTCGACGCGGTTGCCGCGGTCGAGATCATCGTCGACGGCAACTACGTCGGACAGGCGCAGTATGGTTTCCCGCGCCCCGATGTCGCCGCGCAGAACCCGCAGTTCTTCGGCGCGGTGAATTCAGGGTGGCAATTCACGATGGATACGACGAAGCTGAGCAACTCGCGTCATCGCGTCACAGCGCGCGTTTTCGACGGGCGAGGGAACCGCAGCGAGATCGGCTCGGTCGACTTCTACGTGACGAACGCGGCGCCGACTCCGTAGCGACAAACAGCGCTCTCCCGCCGGGTAGAAGCTTCGATACTCATCGCAGCACTAACTGAACCGGCGGCGGCGGATCGATTTCTTCCGTCTGGACGATGAATCGCCGGCCATCCGCCGTGAGCTCATAATTGGCGATGCCTTCGGCGTTGTGGAAGAGAAACTGCGGCGTTCCGAAGTCGATCGCATTCGCCGTCGCAATGACGCTCACGACCATCATCTCGCCCGAGGGCCCGAGGAAAGTCAACTCGCGCCCGTCACCACGCCATCGAGCGGTCGAACCGCCCGCCGACGACACGCGCACTGGCGTTCCATGAAGCGGGAAAGGAACTACGTAGACCTCGGGCTTACCCGAGACATCGGAAGTGAACGAGATCCACCGGCCGTCGGGCGAGAAACGACCGTCGTTCTCATCGAACGGCGTGCCGACGACGGTTTGCTGCCGGGCGGGATTGCCGACTTGCAGAATACGGAGATCGAAGGCAGAGGCTCGATTGAAATGCTGATACAGCAGCGTGCTGCCATCGGGCGACAGATCGAGAGCGTCGTCGCGCCCCGGATCCATCACAACGGGCTCGCGGCGATTCGTTTCGAGATCGAGCTTGAAGATGTCCGGCGGTCCCTGAATGTCGATGCTGTAGTAAAGGAAGCGACCATCGCGCGACCACACCGGCGCTCTTTCATCGAACGTATCGAACGTGATCCGCGACGCGGCGCGGCCGGTCAGGCTGTAGATCCAGAGATCGGCTAATCCGAGCTTGGGATCGAGGATGCCGACGGCCACGCGGGTGCCATCAGGTGAGAGGCGGCCAAACCCGGCGGCGTAAACGCCATGGCCGAGAAGCGCTAATTGTTGTCCATTGCGGTCGAGCGTCACCAGATGGGTATCCGCACGCGCAGTGCGATAGCAGATAGAGCCGTTGTCCGCAATCGAGAAGCCGGCGGTCGCGCTGTCACGCACGTATTCGACGCGATCGACGACGACGGTCGGATCGCCGGAGAAGTGCAGACTCTCCGGGTCGAATCGTTGTGCCAGCAACGATCCATCGCGCACGTAATACGCCAGTCCGTCGCGGTACACCACACGCGACGCGATGGGACCGAGACGTTTCGGCGCTGCGCCGTCGACGGAACCGACGAAGAGCTCCAATTGAGTGCTGGTTGCCTGCAGGCCGGTCGTGTTGCCGCCGACGAAGAGAAATCGTTTGCCGTCGGGCAGGAAATCGGGCCAGAGGTTCGGAAGCTCCCCGCGCTTCGGATCGGGCCTCGTCAGACGAATCGCCGGGCCGCCGCGTGAATCGATCTTGAACAGGCCCGGCCCATCCGGCGCATCGATCTGCGGGAAGACGATCGTGCCGGAATCGTTCCAGGTCGAACCTGTCTCGGAGAACGCGTCGCATAGCGTTCTCGTGGCACCGCCGTCGACCGCCACAATTTTCAGCTTGCCGCCAGCGAAGAACGCGATCTGTTTCCCGTCTCTCGACCATGAAGGGGCGTAACCGTCTTCGGTTCCCGCGATCGGCATCGTTGCGGTCGAAGAGAGATTGCGCAGCCATAGCTTCGGTGGCTCGCCGGCCGCGTTACCGACGATCACGATCCGTGTGCCGTCAGGAGAAATCGCCACAGGCGTATTGACCGGCGATCTCGAAATCCTGATTCCGGGAATATGAAGGGCGACATACGACGGTTGCCGCGCCGGCGGACGAGCGCGAAGTCGCGACAACAAAACGCCCGCGACAATCGCGGCAAGGACAACTGCGGCGATGGCGAACGGCCACAACGCGATCTGCTTCCTGCGAGGTCGCGTGGACCTCATTTCACCGCTGCGGTTGCGCAGGCGCATCAAATCGATGGCCAGATCATCGGTCGATCCATAACGCTGCTCAGGATCCTTCTGCAGACAGCGCTCGATGATCCAGATCAGCTCTTCCGGAACTTCGGCGCTTACTTCGGAGAGCGGCGGTGGATCGTCTCGATCGATGGCAGCGAGCGTCTCCATCGTCGAGGCGCGCAGGAACGGATGGCGGCCCGACAGCATTTCGTAGACGATGAGTCCGAAGGAGAATTGATCGGACCGAAAGTCGAGATCCTTTCCGCGTGCCTGCTCCGGCGACATGTACGCGGCCGTTCCGAGAACATGATGTCCGGCAGTGACGAGCTGCTGCGTTGCCGCTTTCTCATCAGCGCCGATCTGATCGAATACTTTGGCGAGACCGAAGTCGAGGATCTTGACCGTGCTCTGCGGCGTCACCATCACGTTCTCCGGCTTCAGGTCGCGATGCACGATGCCGACGCGATGAGCTGCGGCCAGACCGCTCGCTAACTGCGCCGCGATCGACAACGCTGTCTTCAGCGGAAGAGGAGCAGTCTTCAGCAGTTTGCGAAGCGATTCCCCAATGACGAGCTCCATCGCGATGAAGGCCGTGCCGTCGACGTCCGCAAAGTCGAAGATCGTCACGATGTTCGGATGATTGAGCGACGATGAGAGCCGCGCCTCGCGCTCGAAACGAGCCAGTCGATCCGCGTGAGCGGCAACCTCCGGCTGAATGACTTTGATCGCGACCGATCGCCCAAGGCGGGAATCGTGGGCGCGATACACGCGACCCATCCCGCCTTCACCGAGAGTTTCGGTGATTTCGTAAGGGCCGACGCGCGAACCCGGCTCGATGTTCACAACGCTCTCAGAATAGCGCAGCGAACATCAGAACAACTTCAGAAACACCACGTTGGCGACGAATCCGCCCTGCTGATTGCGTCCGATGGACTTGCCGATGTCGAGGCGCAGCAGCGTGCCGTACGGTCCGACCGTCTGACCGGCGATGCCCACTCCCTGGAATGGCTCGCGGCGATAGCCTGCCGTCGTGTCGTCGAGCAGTCCGTGATCGTAGAACGCTTCCATGCGGAACTGATCGGAGAAGACGAATCCGTATGACAGGTGACCGAGGATCGCTCGCTCGGCGCGGACGGAGCCGGACTTGATGCCGTGGATGCGCTGCGCACCGAAGAATCCCAGCTCATACTTCGAGAAGCGATCGAGACGCTGGCCACCGAGATAGTTCAGGTCGATACTGATGCGCTGGAACTTGGGAAGATAGAAGCTCTTTCCGAATGACGCGCCATACGTCGTATACGTTTTCTGATCCGAGTTGTACTCATCGAGATTGCCCCACGGTTTCCACGATGTGCGCGTGCGATAGTCGTAGAAGCCTGACAACGAGTAGCCCCAGCGCGAGTACTGAGCCTCGAGCGAAGGGCCGATCTCGAACGTATCCGCCGGCACGATGAAATCTGGCGCCGTATCTTCCGATCTCTGATACGTCGTATGCGATGTCGTGAACGAGAGATCGACCTTTCCGAACTGGAACACGGGATGGCCGACGCGCAGCGTCAGGTTC
>DASYUK010000044.1:0-41844 GCA_036001325.1 Thermoanaerobaculia bacterium
ACAGATGGCCTTCTCATGGAAGCCGCGCGGCCCGCACGCTCTGAAGTATAGCACTCGGAGGATGCCGACGCGGGCCGCATCGGCTGCTGCGCGTAGTTGGGCCGCACGGCGCGCTAGTTCGGTGTGAAGATCGCGAAGTGATTATCGCGATCGCTTGTGACAGATAGCGTCGGCCAGAAAGTAAGACCACGTGGAAAGATCCGCTCGATGGTGACTGTCACTCGTTCAGCGGACGTGAGCTCAGGGGCCGCAAGAGAATCGCTGAAATCAAATGTCTCTGGAACGAGAATCGGACCCCCTTCGTTTGGTGGGAGCAGTCGCGAATACTCGCGATCGACGAGCGTCCGATTCGTCGCCTCGTCAATCACTCGGACGCGGAATACAGGATTTGGTGGAAGCGATGGGTCGTAGACTCTTAGCGTACGCCGCTGTGCGGGGGCGATTGGAATGCCGACCAGCGTAGCGCGAGTAGTGAACTGCGAGCGGCGCACGACTGGAATTGTCGTTCCGACCGAATCCTTCGAATTCAGGTCACGCACACTGAGCGTGAAGTGAACATCGGACGTGTGTTCGATTGGCACATAGAGCAAAACTCCCGGCTGTGCTGGCGAAACAAACGTAAGCACGTCCAAGACTTGGGTCACACCGGGCTGAATAGGGATTTTTAGATCGCAAGGGAACTCTCTACCGATGAAAGAGCATGTGTCTGGGAACAGGTTGATCTGGACATCGGCAGAATTCCTGACGCGCAGCTCCGCGGACCAACGCGCGCCGGCTCCTCCGAACACTGCTGTATCGAATGGGACAAGCACCTGCTCGAATGGCGGTTGTGTTTGCGCACTGATATTCCAGACGACTCCCAAAATGACACTCACTAAGAGGGTTCTCGCGTATCGCATGTTCGTGTCCGCCCAACTCTTAAGTGACCTGACCAGCCTATCACTGTGCGCCCGCGCAACCTCGCGCGTGGTCTGCGCGTTATGCGACCAACCACACAAACTACAACGGTCTGGCAGCCAAGGATGTTGCCCGCGATGGGGGACACCGAAGCCCTCGAATGGACTGCGCGGCCCGTTGCAGTCTATTCATGCGATGTCGAGCGGGCTGCGGACGCCCTTGGCGCCAAGCCGGAGAACCTGCGTAGGATCATCGTCGTCGCGTGGTCGCCGAGAAGTTCCTGCACCGTACGAATGTCCTGGCCCCGCTCGAGCAGATGCGTCGCAGACGAGTGCCGGAACGTATGGCAGGAGACACGTTTCGCCAGCCCGGACCGAATGATCGCTTCATGTCCGCTAAATCGTAGACTCATGCAGATGATGGCGCCGCCGACCTTCTCGTGACATCTCGTAGCCCGATCCTTCCCGCGCCAACCTATTTCTTCGGCTGCCGCTCCGCTGCAAAGATGTACACCAAGACGAAGACAACCCCGATACCGCAGATCAAACTTGCGATCAGACCGCCACTCATCGTCACCTCCATAATCCTAGCGTTTGCCTCTACGTCGAGAAGAAGTCCTTGACCTTGTCGAGGACGCCGCGCTCGGGCACGGTCTCGCCGGCGAGCTTCGCCAACTGCTCGAGCAGTTGTCGCTGCTCTTCGGTGAGGGTGGTGGGGATGCGGACGGAGACGTGCACGTAGTGGTCGCCGCGGCCGTTGCCATCGATGAACTGCACGCCTTTGCCGCGCAGCCGGAAGACCTGATTCGGTTGCGTGCCGGATGGGATCTTCAGCGTCTCCTCGCCGTCGATCGTCGGCGTCTTCACCTCGCCGCCCAGCGCTGCCTGGGTGACGCTGACGGCCTGCTCGGAATGAATGTCGTAATCGCGACGCGTGAACTGCGGATGAGCCTTGACGGAGATGAACACATACAGATCGCCGGCCGGGCCGCCGTTGTAGCCTGACTCCCCCTCTCCGGCGACGCGCAGACGCGATCCATCGTCGACGCCGGCCGGAATCTTCACCGCGATCTTCTTCTCCTCACGCACGCGCCCCGCGCCGTTGCACTTCACGCACGGGTCCTTGATCACCTTCCCCGCCCCGCCGCACTGCGGACACGTCCGTGCCATCGCGAAGAATCCCTGCGAGTATCGGATTTGTCCCCGTCCGCCACAACCGCTGCACGTAACCGGCTGCGTCCCCGGCTTCGCGCCCGATCCGTGGCACGTCTGGCATGTGACGACGCGCGGCACATCGAGCGTGATCTCTTTCCCGAAGACGGCGTCGGTGAACTCGAGCTCGAGGTCGTAGCGCAGATCGTTGCCGCGCGCCGGCCGCGTCGTCTTGCGCCGCGACGCGCCGAAGAAATCGCCGAATCCGAACAGGTCGCCGAGGATGTCGCCGAAGTCGGCGAACTGATTGGGATCGAAGCCGCCCAGGCCCGAGATCCCGGCATGGCCGTAGCGATCGTAGTGCGCGCGCTTCTCCTCATCGGAGAGCACGCCGTAAGCCTCCGCCGCCTCCTTGAACTTCTCCTCGGCGTGCGTGTTGCCCGGATTCTTGTCGGGGTGATACTTCAGCGCGAGCTTCCGGTAAGCCTTCTTGATCTCGTCAAGACTCGCCGCGCGCTCGATGCCGAGGATTTCGTAGTAATCGCGCTTCTCGGTGGTGGCCATCGATCAGGAAGGACCGTCGGTCGGCGCTCCGAGCTTCATCGGGTTGTAGAGCATCACTCCGGTGAGAATACGCGATGCACCCTGCAGCTCGAAGATCGCCTCGTTGAGCTTCGTCTTCTCCTCGGAGGTGACGACTTCTTTGGCGCGGGCGATGATCTTCGAGACGGTATCTTTCTCTTCGTCCTTGAGGAGCTTGCCGAACTCGCGAAACACTTTGTCGTTGGTGTAGATCATTCCCTCGAGCTTGTTCTGGATCATGCGCACCTCGCGCCGCTGCGCGTCAGCGCGCGAGTGCTCGGTTGCTTCACTGATGATGCGATCGATCTCGTCCTTCGACAGACCGCCGGCCGGATTGATCTGCACGCCTTGCGACTGGCCGGTGGCCTGATCGCGCGCGGTGACGTTGACGATACCGTTCGAGTCGATCGCGAAGGTGACCTCGATCTGCGGGACGCCGCGCGGCGCCGGCGGAATGCCGACCAGGTCGAACTTGCCGAGCGACTTGTTCTCGCGCGCGAACTCGCGCTCGCCCTGCAGAACATGAACCTGCACCTTGTTCTGATGATCGGCCACTGTCGTGAAGATTAGTGAGTTCTTCGTCGGAATCGTGGCGTTGCGCTCGATGATCTTCGTGAACAGTCCACCGTGCGTCTCCAACCCGAGCGACAGCGGCGTGACGTCGAGCAGGACCATGTCCTTGATGTCGCCGCGTAAGATGCCGCCCTGAATGGCCGCGCCGACCGCGACGACTTCGTCAGGGTTGATGTTCCGGTTCGGCTCCTTCTTGAAGACGTTCTGCACGGCCTCGACGACTTTCGGCATCCGCGTCTGGCCGCCGACGAGCACCACTTCATCGATCCTTTCCGGCGTGAGTCCGGCTGCTTTCAGGGCATCCTTCACGGGGTCGATCGTCTTCTGAATCAGATCCTCGACCATCTTCTCGAACTCATGTCGCGTCAGAACGCTGTTGAGATGCTTCGGACCCGACGCGTCGGCGGAGATGAACGGCAGCGTGATGCGCGTCTCCGGCGCGATCGACAGCTCGCATTTGGCGCGCTCGGACGCTTCCTTGAGACGCTGCAGGGCCATGCGATCGTCGGTGAGATCGATGTTCGTGTCTTTCTTGAAGCTCTCGATCAGCCAGTCCATGATCCTCTTGTCGAAATCCTCACCGCCGAGGTACGTGTCGCCGGAGGTGGCGAGAACTTCGAAGAGGCCTTCTTCGAGCTTGAGGATCGAGATATCGAACGTGCCGCCGCCGAGGTCGTAGACGGCGATGATCTGGCTCTTCTTGTTATCGAGGCCGTACGCCAGAGCGGCGGCCGTCGGCTCATTGATGATGCGCAGCACTTCGAGGCCGGCGATCTTTCCGGCGTCGCGTGTGGCCGCGCGCTGCGAGTCATTGAAGTATGCCGGCACGGTGATGATCGCCTCGGTGATCGGCTCGCCGAGAAACTCTTCGGCGAACGACCTGATCTCCATGAGGATGAAGGCCGAGATCTCTTCGGGAGAGTACTCGCGATCGCGGATCTTGACCTTCACATCGCCGTTGGGGGCGGGGACGATCTGGTACGGGAGAACCTTCTTGGCGTGAGCGACCTCGTCCGATTCGAACTTGCGTCCGATCAGGCGCTTGATGGCGAAGATCGTGTTGAACGGATTGGTGATCGCCTGTCGCTTGGCGATCTGCCCGACCAGACGTTCGCCATCCTCGGTGAATCCCACCACCGACGGGGTCGTCCGGGTTCCCTCTCGATTCGAGATCACCTGCGGGGTCGTGACGTCGACGACCGCGACGCAGGAGTTCGTCGTGCCGAGGTCGATTCCGATGATCTTCGGCATCAGGTTCCAGTTAACAATCAGACCGGCTGTTTGTTCCGATTACTGTACAACATCGCCCTGCTCGGGACCGCCAACCGCCACCTTCACCAGCGCCGGTCGAAGCAGACGATCGTGCAGGTAGTAACCCTTCTGCAGAATGGACGTGACGGTGTGCGACGGAACCGTGGGGTCTTCCTCGCGGATGACCGCCTCGTGAATGTTCGGATTGAAGCGAACGCCGACGGCCTCGATCGGCTTCAGGCCCGCTTTTCGGAGGACGTCGTACAACTGTTTGTAGATCAGCAGCACGCCCTTGTGAAAGTCGTCCCCCTCCTCAGCGTGATCGAGAGCGCGGTCGAAGTTGTCGAGCACCGGCAGTAGATCGCGCAGCAGATGGGTCAGGGCGTATCGGCGGAAGTCGTCCCTCTCGCGATCAGCGCGCTTGCGATAGTTCTCGAAGTCGGCGAGCGTACGGAGATAACGGTCCTGCGCCTTGCGGAGATCGTCGCTGACGATTTCCGCCGCCTCGTCCGCCGAAGCCGGCGGGGCCGTACCGTGGCGGCTGCTGAGAGTGTCGTCGGCCTCCTGCGCAGCGACCTTCATCTCCTGCTCGATGTCCTCGATGGACTCGCCGGTGTCTTCGAGCACGTAGCTGTCGTCATCATCCTTGGGCGTTTTGTCGTCCGCCATCAGTGCTTCTGCTCCTGTTCCTCGATCTTACGAGAGAGGGCGCGGCCAAGATAGTCGACCAGGGGACCCATCCGCGCGTACTCCATCCGCATCGGTCCAATGATCCCCACCATCCCTAGAGGTGCGGAGTGCGTGCCGTAACGGCGCGCCACGATGCTGAAATTATGCACCTGCGTGAAATCGCTCTCCGAACCGATGAGGATCTGCAGGCCTTCTTCGTCGAGGAACGACTCGAGAATATGGATGAGCTTTTCTTTCTCCTGCAGAGCCAGGAACGTCTTGCGCATCGCGCCGGCGTCAGCGAACTCCGGTTTGGTGAGGATCGAGGCCGCCCCTTCGACGATCAGCTCGTGCTCGACCGGCGCGACATCGTTGACCGCTTCGATGCCGAGGGTGATCGTCTTCTGCAGTATCTGATCGTGAAGGGCGCGCTCCTGTTCGGTCAGGCGAATGAGGCGGCGGCGGATCTGATCGAGCGTCAGCCCGTTGAATTCGGACGTGATGTAGCGGCCGATCTTCTCCAGCTCGTCGCGCGTGAAGTTCAGGCGCGTCTCGACGAGCTTGTTCACGACCATCCCGTTCGCGCCGACGATCACGCACATGATCTTGTTCTCGGCGACGAGGATGAAATCCATGCTGCGAATGGCGAACTGGAGCAGCGTGGGCATGAAGACCACGCCGACCTGATCGCTCATCTTCGACAGCAATTTGGACGTGAGCTGCAGCACTTCGTCGAACTCGCTGGCGTGGCCGACCTGATCGTCGATGACTTCGCGCTCGCGCATCGAGAGGACGCGCGACTTCATCAGATGATCGATGAAGAAACGATAGCCGCGATCGGTTGGAACGCGACCCGCTGATGTGTGCGGATGCTGGAGGTAGCCGAGGTCCTCAAGGTCGGCCATGACGTTGCGGAGGGTGGCCGGCGAGAGCTGGAAGCGACCACAGCGGGCCAAGGTGCGCGAGCTGATCGGCTCGCCGCTGGCGATATGCTGCAGGATGATCTCGCGCAGGACTTCGCGGGCCCTGGCGTCGAGATCGTCGCCGTGGATGTCGAGCTTCTGTACCATGTTGCCTTCAAGACTAACGGATTCAATGAGAAAGCTGTTCCTTTTGTTGATTTTCGCCCTCCCGTTGCCGGCGGTCACGGTCGATCGCGTGGCCGCGGTGATCGACCGGCAGGTGATCACCGTCAGCGAAGTCTCGCAGATGGTGGAGATGCGCTTCTTCGCCCGAACCGCCGGGCAGAGCGAGGATGATTACCGGCGCGGGGTGCTCGAGAATCTGATCGCGCAGGCGCTCCGCTATCGCGATGTGGAGCGCTTCGGCGCGCAGGACATCCCCAAAGACACGATCGAGGCGCGGCTGCAAGACATTCGGAAGCGGTTCGCGTCGGAGGTGGAGTTCAATACCGCGCTGACTCACGTCGAGCTTACGCTCGACGAGTTCCGCGCGCTCGTAAAGCGGCAGTTGCAGGTCGAGGCGTACATCCAGGAGCGATTTGCGCCGCTCGTCTTCATTCCCAATGAAGACATCGAGGCGTACTACCGCGGCACATGGAGCCAGCAGCGGCGCGCACGCGGCCTGGCGATTCCGCCGCTCAGCGAAGTGCGCGAGGAGATCCGGGCGCTCTTGCGCGCCGACCGGCTGCAGAAAGAGATCGAACAGTGGACGTCACAACTGCGCTTACGCGCGAATGTCGATGTGTATGCCTGGAAGTAGCTGTTAGCTGTTAGCTCTTAGCTCTTAGGAGGACCTATGCGTAGAGTGATCACTTCAGGCCTGGCCCTTCTTGTCATCTATTGCGCCTCATCCACCGTCAATTCCGTCACCGTGCCTCTGCAGTACAAGACGATGGCCACGCCGGCCGAGTTTCCATCTGCGCAGAGCTGCGCATCGGTTTCGCGCGTCGATGTCACCGACAAGCGCACCACTCAAACCCTCGGCGTGCGCTATCCGCAGGAACACAAGTCGATGACAGCCGACGTGATGTCGAGCGGCGATGTTGCTGCATGGCTGCGTTCCGGCGTCGAAGCGGCGCTAAAGCAAGGCGGCGTGGCGATGAAGAGCGGCGGTCCGGTCCTGCACGTCTCACTCGACAACATCAAGACCGACGAGAGCGTCTACCGCCGTGCGACCTACGGCGCGCGCGTCAATGTGACGACGGAGCTCGTCTCGAGCAGCGGCCGTTCATGCTGGCACGATTCGGTGGAGGGATTCTCGGAGAACTACGGTTACGCAGGCAGCGCCGAGAATTACCAGGAGACGCTGAACCACGCGCTCGATCGCGCCATGATCCGGATGCTCGGATCGGGGGAGTTCAAGCGCGCGGTCTGCGATTGCGGATAGTGGAGCGGCGGGCTTTAGCCCGCCGACGGCGCGCTGAAGCGCGCCGCTCCACCGAGCACTTCCAGAAACTCCTCCTCCGTCAGCACCGGCACGCCGAGGGATTTCGCTTTGTCGAGCTTCGAGCCGGCTGCGTCGCCGGCGACGACATACGACGTCTTTGACGACACCGACGCCGACGGCTTGCCGCCTTCGCGCTCGATGAGCTTGTGGATCTCATCGCGCGAGAATCGCGAGAGCGTTCCAGTAACGACGACCGTCTTCCCCGCGAGCCGATTGCCGGTTGCCGTCGCCACGTGGCGCGGCGAGACGCCGAGGCGTTTCATCTTCTCGATGCGCTCGCGGTTGGCGGGGACGGAGAAGTAGAAATTGATCGACTCCGCGAGCTTCGGGCCGATCTCACTGACCTCGACGAGCTCGTCGACCGTCGCGTTCATCAGCGCATCGATCGATTGGAAGTGATCGGCGAGCACTTTCGCGGCGCGCTCGCCGACAAAGCGGATCCCGAGTGCGTAGATGAATCGCGATAACTCGTTCGTCTTCGATCGATTGATCTGCTCGATCAACTTCTCCGCCGACTTTTCGCCCTTCCGCTCCAACGCGGCCACATCATCGGCCGACAGCTCGTAGAGCGATGCGTAGTCGGTGACGAGCCCCGCTTTGAGCAGTGCGTCAACGGTCTGCCAGCCGAGGCCTTCGATGTCCATCGCTTTGCGCGAGCCGAAGTGAGTGAGCGACTGCAGCACGATCGCGGGACAGCCCTGGTTGATGCAGCGGATCGCCACCTCGTCTTCGAAGCGGTGCAACGGCTGGCCGCAGACCGGACAATTCTTCGGCGGCCGCACGATGCGCGCGCCGCGCGGTCGTTTGTCTCTGAGGACGTCGACGACTTTGGGGATGATGTCGCCGCCCTTCTCGACGACGATCGAGTCGCCGATGCGGACGTCCTTGCGCGCCAGCTCGTCGAAGTTGTGCAGCGAGGCGTTGACGACTTTCGTGCCGCCGATACGCACCGGATCGAACTCGGCGACCGGCGTAACCGTTCCGGTGCGGCCGACGTAAAGATTGATCGCGCGCACGATCGTCTGCGCGGCCTCCGGCGGATATTTGAACGCGATCGCCCAGCGCGGAGCCTTCGACGTCGCGCCGAGCTCGAGCTGCTCCTCGCGCCGATTCACTTTCACGACGATGCCATCGATGTCGAACGGCAGCTCGTGACGTCGCTCGTGCCACGCGTCAATGAACTTCTCGACATCCTGAAGCGTCGCGCAGAGCACGCGCTGCGGGTTCAGTGGAAACCCGAGCTTCGCGAGCATCGCGTACGCCTTCCACTGCGACTCGATGTGTTGCCCGTCCGCGCGCACGACGTGGTAGACGTACGCGCTGAGCTTGCGCAGCGCGGCAAGCTTCGGATCCTTCTGGCGCAGCGAGCCGGCCGCGGCGTTGCGCGGATTGGCGAGCGGCTCTTCGCCCGCCTCTTCGAGCTGTTCGTTGTATTTCACGAAATCGGATTTGGCGATGTAGATCTCGCCGCGAACCTCGAGTTGATCGAACTTCGTCGGGATGTGCAGCGGCAGCGCACGGACCGTACGCACGTTGGGCGTGACATCGTCTCCGCGGACTCCATCACCCCGTGTAGCGGCGCGCTTCAGCGCGCCGTGTTCGTAGAGCAGATCGATGGAAACGCCGTCGATCTTCAGCTCCGCCTCGTACTCGATGGCATCGCGGCCGAGTCCGCGCTGGACGCGCTCATGCCACTCGCGGAGCTCGTCGATCGAGTAGGCGTTCTCGATCGACAGCATCGGCGGATCGTGAATCACTGTCGGAAAGCCGGTCACCGGCTCGCCGCCCACACGCGCGCTGGGCGAATTCGGATCGGCGTATTCGGGATGCTTCGCCTCCAGCTCCTGCAGGCGTCGCATCATTTGATCGAAATCGTAGTCGCTGATCTCCGGCTGGCCCGCGTAGTAGAGGCGGTTGTGGCGTTCTAATTCCGCTCGGAGTTGATCGATTTCTTTTTTCGTGCTCATGTCACAAAGGGATGAGGGCTGAGGGATGAGGGATGAGCGCTTGTTTTTTCATCCCTCATCCCTCATCCCTCATCCCTTCGAAAGATATCGCGAACGCCCAACGATCTTTTCGACGAAGCCCATCGTCGTAAGTCGCTGCTCGAGCACCGCCAGGAACTCCCGCCGTCCCTTGATCAGATTCAGATTGAGCGCGACGAAGCGCAATCCGCGCGGCGTTTCGTAATAGATGATGAGGCGATCGCCGCCGATGGTCTGCTCGCTGCCGCGAATCGCATCCCAGCGCACGACTTTGCGGCGGAACTGATGCAGGGGTCGCAGCACCAGCCGCTCCTCATCCGCTTCGACGATCGGCCGCAAAGTACCAGCAAAGACCTTGGCTCCACCAAGCCAGAGCGTGCCGATGTAGACCCAGACGAATGGCTCGCGGATCCAGCCGAAGCGCCAGGACGGTTTTGCGATGAGCGCAAAGACGATGGTCACCGTCACGACGGCTGCGACCAGCACGATCGAGGCGCCGGCTCTCTGGACCCAGGGCCGGAAGCCAAAAATGCGCTTTGCATGAACCGAAAAATCCATTGCAAATAACGACGATAATTCTTTACCCTGTACGTTAGCCGAAATACTTCAGCTCGGTATGTGTTTCGCATACTGCGACTTAGAGGAGCGGTAGCGATGGCCGTAGGAAAACTCGACGGCAGCGGCCGACGTATCCTCGTCATCGACGATGACCTCGCCATTCGTGTTCTCCTGCAGGCCGTTCTGAAACGCATGAAGTTCGATGTCGAGCTGGCCGAGGATGGCGCGGTCGGGCTCGAGAAAGTGCAACAGAACGGCGGCTTCGATCTCATCCTCCTCGATCTCATGATGCCGCGGGTCAACGGGTACGAGTTCATCGAGAAGATCGGCCAGGCGTATCCCGATCAGAATCATCGGCCACACATCGTCGTCTTCACCGCTGCCGGCAAGCGCGGCGTCGACAAAATTCCGCAGGACGCGGTCTGCGCCTCCATCCTCAAGCCGTTCGATCTCGACAAGTTCATCGAGATCATCAGCGATTGCCTGAAGAAGAAACATTAGTCCTTGGTCGTTGGTCGTTAGTCCTTGGCGGACTAACGACTAACGACTAACGTCTTACGCTCCATTCGATCTGTCTCACCATACCGAGCAAGATCGTGGCTTCGCGCTCGTCGAGCGCCGCTCGTCCCAACAACGCCCGGATGTCGTCGTAGATGCGATCGGGATTGTTCGCGTGGAGGAAGCCGACTTCGAGCAGCAGCGACTCGAGGCGCTCATGTAATCGTTCGATGAGCGCGGCCGTCGCGAGATCGCGCATGGCGGCCCCGCGTGGGATCGATGAGAGTGCGAAGCAGAAGACTCCGACGGCCTGGGCGAGATTCATCGTCGGGAAGCGCTCGCTTGTCGGAATGACTGCGGTGCGCTGACAAAGCGCGAGCTCTTCTCGCGTCAGACCGCTGTCTTCGCGTCCGAAGACGAGCGCGATGGTCTGCTCCGACGCCGCCTGCGCCGCCAGCTCCAGCGGCGTGAAGTCGGCGGGCGTCGTCCTTCCGCGCATGGAAGTCGTCGCGATGGTGAGATGCGCGTCCGCAAGCGCTTCCTGCAGCGTCGCTGCAAAGCGGATGCGCTCGAGAAGATCGTCGGCGCCACTCGCCCACCACCCCGCCACCGGCAACAGCGGAGGATGGTCGCCGACGATGCGCAGATCGTCGAAGCCGAAGTTCTTCATCACCCGCGCGACGGCGCCGACGTTCCCCGCTTCGCGCGGTTCGACGAGCACGATGCCGAGCTTCGCCATCTCGCATTAAGCTAACAGGTATGCGAAATGTTCGTTTGCTTCTTCTGTCGCTGCTCGTCTGTCTGTCACTGCACGCCCAGACGGTCACGGTCATCAAGGCGGGCACGTTGATCGATGGAAAATCGGCGCAGCCGCGGACCAATCAGGTGATCGTCATCCGCGGCAACCGCATCGAGAGCGTCAGCGGTGCGTCGACTTCGATCCCCAGCGGTGCGAACCTCATCGATCTTTCGAACATGACCGTGCTACCCGGCCTCATCGACTCGCACACGCACATCTTTCTGCAGGGCGAGGATCCGGCCGAGGGTGGCTACGACGTGCAATTGTTGAAATACGGACTCGCGTATCGCGCTGCGCGCGCGACGGTCTCCGTTCGCCGCGCGCTCGAGCAGGGCTTCACGACGATCCGCGATGTCGAGACCGAAGGCGCCGGCTACGGCGATGTCGGCATCAAGCAGGCGATCAACGAGGGCCGCATCCCCGGACCGCGGATGGTCGTGAGCACGCGTGCGATCTCCACGACCGGCGGCTACCCATTGGAAGGCTACGCCCCGGAGATCGAGGTGCCGAAAGGCGTGCAGATCGTCGACGGTCCGGTTGAAGCGCGCAAAGCGGCGCGCGAGCAGCTCGATCACGGCGCCGACTGGATCAAGGTCTACATGACGCATCGCTCCTGGCTCGACAAGAGCGGCAATCTCATCTCGCAGCCGACGCTCACCGTCGACGAGCTCCGCGCGATCGTCGACGAAGCGCACGGTTGGAAACGCAAAGTGGCCTGTCACGCGTATGGCGGTGAAGGAATGCGCCGCGCGCTCGACGGCGGATGCGACTCGATCGAGCACGGACTCGACCTCACGGACAACGATGTCGCGCAGATGGTGCGGCAGGGAACATGGTACGTGCCGACGCTGCACGTCTACACGACCGACCATGCTCCCGCCGGCTCGGCAGCAGCAAAACGCGACGCAAAGCGTGTGGCCGTGCACGGCCCGTCGTTTCAAAAGGCGATGCGCGCCGGCGTCAAGATCGCCTTCGGCACAGACGTCGGCGGCTTCTCGTGGAACGACCCGATGGCCCAGGAGTTCCTCGACATGACCGCCCTCGGCATGTCTCCGATGGATGCGATTCGCTCGGCGACCTCAGTCGCGGCGGACATGCTGGATATGACGGGCGATGTCGGCGTCATCGCCGCGGGTGCCTACGCGGATGTCATCGCGGTCAGCGGCGATCCGCTCCGTGACATCAGTGTGCTGAAGAGTGTCCAGTTCGTGATGAAAGACGGGAGCGTTTTCAGACGGTAATCGGTGTAGCGGCGCGCTTCAGCGCGCCGACGGCGGGCTGAAGCCCGCCGCTACACAGGCTTGATCGGATTGTAGAGATCGATCAGCGCGGCCCAGGCCTGCAGATAGCGATCGCGCGGGACGCGGAACCAGCGCGCGAAGTCGGTCGCGCTCGGATCGTCCGCCTCGAGCACGTAAATGAAGTTTCGATGATCGAAGATCGCAATGCGCCAGCCTTCGTCGGCGTCTTCGAAGGGCTCGTCGATCGATCCGAGAGGAACGTCGGCCGGCGTGAAGTGCCGCAGATCGCGGTCGGCGTGTTCCCAGGCCGGAAACGAAGCGAGGCGTCCGCGCTTCATGCTCGAGAACTCGATGTGATGATCGGCGCTGTCGCTTAGAGCCACGGCGAAGTCATCGATCGCAGGAAACGAATCGAGGTCGTCCTCGCCGGGAAAATGCATCGCGCCGCGAAGTCTACTGCGGCGAGATGATGGTCACATGCTGCGTGTCATTGTTCGTGATGCTGATGAGTGCCCACAAACGAACATCAGGATCGCCGTCGGACGACTGAATGCGGACGTACCGAGCTTGATCGGAGCGCACACGCGCCGAGAGCGCATCAAGATCGATCTGCGCATAAAGGGCCACACCATCGCGATCGCGTGTCAGCGTGCGAGTTGTTGACGCTTCCGAAGGCGCCCCGGGCGCTCCCAAGCTGATGAACACCGTGACTGGCGCATCGTGATCGGACCAGACGCGCAGCGTCATTCGAACGCGATCGTCGTTCGGAATGTTGATCAGACGAAGTGCGCGGAGGCGCCAGTCTCTTTCTCGAACAATCGGAATCGCCGTGCCGGCAGACTGTGCCTGCCGCGAGAGGTCGCGGATGCGCGAGGAGAGAGCCAGCGACCCGGCGGTGCCACGCGCGACGTGAAGAAGGAGACCTGACGGATCATTTGCTTCCAGCCGGACGAGTTGTTTCGCTACGGATGAGCAGCCGCTGCACGGTAGCGACTCGTAAAACGTCGTCGGGTCGAACGCCGGGGCGTCGATGAAATTGTCGGTCACCCATGAGGAGTCATGCGCCCCGCCTCCGGTGAACGCCACCGGAAAAAGAAGCGGTTCGAAAATCGAACGATCGGGAGGGGCCGATGGGTCGTAGAAAGTGAATGCATGAACCGCGGTCAGGGAACCGACGACGATATCAACCGTTCCGGCGGCGTGCGATGGTGCCGTAACGACAAGGCTTTTCGGACCGACTGGCGTAGCCTCGACGGGCGGTGCGTCGCCGAATGTCACGAGAGTGCCGGTCCACGCGTTGTCGGACACGAGTCGCACCTCAGTACCGCCAGAAATCGGAGCGCCTGAAGGGAAGGCGCGGAACGGCTCGGCGGCCCTGACGGTCAGTTGCGTGCGACCGAGCTCGATCCGGCCCGAGTTCGTATCGATGAAGGCCCTCACGTCGTAGGTTGCGGGCGCCAGCACTCCCGGATAAACCGTTTCTTCCCACAGTGTGATCGCCTGGCCGCACCCGCCGCCCAGCAGAACGGCCGAAGCGACGATCGTGATCGTACTGCCGAGGATCGTCATCTGCGCATTGTGCGGAACGCACGTGTCCTTCCATGCGCCACCAATCGTGATGGAGATGAAAGAGTGCGTATCGGGCGCAGGCGGCTCGATGCGGAACGGAGACGCCGCACCGGATGCGGCGATGATCGCGCTGAGGGAGGCAACGATGAATACGCGCATCGATCGCCTCTTCATTGCGGAGTGATCACCGTGACGTGCTGCGTCTGATTATTCGTCACCGTCGCGAACGCCCATAGCCGAGACGTGCTGTCCGCAACGATGTCGAAGCGAATGCGCCCCGCTCCGGCCACCTCCGGGAACGTCGTGAGCAGATCGATCATCGCCGTCGCCGGCTCATCGCTCGCGCATGGTTGGAAACGCTTGCATGGATTTGCGCTGCGAAGCGGGATGCTCTTCTCGGCGATCAGCGACGACGTGCTCATCGAGTAGATGGACACGCGCGCGAACTCCTCGACCGAGTCCACGTCATAAACTCGGAGCGTCTGCCGAAAGCGCGTGTCCACCGGAATGTTCAGCAGGCTGAAGATCGCTTTGCGGAATTGACTCTCGCGCACGACGGGCACCTCGGTGCCCCAGTCTTCGGCCTGCCGCGATGTATCGCGAACGAGAGAGCCGAATTGCATCTGCGATGAAAAGTCGCGCGGCGGAAAGTAGAGCACTCCACCGGACCGCGACGCGCCGAAATCGAGTGTCGTCGTCGATCGGCCCTTCACACGACCCGAACGGCGATACGCCTCGATGTCGTAGAAGCTGGAGTTGAGCACCGTCACTTCCGTCGTCCAGTTTGAACCGAACGCTCCCGGTCCGAACGCGTACACCGGTACGAGCACGCGCTCGAACATCGACAAGGGCGGAGTTTCCGCCGGATCGTAATAGCGGAACACGCGTCCGTGTCTCGTCGCCCGCGTGCCTGAGATGACGACGTCGGCGATGCCCTTCGCATTCGGCGGCGCGATCACGGCGAGCGTTCCCGCCGTGAACTTCGCTTCGATCACGGTCGCCGCAGCGCCGTTGAACGTCACCGTCGGCAGAGGACAGATCGCGCGGTCCGGACCGAAACAGTTGACCGCGTCGGCGAATAGCGTCACTTCCGTTCCGCCGCTGGTGGGGCCTATCGACGGACTCTGGATGAAGACGCTGCTGTCGGCATCGGACACGAAGAACATCGCGTAGCCGGTTCGTTCGGGCGGATTGACGATCACTTCATAGTCGCCCGGCTCGAGCAATCCAAGAGGCAACAGGAAACTCCCGAGAACTGGTGGCGAAAGGCAGGGGCCGGGATCGATGACAACAGAAATCGTTGTCCCCAATCGCGTCACCTTCGGCGGCGGAGGGCACGACACCCATTCCTGAATGCGAAGAACGACTTCAGTGGCCGAGGTGGGTACTGCGGGTTGCACCTCGATCGTGGCGGCGAAGAGCGAAGTGGAAACGAGAAACGTGAGAATGGCGGCTCGCATATACCTGCAGTACGCGCGCCGCTCGCGCCGTGTTTAGTGGGCGCGCGCATTTCATTGCGGCGAGATGATCGTCACGTGTTGCGTCTCGTTGTTCGTAACCGAGACGAACGCCCAGGCCGCACGCTGGCTCGGCGTGCCGCTGATCTCAACGCGCAGCGCGCCTTTTCCGGCAAGTTGCGGGTATGCGGTCAGGAGATCGCCGATGTAAGCGGAGGCGAGCCGGTCGCCGCGCAGTGCCAGCGTGATGGGCGCGTCCACCAATGGAGGTTGCTCGGCTGACGGACCATAGCCCTCGATCGCATCAAGCGTGCGGATGCGCAGAGAAAGCGTCGTTCCTCCATCGATCCGATACAGCCGCAGTGCGACGCGAAACCGCATGTCGCTCGGCACGTTCACAATCGTGAACGGTCGATCGAAAAAGTCTTTCTCGCGCACGACGCGCATCTCGGTGCCGAGGGCTTCTGACTGGTGGGAGAGATCGCGGAGGAGAATACCGAAGAAGGCATTCGGCGCACCCTGTCGCGAGACGTAAAACAGATAACCGTTAGGCTGATTCGGTCTGATGAGGCGTGACGTGTGCGGGTGCATGCGGATATCGCAAACCGGCATGCACGAATTGTCGAAGATCGTGTACGCCGCAAACGGAAAGTCGTTCTCATTCCGCAGCGTCACTTCCGTCGTCCAGCGCGAGCCGAATGCCCCGGCGCCGTTGATCGCAACCGGAATGAGCATCGGCTCGAAAAATGCCGGATCAATCGGTTCCCTGAACGAAGACTGACTGTCGTCTAGAACCACAGGGCTGTAATAGAAGCCGGCGATCGACTGAAATGTCCGGCCCGCCGATTGGACGGTCACGTCGACGACACCGCTGCGGCGTGCCGAGACCAGGCTCGCGACGATCGTGTCGGTGTCGGGTGTTCGCAGCACGACCGCCTCTCTGTCGCCGACGAAGACGCGCGGTACCGGACACGGCGCGACCGCGCAAACCGGCGCGATCCCTGCGCCTCGAATCGTCAGAATGTCGCCGTAATTCCCCTGTTCGGGAGAGATCTGCAGCGGCGATGACGCATCGCGGACCGTTAGTTTTCCCTCGGCGATCGCGATCAGGAGCTCATTCGGACCGGCGACAACTTCGTAGACACCCGCAGGAAGCACGCCGAGGTCGACGATCTCGTCGAAGCCGGCGAGGATCGGCACACCGACCGTGCAATCAAACTTCAGCGAGATGGAAATGAGGTTGCCGGTGCGAGTGACCGTCGATCCCATAGGACCGCGCGCGCAGTACGCGCCGAGGACGTGCGCAACGACAGAAGTCCGCGACGTCGGATTCGGCGGGTCGAACCAGATGTTCGCGGCGGAGGCCGAAATTGCGGAGAGATAGCAGAAGGCAAGTGTGGCGGCTCGCATCCATCTGCAGTACGCGCGCCGCTCGCGCCCTGTTTAGTCGGTCGGCTCGATCTGGTAGTTCGGCGCTTCCTTCGTGACCACGACATCGTGCGCGTGCGATTCGCGCAGACCGGCAGCGGTGATGCGTACGAACTGCGCCTTTGTTCGCAGATCCTCGATGTTCGCGGAGCCGGTGAGTCCCATCCCCGATCGCAGTCCGCCGACGAGCTGCGGGATCATCGCGCTGAGCGACCCCTTGTACGGAACCTTCCCTTCGATTCCCTCGGGCACGAGCTTCGACGCGTCGGCGTCTTCCTGAAAGTAGCGATCCTTCGATCCCTGCTGCATCGCGCCGATCGAGCCCATGCCGCGATAGGCCTTGAACGTGCGGCCCTGATAGAGAATCGTCTCGCCCGGCGCTTCATCAGTACCGGCGAAGAGCGATCCGATCATCACCGTATGTGCGCCGGCGGCGATCGCCTTGGTGATGTCGCCGGAGAATTTGATTCCGCCATCGCTGATGACCGGCACGTCGTACTTCTCCGCGGCTTTCGCGCACTCCATCACCGCCGTGATCTGCGGAACGCCGGCGCCAGCGACCACGCGCGTCGTGCAGATCGATCCCGGTCCGATGCCGACCTTGATCGCGTCGACGCCGAGCTCGATGAGATCGCGCGCCCCTTCGTGGGTCGCCACGTTGCCGGCGATCAGCGGCGTCTCCGGGAAGAGCTTCTTGAACTGTTTGATCACGTCCATGACACCGGCGGAGTGCGCGTGGGCGGAGTCGATGACGACGACGTCGACCTTCGCATCGATGAGCGCGCGAGCGCGATCGAGACCTTCCTTGCCGACCCCGATCGCAGCGCCGCAGCGCAGACGTCCCAGCGGATCCTTCGCCGCTTGCGGATATCGTCGCGCCTTCTGAATGTCTTTGACGGTGATGAGACCTTTCAGGTCGCCGTTCGCATCGACGACGAGCAGCTTCTCGATGCGATGCTGATGCAGGACTTCGCGCGCCTGCTCGAGGGTCGTGCCGACCGGCACGGTGACCAGATTCTCCTTGGTCATCCGCTCGGCGATCGGAAGATCGAAACGCGTCTCGAACCGCAGATCGCGATTCGTGAGAATGCCGACGAGCTTGCCGTTGGCATCGGTCACAGGCACGCCGGAGATCTTGTACTTCTCCATGACCTGCATGGCTTCGGCGATCGACTGCCACGGCCGCATCGTCACCGGATCGACGATCATGCCGGCCTCGGACCTCTTCACTTTGTCGACCTCTTCGGCCTGGCGATCGATGGGCATGTTCTTATGGATCACGCCGAGTCCGCCGTGCTGAGCCATCGCGATGGCCAGCCGCGCCTCGGTGACCGTGTCCATGGCTGCGGAGAGAATGGGGATGTTGAGGCGGATGTCGCGCGTCAGGCGCGTGGAGGTTTCGACGAAGTTCGGATGAAGGTCGGATTTCGCCGGGCGCAGCAGGACGTCGTCAAAAGTGAGTCCGATGATGATCGACTCGGCGAAGCGATCGGACGAAAGAGGCTCGGTGCGCTCGAGCTCGCGCAGGTCGATGCGACCGATGACCGGGATGTCCTTCAAGACTCGTTCGTCGCTCATGTCCGCCCCCGCAGATTTGAGTATAGAACAGGCATCAGCGCACCGGAATTGCATGCCGCCGAGAGAGTGGCGATGCGCTTTACGATCGAGCAGCGACATCTGACGGACAACAGCGGCAAGCCGGTGGTGGGCGAACGTGCGGTCTCGTTCCACAACTTCGAGGCCGAGAGCGCCGAAGACGCGGTGCGTCTCTTCGTCAAGAACCACGAAGGAGAAATCCTCGGTGAAGTGATGAAGTTTCCCGGTTTCCAGGCGATGGCGACCCTGCGCAGCGGCGGCGGCGTGTATACGCTACAGGTGACGCCGTCGAGCCAGCAGTTTGTTAGGTGAAGTTGCGGGGTTGCGCAGTTTCGAGGTTGCGCAGTCCCACCCCGCCGCAACCGCGGAACCTCGTAACCGCGCAACCAATTACCTAACCACTGCGAATGATCTCCTTGAGCATCTCGTCCTGAAGGTTGTACACAGCATAGACGCCGACGCGATAGCGATTGAAGAGGAAGGAGAACGCGTAGATCTTTCCGCTCTGCGCATGCACGTAGCCGGAGAGGCCGACGACGCCGACGATGTAGCCGGTCTTCGCGTAGACCTGGCGGGCGAACGGCGGCCGGCGCAGGCGCTTGCCGAATTTCGCATCGGGATCGCCGGAGTACGGCAGAGAGCTGACGAAGTCTTCGCGCCACGGGCTCTTCCACATGTAGGTGAGCACGTGAATGAATGCGCTGGCGGACGCACGGTTGTCGCGCGACATGCCGGAACCGTCGGCCTGATGAAACTCGTCGGCGGGAACGCCGAGCTTCCTCGTCAGCCACTCGGAGATGGCGGTTGTTCCGGTGTCCCACGATCCGTTCTTCCTGGTCTCGGCGCCGATGATCTTCACGAGCTGTTCGGCGTAATGATTCTGGCTCTTCTTGTTCACGACGTAGACGATGACGTTGAGCGGCGTCGTGTGCTGCGACACCGCGCGCCAGTCGCCGCGCGGATCGCGCGGTGTGATCACGATGTGTCCTTCGATTTTGAGTCGGCTTCGAAGAAACGTCTCCGCGGTCACGGTCGCGAAGTAATGAATCGGATCTTCGACCGAGACGAAGACTTCCGTCGGGCCCGATCGCGAAGGCACGCCGCCGCGGACGATGATCGTGTTCGTATTGCGAGGGCGCGTGATGAATGGCAGACCGCGGCCGGTCACGCATTTGTTCTCGACGTCGAGAAACTCGGTGGGCGGCTCGAGCTGCACGACGCATGTGCGACCCGGCCGGCTCGGAAGCACGCGCACCTGCACGCAGCCCTCCTGCATCGAAAACGCGGAGATCGGCGCCTCGTACCAGTTCACTAACTGGTCGACCGGCCAGGTCGGATGAATGTACTCGGTATCGAAATAGCCGTACTCGAATACGAGATTGCCGCGCACGGTCTTGATGCCGGCGCGCTGCAGATCGGTCGCCCACTCCTGAATGACCGCGGTGGCTTGCCCATCGTGAAAGCGGCCCCCGATCGTCGGATCGCCGCGCCCGACCATCTTCACATCGCCGTCGAGCGTTCCGGAAGGATCGACGCTGCCGCGCACGTAAACGGTCGTGGTGATCTCGAAGGTCGGCTTGAGAAGATCGACCGCCGCGCCGGTCGTGAAGAGCTTCATGTTCGACGCCGGTGAGAGCGGCAGATGCGGATTGCGTTCGGCGACGACGCGGCCGCTGTCGATCTCCACAACCTGAATGCTCGCTTCCGACGCGCGCGAGGTCGGACCGTTGATCAGCGATGCGAGGCGCTCTTCGAACGTCGCGCCGACCGGAGTCTCAGGCGGCACCACGGCGACGCGCGCGCGCCGCGAGCTCCTTCGCTTCTTCTTCTTCGTCGCCGCTGCGGCCGTGCCGTCGTCGAGGAAGGCGATGCAAAGAGCGATGACGACGGCAACGACACGCGACCGGCACGACTTCATCGATGCTGAGAACCCCTTTCTCTGCCGCCCATTTTGCAATATCGGTGCTACTCGAGGGTGGTGAATGGCGCCGGAAGCGCCAGCCGGAGGCGATCGCGCAGCACCGCCGGGCAGCGACGCCGCAGCACGTCGCGAATCTCTTCGCGCGCGTAGCGCCGGCTGAAGTGTGTCAAAACGATCATGCGATTGTCGAAACGATCGGCAAACTCCGCGATGTCATCGAAGTGAATGTGGCGATACTGCGCGGCGCGGTCCTGGTGCCCGTCCGCGACGAACGAGCACTCGATCATCAGCACCTCGGACTGAAACAGGCGCTCGTTCGTCTCGAGAATGCCACGATCGGTGTCGCCGGTGTAGAAGAGCATGGAGTGCTCGAAGTCCTCCGACACCGTGACACCTTCGTGACGGAGGCGCGCCAGCTCGACGGCGTCCGTGCCTTCGAGCTCCTTCTTCAGGTGATGGCGGATCTCGAGCACCTCGTAGGCGCGCGCGGCGACGCGATGCGTGGCGTCGTGCGCGCGCACGATGTGCCTCCGGCCGATGCGCATCGCCTCCCCTTGAGCCATGCCGATGATCTCGATGTCGTAGTCGGTCTCTTCCAGCTTTTCGTGCAGCGACATCAGCGTGCGGAAATCATCCGCCGCCTCGGCCGGAACGTAGACGCGGCCGCCCTCGATGCGCTGAAGATGTCTCTGTCCCGCGTAGAACGGGATTCCCAGGGCGTGGTCGAGATGAGCGTGCGTGATGAAGATGTGCGGCATGCCGATCAGCGGATCGGGACAGCGGCCGATGTCGAGCGCCACGCCGAGCTCGCGCACGCGAAACCAGGTCTCGTGCCCGGCGCGCGAGCGGCCTTCGATCGTGAAGTGCTCGGTGGGGATCGTGACGAAGTCTGTATCCATCATGCTGAGGGATGAGGGCTGAGGGATGAGGGATGCCCACCCGCCCTGCGATCATCCCTCATCCCTCATCCCTCATCCTTTCGAGCAACGGAAGAAGATCGTGCAAACGGCTGACGGTCGCATCCGCCACCACCTCCACTTCCACCGCCGGCGCAACTGCTGTGCCGCGCATCGGCGGGATGAAGTGGATCGCGCGCATTCCGCAGCGCTTCGCGCCGTAGACGTCGACGTAGAGGTTGTCACCGATGAACAGCATCTCGTCGTAACGGACGGCGAGAGCGCTGCGGAGCTGTTCGAAGATCGAGGGCTGAGGTTTGCACTCGCCGTGCTCGTTCGAAAACACCATCACGTCGAGCATCGGCGCGAGCTCGAGTCGCGTCAGGATCTCGCGCAGAGCGTAGCCGGGAGTGCGACCGGTGTTGCTGATCAGTCCCGTGCGCAATCCGCGGCGGCGAACTGCGGCGATGATCTCGCGTGCACCCGGGACGACAGAAGGCAGCAGTTCGACAGCGACAGTCGCGTAGACGCGCTCGAGCTCTTCGAGCGTAGCGTCATCGAGACGGGTCGCATCGACGCCGAGATCCTCGAGAAACAGCTCGATCTGGCGGCGGCAGGGGATGTCGCGGTCGTGCGACCAGTACAACTCCTGACAGCGCTTCCACGACATTCGATACGCGCGCTCGATCCGCGCCGCCTCGGCGGCATGACCGCGGGAAGTGAGAACCTCCTCCAGGCGCGTGAGCCGCATTCGCTGGTGCGCACGCGACGTCTCCGCGTTGTTCGTGATCAGAGTTTCCCAGAGATCGAAGGCGATGACTTTCAACAAAGTCTCAGCACCTTATTGAAGCTTCACACGACCGCGGAAGCCATCCTCATAGCCGTGAAAATACTGCAGAGATTCTTCCGGATGCTGCCAGCAGTAATAGCCGCTGCCGTTATCGAAGTCGATGAGCCACAGTCCCTTCACTTCGATGCCCAACGACATGATCGCGTCCGCCCACTCCTGAACGATGCGCTGGTAGTCGTCGCCGGTGGCCGTGGCCTCGTCGAGCGCGTCGGCACGCGCGATCGCCTCGTTCGTCAGACGCTGCACTTCGGGCAGAAGTGCGGACGCGTCTTCGTACGTAAATATTTTCTTCGACACGTACCTTCGACTATATCGAAGGTCGTCGGTCGTAGGTCGTAGGTACCGGGGGCTGCATCGCAAGAACCATGAAGCCCCCGATACCTACGACCCACGACCCACGACCGAAATTGTGCTAAAACGCGGGCTGCATTCGCTCACGCCTGAAACGGAGGGAGGAATCGATGCCCGTTGAGGATAGGGTCAAGTCCATCATCGTCGAGCAGCTCGGGGTCGACGCGGAGGAGGTTACGCCCGATGCGTCGTTCGTCGAGGACCTCGGTGCCGACTCGCTCGACACGGTCGAGCTGATCATGGCCTTCGAAGAAGAATTCGGCGTGGAGATCTCGGACGACGAAGCCGAGAAGATCCGCAAAGTCCGCGACGCCGTCGACTACATCGAGAAGCGCGCCAAGGCGCAATAAACCGAGACAGCATCTGATTTGCAAGTGCTGGGTGCTGTGTGCTGAGTGCTGAGCGAGCAACGCGGCACCGAGCACTCAGCACCCAGCACTTTTTTTATGAAGCGTCGCGTCGTGATTACCGGAATGGGCATGATCTCCCCGCTGGGCGTCGGCAACGAGCCGACCTGGCAAGGATTGATCGAAGGAAGGTCCGGCATCGGCTGCATCACGAAATTCGACGCCAAGGATTATTCGGCCAGGATTGCGGGCGAGGTGCGCGGCTTCAACGCCGAAGATTGGATGGAGAAGAAGGAGGTCAAGAAGTCGGATACCTTCATTCATTACGCCGTCGCTGCCGCGCAGATGACGGTCGACGACGCGAAGATCGACACGAAAAGCTGCGACAGCGATCGGTTCGGCGTGATCATCGGGTCGGGGATCGGTGGTCTGCCCCTGATCGAAGAGATGCACACCAAGCTGATGGAGCGCGGCCCCAGCCGCATCTCCCCATTCTTCATCCCCGGTCTCATCGTGAATCTGGCCTCGGGGCAGATTTCCATCCGTTTCGAATGCAAAGGACCGAGCTCTGCGCCGGCCACAGCATGCGCGACGGGAGCGCACGCGATCGGCGACGCTTACAAGATCATTCAGCGCGACGAGGCGGACATCATGTTCGGCGGCGGAAGTGAGGCGGTGATCACGCCGCTGGCCGTCGGCGGCTTCGCGGCGATGCGCGCACTTTCAACGCGCAACGACGAGCCGCAGAAAGCGTCGCGTCCGTGGGACGCCGGCCGCGATGGCTTCGTGATGGGGGAAGGGGCGGGCGTGCTCCTGCTCGAGGAGCGCGAGCATGCGCTCGCTCGTGGGGCGAGGATCTACTGCGAGCTCACCGGCTACGGCATGTCGAGCGACGCCTACCACATCACCTCTCCGTCGGAGGATGCCGGCGGGATGATGCGCGTGATGCAGCGCGCTCTCAAAGACTCGGCGCTGGAGCCGAAGGAGATCGATTACATCAACGCGCACGGCACGTCCACGCCGCTCGGCGACAAGATCGAGACTCTGGCGATCAAGCGCGTCTTCGGCGACGACGCGTACAAAGTCGCCGTCAGCTCCACCAAGTCGATGACCGGCCACCTCCTCGGCGCCGCCGGCGGGCTGGAATCGGCGATCGCAGCGAAGGTCATCGAGACCGGCACCATCCCGCCCACGATCAACTATGAAGCGCCCGATCCGGAGTGCGATCTCGACTACGTGCCGAACAAGGCGCGGCAGAAGAGCGTGCGCCATGTCATGTCGAACTCCTTCGGCTTCGGGGGCACGAACGCGACGCTGATCTTCTCCAAACACGAATAAACAGTCCTTCTCCCGACGGGAGAAGGTGCCGCGCAGCGGCGGATGAGGGGCGCCCCTCACCCGGCGCTTCGCGCCACCCTCTCCCGGTGGGAGAAGGCTTTGTGTTGTAAAGTGTTCGCATGCACAAAGCCGATGTGGCCGTCATCGGCGCCGGCCTGGCCGGCCTCCAATGCGCGCGGACTCTCGCGGCACGCGGGCTCCACGTTGTTCTGATCGACCGCAAGGAATCGGTCGCCGACGCGATCCAGACCACCGGAATCTTCGTGCGCAAGACGTGGGACGACTTCCCGCTTCCCGACGAGCAGCTCGGCCCGCCCATTCGTGATGTGGTGCTCTACTCCCCATCCGGGCGCGCGCTGCGTCTTACCGCCGATCATGACGAGTTCCGGGTCGGACGCATGCCGTGGATCTATCTCTACATGCTCGAGCAGTGCGGGCGGGCGGGTGTGCGGTGGATGCCGTCGTCGCGCTTCGTTTCCGTTGACGATTCGATGGTCACGATCGAACGCGGCGGCCGCAGCGAACGCATCGAAGCGCGTTACATCGTCGGTGCCGATGGACCGCGCTCCGGCGTGGCACGAGCATGTGGTCTCGATCGCAACGGCGAGTTTCTCGTCGGCGTCGAAGACATGGTCGCGAGCCGCGGCGGCTCTCCTGCCCTGCACTGTTTTGTCGATCCGCGACTCGCGCCGGGCTACATCGCCTGGTACGTCGACGACGGCGTCGAGGCGCACGTCGGTGTGGCCGGCTATCGCGATCGATTCGATCCCGCTTCGTCGCTGGCTCTCTTGCGCGAAAGGCTCTCGGTCGGTCGTGCGCTCGAGCGCCGAGGTGGTCTGATTCCGGTCAGTGGAATCCTGCGACGCATCGCCAATCGCCACGCGTTACTCGTCGGCGATGCGGCCGGTGCCGTCTCTCCCCTCACCGCCGGCGGAATCGACGGCGCGCTGCGGCTATCGACGTTTGCCGCGGAAGTCATCGCCGAATACTTTGATCGCGGCGACGCTTCCGTCCTCGCGCATTACTCGGGCGATCGCTTCCGCACCCGGTTCATCGCACGACGATGGATGCGGCGGTTGATCGCCCTGGCATCGCAGCCGGCGCTCGTCGAGATCGGATGCGCGCTCTTGCACCTTCCGCCGCTGCGGCGCATCGCCGAGCACATCTTCTTCGCTAGGACTTCTTTCCCGGATACGTGGCTGACAGCCACTGCGCAAACTCAGGATGTCCGTGGCTGATCGCGATATCCGAGAGGGACGTCCCATCGGTCATCTTTGCGTTCAGATCGGCGCCGTGCGCGATGAGCAGCGTCGTCATCTCCACATCGCCCCGGCTGGCAGCGCCATGGAGCGGTGTGGCGTCCATCTGCTGCTTGGCGTTGGGATCGGCGCCGCGCTCCAGCAGCAGCTTCATCGTCTCGCGGTCGCACACAGCGGCAGCCGCGTGCACCGGCGCGACGCGCTGTGCATTGTCGGCGACCGCACTCACGTCCGCGCCACGCTCGATCAAAAACTTCGCCACCTCCGGATGGCGGAAGAAGATCGCCAGGCCGACCGGCGGATAACCATCGGGGCTGCGTGAATTGACCAGCGACCGGTCAGCCAACTTTTTCACGCGATCGAGATCGCCGAGAGCGCACGCCTCGTAGAAGTCGACCGAGGCTCCGTGATCGGCGAGCAAGCGAGCGATCGCAGCTTGCCCGAAGTAGATCGCGGTCATGATCGCCGAGACATTGTTCTCACGCGACGAAGCTTGCGACCGGTCGTGCTCCACGATCGACTTCACCGCACCGGCGTCGCCTCGCTTGATGGCATCGAAGATCTCACTCATGCCGTTATCTCTCTACCAGGTGCAGAGCTAAGAGCTAAGAGCTACGAGCTACGAGCTAACAGCTCCGACCATCCGATTCTACGCGGATGAGAGGTTCGCGGTCTCGGCATCAGATTTGATGAGGATTGACTGCGTGAACAGGCCGGCCAAGCGCTGTGAGATCTGCTCGCACTCGCGAGCGGCGCATGTCGACGGCGTGCGTTGCGCGCTTTGCGACTGCGTCTCCGAACGGCGCGAGTTTGTACAGCAACCGCTTTCGTTTCGTTCGACGTTGCCGATTCGGGCCGTCACGAACACGCGAAAACGGTAATAAGCTCATCCATAGGATTGTTTCGGCAACATTTGTGGTTAACCATTAGCACATGAGCGAAACGATCAAGATCAAAAGAACGCCCAAGCTCATCACCGTCTCCGAACGAAACCTCCAGAACGCCGCGGTCCGGCTCCTCCCGAAACACAACCGGCTGGTCTCGACGGAAGTCGAGTACCTGCGGCGCGTCCTCGGCGAGAAGGCCACGCAGGTGGAGATCGACGAGAAGGTGGTCGCGGTGCGCCGCCTCCCGTGGCGGGAAATCGTCGGCGAGTAGTCGGCACACAACGCGCACTCCCATCCTCGAGTGAAGTTCGACGCCATCGTCATTGGCGCTGGTGTGGCCGGCCTGGCTGCCGCACGCGAGCTTTCCGGCGCCCGAAAACGCGTCTGCATCGTCGAAGCGCGCGAGCGCACCGGCGGACGTATCCACACGCTGCACGTCGCCGATCTTCCTCTCCCCATTGAGCTCGGCGCCGAAATGATCCACGGCGAACCGCAGGAAACGTTCTCCATCGTCGAAGCGGCTGCGCTCATCGCCTGTCAGCTCCCCGACAATCACCTCTGGTCAGTCGACGGAAAGTGGGAGCGCATTCCTGATTTCTGGCAGCAGATCGAAAAAATTCGCAAGCAGATCGGCAGGCTGCGGCGCGACATGTCGTTTGACGCTTTTCTCCGCACGCGGCGCGGAATTCCTCCACGCCTTCGCAAGATGGCCCGCGATTTCGTCGAGGGTTATCACGCCGCGCACGCCGATCGCATCAGCGCAATGTGGCTCCGCCCTTCCGACGACGAGGAGGAGGAGTCGCTCGGCAATCCGCAGTTCCGCATCCTCAATGGCTATGACGCCTTGACAGAATGGCTCCGCGCCGGACTCGATCCTGACCGCACCGACCTGCGCCTCGGCACCGCCGTGAAGCGGGTCGTATGGCGCGCCGGTGACGTGGCGATCGACTGCGTACGCGAGAAACGCGAGGAGACGCTGCATGCGCCCGCCGCAATCATCACGATTCCAATCGGCGTCTGGAAAGCGCCGCGTGAACAGGAGGGGGCGATCGGATTCGATCCGGCGCTCGACGAGAAGATGCGCGCGGTCGCAAAGCTGGAAGTGGGACACGTCGTGAAGATGATGTTCCGCTTTCGGGAGCGGTTCTGGGATGAGGTCCGGCTGGACAGCGGCGCCACACCACCGAACTTCGTGCATTCGTCCGATCGATTCATGCCGACGTGGTGGAGCGCGGCGCCGGTGCGTGCGCCGATCCTCACCGGGTGGGCGGGCGGTCACGCTGCCGACGCGCTGCTCGCTGAAGGCGACGAAGCGATGATCGATCGCGCTCTCGACTCGCTGGCGAAAACATTCGGCATGCGGCGGCGCACCGTCGATGACCAGCTCGCGGGGACGTACACGCACAACTGGCAATCGGATCTATTCAGCCGCGGTGCCTACTCGTACGCGGCCGTCGGCGGAACGGGGGCGCATCAGACGCTGGCGCGCCCGCTCCGCTCGACGCTCTTCTTCGCGGGCGAAGCGACGAGCAGCGATCAGACGGGCACCGTCGCTGGCGCGATCGCGACCGGGCGCCGCGCTGCGCGCGAGTTGTTGAAAGGCTAGACCGCCACACTCCGTGTGAAGAGCTGGTCGACGTCGGCGGATCGGATCGGACTCCCGAAGTAGAACCCCTGCACTTCCTTGCAGCCGTTGGCCGCGAGAAAGTCGAGTTGCTCCTTCCGCTCGACGCCTTCGGCGACGACGCGCAGCCTCAAACCCTGAGCGAGCTGAATGATCGACTTGACGATCGCCGCGTCCGCGGGGGCGGGCAGATCCTGCACGAAACTGCGATCGATCTTCAGCGTGTCGATCGGGAAACGCTTGAGGTAGCTCAGCGCGGAGTGGCCGGTGCCGAAGTCGTCCATCGCGATGGAGATGCCCAGGGCTCGAAGCTGAGTGAGGACCCCGAGGGTCAGCTCGACGTTCTCTACGGCGACGCTCTCGGTGATCTCCAGCTCGAGCAAACGCGGGTCGAGCTTCGTGCGCGCCAGGATCGTTTCGACGCGCGAAGCGAGCGTCTGTTCGCGGAACTGCCGCGCCGACAGATTCACGGCGACGCGCACGCCTTCGTACCCCCGCTCGATCAGCGATACGGCGTGGTGGCAGGCAGTCCGCAGCACCCAGTCCCCGATGACCACGATGTACCCGCGATCCTCCGCGACGGAGATGAAGTCCCCCGGCGTGATCACGCCGCGCGTGGGATGCCGCCATCGCAGCAGCGCCTCCATGCCCGCGATCTTCATCGTCTGCAGATCGATCTGCGGCTGGTAGTAGACGTCAAACTCTTCGCGCTCCATCGCCAGATGCAGGCCGCTCTCGATCGTCAGGCGCTCCTGCATCGAGCGGCTCAGCTCCTGCGTCGACATGTGATACGTGTTCCGTCCCTCGGCCTTGGCGCGATACATGGCGCTATCGGCGTTTTTGAGCAGTGTCTCGGCGTTGTCTCCATCTTCAGGAAACGTCGTGATGCCGATGCTCGTCGTGACATACAGACGCTGACCGCCCACCTCCGCCGGTTCCGCAACTTTGCGGAGCACTTTCTCCGCGACGATCGTCGCGTCGTCCTTCCGCTGGAGATCCTGCAGAACGATCGTGAATTCGTCGCCACCGACGCGCGCGACGGTATCGCCGTCGCGAACGGCCGACTTCAGTCGCGCGCCGATCTGTTTCAGCAGCTCGTCGCCGACGGTATGTCCCAACGAATCGTTGACGACTTTGAAGTGATCGAGATCGAGGAAGAGGACGCCGACGAGTCTGTTGCGCCGCTGCGCCAGGGCGAGGGCCAGCGTGAGATGTTCGGAGAAGAGCCGGCGATTGGCGAGACCGGTCAGCGCGTCGTGATAGGCCTGAAACTGCATCTGCTCCTCGGCCGACTTGCGCTGGGTGATGTCGCGAATGAGTCCGATCGCGCCGACGATGTTGCCGGTGGCGTCGTAGTGCGGACGATAGACGGCGGAAACCCAGTCGCTCCGCTGCGAGCCGGGAACGAAGTAATGGATGTCGTGCGAAGCGACAGTCTGCCCCTCCATCGCGCGGCGGACGAGATCATCGACCCCCTGCTCGCGCATCTGCGGAAAGATCTCCGTGGCCTGCTTTCCGAGGACGTCTTCGGCCGGCAGGCCGGTCAGATCCTCCATAAAGCGGTTCCACAGCAGATAACGGAACTCGCGGTCGTAGACGACGATGCCTTCGCCGGCGTTGTCGAGGATCTCCGCGGCGAACTGGTCGGTCTCGCGCCGTGCACGTTCGGCGCGGCCCGATGCAATCTGCCGGTAGATGATGTACACCGCGATCAGCAGCAGGGCCAGCGAGGCGATGAGCTCGGCGGACATGTGCAGCACAAGAGTTTGGGCATACGAGGCGTGTGTTGCAACCAAAACATCGCCTCGGCCGTCAACCATTGGAAACGGAGGTCACCGATGCGAGGCGCTGTCACACTGACGATCATCCTCTCCACCAGCTCGGTTCTCGCACAGTACGGCCCGCCGGCGCGCGATCTTCGCGATGCCGTGCGCATGCTGCAGGAAGTGCAGCGCCAGATCGATCCGGCGATCGCCATCGTCCGCGACGAGGTCGCGGTGCTGAACTCGCTGTCGAAAGCGGAGAAGCAGCTCAAGGACGCCCAGCCGATGTCGTCGTTCGATGACGCGACGAAAGTCATCGATGAATTCGTCCAACATCGAGGCGCGGTCGATCCGCCGCTGTCGCGCGAATTACAACGCACGATCGACGACGCGCGACGAATCCTCGAGGCTACGCGGCCGATGATGAACGTCCCGACGGCGCGCGAGCGGCTGCATCACGAGATCGTGCATCCTCTGCAGCGGCAGGTCATCCGGAGCGCCGGCGAGCTGCAGCAGATCAGCCAGCAGTTGCAGTTCATGTCGCAGCGCGTGATGAATCAGGTTTTGCCGGAGGCTCTGAACGCGGCGGGGTACGCGTCGACCGACGTCAAGTGATCGGGATCCCCATCGCCTCCGCGTACAACATGTGGAAGTGATGCACACCGTTCTCCCGAACGGGCGAGTAACGGCCGCTGACATAGGTCGATGAGGTCAGGCCGCGCTGGACCGCTTCACAGATGCCGATGTCCTCGAGCTGAATCTCGTCGCTGAAGCGAATCGTCTCCGCGAGATCGCTGCGAGTCTTCGGATCGTCGGGATCGCGAAAATACCACTCGAAAACCGTCTTCGTGCGATCGTGTCCGACGGGCACGATGAGATTCGTCGAGAAGTTATCGGGGTAGACGTTCAACATGAGGTTCGGGAAGATCCAGAAGTAGCGCACTTGATCGTCGTCGGACGTCGTGCGGATGCGATTCGCGCGCTTCGTCGGCGCGAACTGGATCGAGTAGTTGCGCTTCGTCTCGGTGCGGTAATTCGGATAATCGATCTCGCGAAAGAGACCGGGGTGAACGATCGGGATGTGGTAACCCTCGAGATAGTTATCGACGTACACCTTCCAGTTGCAGGCGACCTCCCAATCCTTCCGCGCGGCGAGACGGAATCCGCTGTAGTCGTGGCGCGGCATGTCGCGGAGAAAGTCGCCGAGGAACTCAGCGAGCGGCGGAGCCGCAGAGTCGATGTTGACGAAGAGCAGCTCGTTCCACTCTTCGATCCGGAACTGCGGCAGCGCGACTTGCGAACGATCGAAGCACTCGATGCCATCCATCTCCGGCGTCACGGCCAGACGGCCGTCGAGCGAATAGGTCCAGCCGTGATAGCCGCACTGCAGCACGGGGCGCTTCCCCTCTCCCTTGGCGACCGGACCGGCGCGATGACGGCAGACATTCGACATCGCGCGCAACACGCGATCGTTGCCACGCACGACCAGGATCGGCTCGCCGGCAACGCTGCTCGTGAAGTACTGCCCCGGCTCGCGAACCTGCTCGGCACGTCCGGCGAGCTGCCACGTCGCAGCGAAAATCTTTCGCAGCTCGCCGCGCAGCACGCTGTCGTCGCTGTAGTAATTCGAAGGAATCGTCGCGGCAAACTCGAGCCGCCTGTCCAGTTGAAAATCCATCTCAATCCTCGGCCACCGGCTCGGCGCGCGCGGCCATCTTCACGACTGCGTAGACCGGAACGCTCAGCGCGAGCAGCGCCACGGCGTAAATGCTGTTCCTGACGTCCATAACCACAGAGCCGATCAGAAATGCCACCGAGGATGCCAGAGCGAGCCCGGTCGTGACGGGATGACCCCAGGCGCGATAGGGACGATCAGCGGCGGGCTCACGATGCCGCAGAACGAAAAACGAAATGAAGGACAGCGTGTAGTTCGCGACGAAGAAAAACGCCAGCTTGGCGATCACGGTCTCGAATGTTCCGGTGATGATGAAGCCGGCGGCGAGAATGCTGCTGATGAGCAGCGCCACGTCGGGGGTTCCGCCGCGATTGACTTCGGTCGCCCCTCGCCAGAAGAGCCGATCGCTGCTCATCGCGAACAAGACGCGCGGTGCCATGAGCACGTTCGAATTCTCGGCGCTGATCAGCGAAACGACCATGATCAGCCGCAGCGCCGTGTCGCCGTGCAGGCCAAACAGATGTTGCGCCACGGTCGCGGCAGCGAAGTTCTGTCCGGCGAGAGTCGGCAGCGGGACGACGCGAGCGAACGCGACATTGATCAGCAAGTAGGTGACGATGACCGCGAGCAGGCCGCCGAACATCGCCCGCGGGATATTGCGACCATGATCGCGAGTCTCTTCGGTGAAGTAGATCGGCGCGGTCCAACCGTCGTACGTGTAGATGACGGCCTGCAGCGAGAGGAGCAGAGCGAGCATCAGCGGCATCTCGCGCTCGACCTGCATCGAGGCGCGCACCGGATTCTGCGATCCGAGGGCGAAGCACGCGATGACGAGGACGAGAAGCGCGACGACTTTCAAGATGCTCGTGACCGTCTGCGTTGCCCCGCCCCATCGAACGCCGAGCCACTGCACAACGGTGAGGATCGCCACGATCGAGAGGGCGACCACGGTCTGCGTTCGCAATTCCGGTATGAGCCCGACGCCATACTCGCCGATGAGGATGGCCACCGCCGCCAGCGTCCCGCAGGTGGAGATCCAGTCGCTCCATCCGACGACGAAGCCGGCGTAATCGCCGAGAGCGTAGCGGACGAAGACGTATTGGCCGCCCGAGCGCGGCACCATCGTTCCGAGCTCGGCGATGGCATTTGCGCCGAGCAAGGCATAGAGAGCGCCGATCAGCCAGACGGCCATGTACGGCCAGAACTCGGGGAGATGCGCGGCGATGGTTCCAGGCGTCCGCAGAATGCCCGCGCCGATCGTGTTGCCGATCGTGACGGCAATCCCGAACGTAACGCCGAGCACCGTCAGGAGCTTGCGGGTGGACACCCGGAGATTGTAAGGGGAGCGCCTTCTCCCGGCGGGAGAAGGTGCCGCGGAGCGGCGGATGAGGGGCTGCCCCTCACCCGGCGCTGCGCGCCGCCCTCTCCCGGTGGGAGAGGGCTTCACAGAAACTAGTCCCGATCCTTCACGCTCACCGGTCCATTCACCGTCGACAGATGCACCGCCGCTGTCCCCGTCCCGAGCTCGATGCGGCGGGGGCGATCGTCATCGAGGTCGGCGGCGCGCATGCGCGCCGAGTAGCAATCTTCCGCGCGACAGCTCACCGGACCGTGGCCCAGCGCCTCAACCACCACGCCGGAACGATAACCGCGCGGCAGCTTCAGCGAGACCGGCCCGTTCTGCGTCGTCGCGTCGAGGTTGCCACCCTCCCACGCTGCTCCTTCGAGCTTCACGGAGAGCGGTCCGTTCGTCGCGGCCAGCTTCACGTTGCCGCTGCCGCCCGACAGCGAGATCGGTCCGTTGACCGTCGTCGCATCGATGGTGCCGCTCGAATCCTTCACCGACAGCGGTCCGTTCTGCGCGCGCGCCGTGAGGGTTCCGTTGAACTCCTGCACTCCGATCGGTCCGTTGCTCGAGCGCAGATCGAGAGTGGCATTCCGCGGAGTGCGGACGATGAAGTAGACGACCCAGCGATCGTCTTCGGGACCCGTCGCCGTCACTTCATTGCCATTGAGCGAGACGCGGAGCGCGCTGACGTCGCCGAGGGCCGCGGCTTTGCAGGCCTTCACCGAGTAATTCGCGCCGTTCCAGCCGATCACCCGGATTCCGCCGTGCTCTTCGCTGCGAACCGTGAGCGAGCGCAGTCCGGCGACCGGGACGTCCTCGCTGACGACTACAGCACGCTGATCGTCGAAGCGCACCCGCAGAGCGTTGCAGTCGACGGCAGATTCGTCCCAATCATCGAAAGAGATGCTCACGTTGCCGCGATGATGGCTACCGTGAGCGAGAGCAGCGGTGCTGACGAGCATCGCCACGAGAAAGAAAAGGGGTCGTCGCATCGAAAACCTCCGTGCTGTTTACCGGATAGACGATGCGGAGTTGCGAAAGTTAGTTTGCGGCGGCTGGGCCTTCTCCCCGCGGGAGAAGGTGGCCCTGAGCGGAGCGAAGGGCCGGATGAGGGGCGCCCCTCACCCGGCGCTTCGCGCCACCCTCTCCCGGGGGAGAGGGCTATCCGTTCGTGATCACCAGCTCCACCCGCCGATTCTGCTGCCTGCCGGCCGCGGTCTTGTTCGTGGCCACCGGATCTTTCTTGCCCATGCCGCTAGAAGTGACGCGATCGGCGGGAACGCCGGCGCCGACCAGGAACTCGCGAACGGCGTTCGCGCGCTTCTCTGAAAGCGCCTGATTTTTCTCCTCGCTGCCGACGCTGTCCGTGTGCCCTTCGACTGAGATGCGGATCGTGTTGTCGTTCTTGAGCTGATCGGCGATGCGCGAGAGAGTCTTCTTCGCGCCCGGCTTGAGCACACTCCGGCCGGTGTCGAAGAAGATGCCAGGCAGAGTGACGATCAATCCACGCTCATTGCTCTTCGTCGCCGCGAGCCGTGATAGCTCCTGCTGCATCCGCAGCCGGCGCGCTTCGGCATCGCGCTCCGCGAGCTCCTTTCGAGTACGCTCGAGCTCTGCCTGCGCCTGCTGCGCCTGTTGTCGCGTTTTTTCCAGCTCGGCCTGACTCTGCTGCGCCTGTTGTTGAGCAGTCTGCTGAGCCGACTGCGCTTGTTCGAGCTGCGTCTTGAACTGCTGGGCCTGCGCTTCTGCCTCCTGGCGGAGACGCTGTGCGTCGGCGATCGCCGTCTGATTCTGCCGTTCGACTTCCTGGCGATGCGCAAGATCGGCTTCGCGCTCTTTCTTGAGCGCATCGAGCTCCTGCTGGCGGCGCTGCAACTCCGCCTCGCGCTCGGTGAGAGCCTGTTGACTCGAGGTCCCCTGCTGCCGCGCGGTCTGCAATTCGGTGCGGAGATTCTCGATCTCCGTCCCCATCGTCTGCTCGTTGAGGCGCTCGCGCTCCTGAATCGCGCGCAGCGCGATCTGCTGATCCTCCACCTGACGGCGGAGCATCTCGACATCGGCGGTGTTGCCGCTCGTGATCGCCGTCTGATACTTCCGCGTCAACTCATCGAGCTGCGCCTCGGCCTGCAGGCGGGCCTGACGATCGGCTTCGGCGCGCTGATCGGCAGCGCGACGACTCTCCTCAACCTGTTGCCGCAAACGATCGATCTCCGCCTGCTGCGCCTGACGATTGGCCTGTTCGGTGGCGAGTTGTTGCTGCAACGCCGCGCGATCGCGCTCGGCCTGCTGCCGCGAGGCGCGCTCGGCAGCGGCTTGCTGCTCGCTCGCCGCCTGCGCGAGCCGCGTGCGCTCGAGTTGGAGGTTCGGGAGATACTTGTTCGATTCGGTGGCGCGCGCGAGGTAATACGCGCGACGCGCCATCATCTCGGCGACGTAAGCGAGATGATCGGCCGACTCGCTCCGCGTGTTGGCTCGGGAGATTTTTCGCGCCGTGTTGACGTTGTCCTGCGCCGGTTTCAGATCGTTTCCGGCGATCTGCTCCGCGCCGGCCGCCTTGGCCTGATCGATCGCTGCCTGGGCCACATCGATGTGTTGCTTCGTCGTCGTGCCGCGAGCGTAATCGATCGATGATGGTTCATCCTGGACGATGAGATCGGCGCGACCGCCGAAGCGGGTGATGTCACCCTGCAACTGGCGGATGGCCAGATTGGCACTCAGCCATTGCGCCTTCGCCAATGCCGCGCGGCCGGCCCACAATGCCTCTTCCGCGCGCAGGCGAGCCTGATCGCGCATGTCGCTCTTCGACGAATTCCAGTTTTCCTGCGCGAACCTGACCCGCCACTGCGCGTCGTCATAAAGGGTGCGCGCCAGATTGATCGCGCCGGCATTCTCAGCAGCCGTCAAGACCTGTTGCGCCTGCACCAGCATGTCCTGACCCTGTGCGAACGCCGCGGCGGCGATTAGCGCAACGAGAAGACATGTCATGTATCGATACATAAAGCCTCCCGACTGTTTGCAAATAGAGTGCACTTATCCTCCCAAATAGGCTTTCTTGATCCGATCCGACGCCAAGAGAGCTTTGGTCTCATCGGCCGCGACGATGCGGCCGGTCTCCATCACGTACGCGTGGCGCGCGGTGACGAGCGCCATGTGCGCGTTCTGCTCCACGAGCAGAATCGTCGTCCCTTCGGAGTTGATCTCGCGGATCACGCGAAAAATCGTCTGCACCATCTGCGGCGCGAGTCCGAGCGACGGCTCGTCGAGCAGCAGCACCGAGGGCTTCGACATCAGGGCGCGTGAGATGGCCAGCATCTGCTGCTCGCCGCCGGAAAGCGTTCCGGCGTTCTGCTTGATCCGCTCTTTCAGCACCGGGAAGAGTGAGAAGACGCGCTCGTACTCTGCCTTAGTCACTTTGTCCTTGCGCAGATATGCGCCGAGCTCGAGGTTGTCGGCAACGGTCAGGTTCGCGAAGATGCCGCGCCCTTCCGGAACGTGCGATACGCCCATGGCCGTGATCACATGCGGCTTCACGCCGGCGATCGAGCGGCCGTTGAACGTCACTTCGCCTCGACGCGGTTTGAGCAGCCCGGAGATCGTGCGCAGCGTCGTGGTCTTGCCGGCGCCGTTCGCGCCGATCAGCGTGACGATCTCTCCCTTCTGGACTTCGAGATCGATCCCATGGAGAGCCGGGATCGTTCCGTAGGCGACCTCGAGATTCCGCACCGCGAGGATCGGACTCACAGCAGGGCCGCCTCCGCCGGCTCGCCGAGATACGCTTCGATGACGGTGGGATCGTTGCGAATCTGCTCGGGAGTGCCCTGCGCAATCGTCTTGCCGAAATTCAGCACGATGATGCGCTCGCAGATGCCCATGACCAGTTCCATGTTGTGCTCGATGAGGAGCACGGCCACTTTGAAGCGATCGCGGATCTCGTGGATCTTTTCCATCAGCGCGAGAGTCTCACCGGTGTTCAAACCCGCCGCCGGCTCATCGAGCAACAGGAGCTTCGGTCGCGCAGCCAGGGCGCGGGCGATCTCCAGTCGTCGCTGATCGCCGTACGGAAGATTCTTCGCGAGGTATTGAGCGCGGCTCTCTAGGCCGAAGATGTCGAGCAGCCTCATCGCTTCTTCTTCGGCGATTCGCTCTGCCTCGCTGAAGCGATTGGTATGCAGCACGGCGGACGTGCCCGAATACGTGTAATGGATATGGCCGCCGATCTTCACGTTCTCCAGGACGTTGAGCTCCTTGAAGAGGCGGATGTTTTGAAACGTCCTCGCGACGCCGCGCGCGGTGATCTCGTACGGCTTCATCTCCACCGTCGATTCACCGCCGATCCGGATCTCCCCCTCGGTCGGCTTATAGACGCCGGTGAGCATATTGAAGATCGTCGTCTTCCCCGCGCCGTTCGGACCGATCAATCCGACGAGCTCGTAGTCGCGAACCGTCACATCGAAATTCGCAACGGCCGTCAATCCGCCGAAACGGATCGTGACGTTCTTCGCTTCGAGGAGAACGTTCCCTTCGGCCATCAGGTCACCGGCGGTCCGGCCGTCTCGTCTTCCCGCCCTTTCGGCGGAACGACATCTTTTCGTTTCGGCAGGAACTCCCACAGCTCGCGGCGTCCGAAAAGTCCTTGCGGGCGCGTGAGCATCAGGATGATGAGCATGAGCGAGTAGATAACCATGCGCGGATCGCGGCCGCCGGGGATGAACTCTTTGACGGTGCGCAGGCCTTCCGGCAGGAACGTGAGGATGATCGCGGCGACGATCGAGCCGGAGATCGATCCCAGCCCGCCGAGAACGACCATGGCCACCACTTCGAACGATCGGATGAACGTGAACATCGTCGGGTTGAGATACGCCGGCGTGTAGTGCGCGAAGAGACCGCCGGCGATTCCCGCCAGACACGATCCGATGATGAAGGCCTTCACCTTGTAGCTGGTCGTATCCACGCCCATCGCTTCCGCGGCGATTTGATCTTCACGTATGGCGAGAAATGCGCGTCCCACCGACGAATGAATCAGGCGATTCGAGATGAGGATCGTGACGCCGGCGAAAAAAAAGACCCAGAAGAAGTTGCTCCAGGCGGGAATGCCGGAGAATCCGCGCGCCGCGCCGATCTTCTCGATGTTGAGGATGAGGACGCGGATGATCTCGCCGAAGCCGAGCGTGACGATCGCCAGATAGTCGCCGCGCAGACGGAGTGAGGGGAGCCCGACGATGTAACCGGCGATCGCCGCCGCGATGCCTCCGGCGAGCACGGCGATGACGAGCATCGTGTTCTGCAGGATCCAGTGCTCGGTCGAAGTCTCCGGAAACCGGTCGACGTAGGGACCGAGATAGTAGAACGTCAGAAAGGCGGCGAAGTACGCGCCGACGGCCATGAATCCAGCGTGGCCGAGCGAGAACTGACCGGCGTGTCCATTGATGATGTTCAGCGATACCGCAAGAGTGATGTTGATCCCCATCATCACGAGGATGCGCTGGTAGTAGCGCACCGCCGAGTAGTAACCGGCGGCGTACTCGATGAGATAGGTAGCCCCGATGAGGACGGCGACGAAGAGCGCGAGGTAGATGAGGTCGCGCAGCCACCACGCGCGCTTCATCACACTTTCTCCGGCTGATACTTCCCGAACAATCCCGATGGCCGGAAAAGGAGGATCACGATGAGGATGACAAAGGCGATCGCGTCGCGGTAGTTCGAGAACTGGCTGCCGCCGACGAACGCTTCGATGATGCCGATGACCAGCCCGCCGAGCACAGCGCCGGGAACATTGCCGATGCCGCCGAGCACTGCGGCCACAAATGCTTTCAGGCCGGGCATGATGCCCATGAGCGGATCAATCTTCGGATACGACAGACCATAGAGGATGCCCGCCACCGCGGCCAGCATCGATCCGATGACGAACGTCATGGAGATCACGCGGTCCGTCGGAATACCCATGAGCGATGCGGTCTCGTAGTTGAACGAGACGGCGCGCATGGCCCGTCCGTATTTCGTGCCGTAGACGATGTACTGCAGCAGGGCCATGAATACGACCGCCACCACGAGCACGATGAGCTGGTAATTCGTCGTGGTGATGCCGCCGAACGTGATGATGTGTTTCGGGATCAGCGTCGGGAAGAACTTCGGATCGGCTCCGAAGACCATCTGCCCGCCGTATTCGAGAAAGAACGACACGCCGATGGCGGTGATCAGCGAGGCGATGCGCGGGGAATTGCGCAGCGGCCGGTAAGCGACACGCTCGTTGATGAAGCCGAACAGACCGCAGACCATCATTGACAGAAGAAGGACGATCGCAGCGGTGCCGAACGACGGCTGGCCGCCGACTCTGGCGACGAACCAGTTGCCGGCGTAGAAACCGACGAACGAGCCGAGCATGAAGACGTCGCCGTGCGCGAAGTTGATCAGCTTCAGAATGCCGTACACCATCGTGTAGCCGAGGGCGATGAGCGCATAGATCGACCCCGCGGCGATGCCGTTCAGCAGGTTCTGAAGAAGTGTCTGCATCGTTTACGACGAAGTCTTGGCCGTGCCGGTCGTCCCTGTCGCCGTCGTGGCGCTACTCGGCGCATTCAGATCGATGGTCGTTTCGAGCGTGAGCTGCCCGTTCTTGATGCCGATGATCACGATCTTCTTTCCTACCGGATTGCGATCGGGACCGAGTGTGATGGTGCCGGTCACGCCGGCGAATCCTTTGGTTTCGGCGATGGCATTGCGAATGTCCGGGCCGTCGATCTTTCCGGCACGCGTCATCGCGTCGGCCAGCACGCGCGCCGCGTCGTAGCCGAGGGCATCGAGAGCGCCGGGGACGACTTTGAAGCGCGCGCGGTACTTCTGCACGAAGTCGCGGACGATCGGCGCGGGATCGCCCGAGAAGTAGTGATTCGCGTAGTAGCAGCCGTCCATCGCTTTGCCGCCGATCTCGAGCAGCTTCGGTGACTCCCAGCCGTCGCCGCCAATGAAAGGAACTTTGATGCCGAGGTCTCGGCCCTGGCTGACGATCTGCGCCGCATCTCCGTAATAGCCGGGGATGAAGATCACATCGGGGTTCGCCGCTCTGACCGTGGTGAGCTGCGGACGGAAGTCGGCGTCGCCATTCGAGTAGCTCTGCTTGGCGACGATCTTGCCGCCGGTCGAGTTGAAGGTCTGCTCGATGACGGTAGTCAGTCCGGTCGAGTAGTCGTTTTTCACGTCGGTCAGAATCGCGCCGCGCTTGGCTTTGAGAGTCTGCGATCCGAAACGCGCCATGACCGGACCCTGATAGTTGTCGATGAAGCACATCCGGAAGATGTAGTCGCCGATCTTCGTCACGGCTTCGTTGGTTGACGACGGAGTGATCATTGGCACTTTGTTGGCCTGGCAGATCGGTCCGCCGGCAATCGACGCCGAAGAGGCCACCTCGCCAAGAACCGCGACGACATTGTTCTGGGAGATGAGCTTCGTCACCGCGTTCGCCGCCTCTTCCTGCTTCGACTGATCGTCCTCGGTCAGCACCTTGATCTTGCGGCCGCTGATGCCGCCCGCGGCGTTGACTTCGTCCATCGCCAGCATGATGCCGTTGTGCGTGGCCTGGCCGAACGTGGCCTGGTTTCCGCTGAGTGATCCAAACTCGCCGACGAGAATGTCACCGCCACCGCCGCCGGTGGCCGTCGTGCCGCCACCTTCATTCTTCGGCGGGCAAGCGGTGAAGACTGTGGCGATCAGCACGATCGCAAGAACAAACCATTTATTCTTCATACGTTTCCTCGCAAACGGGTGCGCATTGTATAGCAGGGGCGCGTGCACGCGCCGCGCCTGCTTACTTCGCCAGCGCAGCGGTCCAGTTCTGGACCAGAGTCAGCGGAGGGCTTTCTGCGTGTTCGGTCGGTGTGTCGACGAGAAAGCGCGTGCCATCGGCGGCGACCTTCCACTGCGTTCCGTTGCCGACCCTCGCCTTGATCAAGAAGAGTGACCGCGGCGCGCCGGCGACAAATTCTTCACCTCGTGCGACAACATCGACGACCATCATCGTCGACTCGTGGACATAGTCGATGCGCTTGCCGTTCGCGACTCCAGGCCGGACTCCTTCGTCAGTGGAGACCTGCCATTTGCCACGGTTACCGGAAATCGGCAGCACATAGACCTTCCCCATTCTGCCGGCGCCGATCGGCGAGGAGATTTGGTGCCCGAGTCGGGTTCCGGGAGCGACGGCCATATTTCGGAAGACGGCGAGAGTACTACAGATTCAACCGAGATCAGACGAGATGAAGCGACGCGATGTCGCGAAAGTCATCGGGATTCAGAGTCCAAAGCGCGGCGTCGTGGACGAGGGCCGTCGCAGCGATGGCCAGATCGATCTCGCGACCGCGCGCATGTTTGACTGTCTTGTACAGATCGGCCGCACGTGACGCCTCCACTGCGCCGAACGGCATGGCGCGCTCGCGCGGAAACGCTTGCTCCTGGTCGAGCAGCTCGAGATGTGTCCGGGGCCCGCGAAGCCATTCATAGAGCACGACGGCTGAGAGCACGATCTCGTCACCGGCATCGACGAGCATCCGAAACTTCCGTAGCGAATGTCTCGGTTCGCAGAACGTGTCGATCAATGCCGACGTGTCGATCACGATCACGACGGATGACGGCGGCCGCTCCCTCGCCTGGCCGTGCGAATTTCGACAATCTCGCGATCGACGTCTTTGCGCGAGCGCTTGGTCACCGGCCTCGCGGCGATTTCGTCGATGATCTTGAGGAGCCGTAAGCGCTCCGACTCGCTGAGGCGGCCGATGCGGTCGTGATAGTCGGCGATCGCTTGGCGGACGACCTCGCTCTTCGGCTTTTTGACCTTTTGCGCGGCATTCTCCAGCTTGCGGATCGTCAGGTCGTCGAAGGTGAAGGTAACCTTACGTACCATATTGAGGCAATACTACCATATCGATCGGTCAC
>DASYUK010000045.1:0-2832 GCA_036001325.1 Thermoanaerobaculia bacterium
AACGGGGAACCGGACGCGGAACTGGTCGCAAGGGTTCCGAACGCACGGATCGCGCCGGCACCCGCGCCCGCTGGATGGGCTGCCGCGGTCCGTGACGTGTGGCCGGTCCTCGCTAAGCGTGGACTCCGTGTTGCATTGAGATCGACTCGGGTGTGAGGCGCGGTCCTCACAGGCAAGCTGGAACGGTCGGGCCGCCGTTCTCCATCGGAGGACGGATGACCGTTTCTGATTTCCTGCTTGCTCTCATCGCGATCTTTGCCGCGGCGAAGATCTTCGGCGAGATCGCCGAGCGCGTCGGGCAGCCGGCGGTGCTTGGGGAGATGATCGGCGGCATCGTCATCGGCGTCTCGGGACTCCACCTCGTCGATGCGCATTCTCCTCTCCTGCAGATTCTGTCCGAGGTCGGCGTCATCCTGCTGCTGTTTCTGATCGGACTCGAGACTGACGTCCGTCGTCTGCTGTCCGTGGGTGGTGCCTCCGCCACGGTCGCGTTCGTGGGCGTCGCGCTGCCGCTACTCGGAGGAATCGCCGCCGGTCGCGCACTCGGCATGCCGCCCGTCGTTTCGCTTCTCCTCGGCGCCGCGTTGACCGCGACATCGGTCGGTATCACCGCACGCGTGCTGGCGGATCTCGGTCATCTGAAAAGCGACGAAGCTCAGGTGATCCTCGGCGCCGCAGTCATCGACGACGTTCTCGGGTTGATCTGTCTCGCCATCGTCGCGGGCCTCGCCGCGGGGCAGACGTTGACGACCTGGAGCGTCGCGAAAATGTTCATCGCGGCGTTCGGCTTCATCGCGCTTGCGCTCGTGATCGGCTCGGTGCTCGCGCCACGAGTCATGGCGCTGATTACGCGCCTCCGCGTTGCGAAAGGGCTGTTCTTCGCGTCGGTCATGTTCGCTTTCGCGCTCGCGTGGACCGCCGATTTCATCGGCTCGGCCATGATCATCGGCGCGTTTGCGGCTGGTCTCATTCTGGCGCGCACCGGCCGAGGGGCGGACATCGAGCATGAGGTGCACGACGTCGCGCAGTTCTTCATTCCGATTTTTTTTGTGCTCGTCGGCGCCGCAGTCGATCTCGAGACGCTCAATCCATTCGAGCCGCAGGCCCGTCGGTTTTTCATCATCGGGGTCGTGCTGACACTCATCGCGATCGTGGGCAAAGTTGCGGCGGGATACGCATCCTTTGGCCGGCCGCTGCGCCGGCTTGTGATCGGCGTCGGGATGGTGCCTCGGGGCGAGGTGGGGCTCATCTTCGCGCAGCTCGGCTTGTCGACCGGACTCTTGACGGCGGGACTTTACAGCTCGGTGGCGATGATGGTCATCGTGACTACACTGATCGCTCCGCCGGCGCTGCGCGCTCTATTGAAACCCGTGGTCGATGAGAAGCGCAGCACCGTTTCGGAGCTGATCACGGAGTCATTGGCGGACGCTTCCGACCGGCGCCAGGACGAGAGACGCGCGGGTTAATTGCAATCAGGGCGTGTTCGGCGCCGGCAGCTCTCTTTTGCGGACGGTCTCTGCGCATGGCGGCGAGCGATCCGTCCCACGCTCCGCTTCCGGCAAGATCGAAAATTTTCCGTGCTTTGGCTCGCCTGACGGACTTTTCCAGTGCGCGGCGCTTCGTCACACACAATGTACATCACTCATCCGCTGGTACAGTCGCACTGCGAATGGCGCGAGACAATCGCTACTGGCGAGCCGTGGCCGGCAACCTCGAGCTCTTCCTCGGCGGCTACCTGATGAGCTTCGGGATTCTGGCAGTGCTCTTCTTCGCTCGCCGGGAAAATCGCAATGCCGCTCTTCTGTCTGCGGTCGGTGTACTCATCGGTGCGCTCTTCGTCATGCGCGCCCGACGACTGCTGGGCTGGCATCGCTGGATCTTCTGGTTCATCGTGTTTCTGATGATCACTGTGCCGACCGCATGGTTCATACCGGTCTTGGTTCGCTTTCGGTGATCACGGCGCCAGATGCTCGCCGGGCCGCGGCGGTTTGCCGAGATCGTCGTAGTCGCGCATGTAAACGAGCAGACCGTAGTTCGATCGATTCTGATCGAAGCCGGCCACGAGCTGCGCGTTGTACTCGTCGATGAAGAAGTCGAACGGATCGCTCGGATCGGTGTCGATCACCTGCATGTCCGCTGTCACCATGAACAATTTCCCCATGCGCAGCGTGCCGTGCTGGAAGTACATGTAGTTTCGCGCGGTCGTATCGGGAGGTTGCAACGGCGCGACTCCACGACCGTCGTCGAAGATCTGCATCAGTTCGTTCCCTTCGATCGTCACTTCGGCGAGTCGGCCCTCGATCTTCGGCGGCGGCAGAATTCCGAGCGGATCGATCAGCATGTCGTTCTTCTCCACGCCCACACCCGGCGGCAACTTCGTGAGCACTTTCTGCAGCGAGATCCCGAACGCTTTCATCAGCGCGGCGCCGTTGAGATTGCAGATCTCGATCTTCGTGGGATGAATCCGAATCCAGCCGTCGGATGTCGCCGACACGTCCGCCGTCATCTGGAACGGGATATCGATGATCTTGTGCATGATCCCCTCCTGCACGAGGTGACCCTTCTCGATCCGGACGACCAGGCCCTTGAGCGGCGCGCCGCTGTAGTTGAAGACGTAACGATTCATCAGATCGGTCAGCGATTGGCCATCCACACCGACATGCGCATTGGACATGCGCATGATGAATGATCGTTTGTTGTCGAAGTTCAGCGGCTTGCCCGCCTCTTTGTCGAACATCTGACCGCGCAGATCGTGGATGTGCAGCACGGCCGTGCGGTCGATGTGAAAGAGCACGTTGCGCATCTGCGTCTCGGTCTCGCGCGCCGGCACCG
>DASYUK010000046.1:0-32402 GCA_036001325.1 Thermoanaerobaculia bacterium
CGTTCTCTTCAAGTGCTGCTCTCTTTGCGCAGCGCACCGACAGTTGCTCCTGCGGCATTCCGAGCCAGGTGCCGACGCCGTTCATCATCCGGCACGTCGACTCCGGCTTTCAGCAGGGAGCTCTGGAGGCGATGAACAACTGGAACCAGTATGTCGACGTCTTCCGGCCGACGCTGCAGCAGGGGAGCTTCGACTTCGGCAACGGCGTCAGCGAAGTCTATTTCTACGACATGACGCAGATCTTCGGCATGGACGGCAACTCCGTGCTCGGCTACACCCCTTCGTTGCCGCAGGGCGCGTTCGGTGATTTCAACGAGTGCCCGCGCCCCGCCGCGACTGTCTGCGGTTCGCAGATGACCGAAGCGGACGTGATGATGAACAACTTGTTTGACTGGCAGTTGACGCGGCCAGGTCTCGGTGAAGACGGTACGTACTATCAGGCAACGTCCACTCACGAGCTGGGTCACGCGCTCGGTTTTCATCACAACTTCAAGAACGTGTCGGAGATGAACTATCTCCCGCACTTCTCGCGCTACGTCACGCGTGCGGACATTCTCAACGCGCGGCAGCAGTTCCCCGGACGAGTGCAGCAAGTGACCGATCTGGCCACGTATCCGTTTGTCTATGACGAAAGAAGCCAGTCGGGAAGCGATGACGGCGCGAACGCCATCAAGGTTGCCAGCGTGACGCCGACCACCGTCGCGCCAGGCGGGAACATCACGATCAAGAACTGGACTGTCGAGAATCTGAGCAACGGTCCGGTATCGAATGTTCGTCTCCGTCTCTATCTGTCGACTGATACGGACATCACGACCAGCGATACGTACTTCGCGTACTTCTATTGGGATCCGTCTTTGAATGCGTGGTCGCAGGATGCCGACGGAACGCAATTCAAGATTCCGTCGACTCTCCCGGCCGGGCGTTATTACGTGGGCGGGATTGTCGGAATCGGCGACAACTTCCAGACCGACGCGATCGCGTACAACAACTCATGGTTCATCCCGACGCCGATCTCAGTCGGAAGCGGCAGCGGCGGGGGTCCGTCAGTCTGCACTCCGAATGCGACGACGTTGTGCGCGCTCGGTAACCGTTTCAAGGTCACTGTGAACTGGCGTGACGGCGGGACGGGCGGCGGAGCGGCGAACGCCGTCAAGTACACCGATTCCACCGGATTGTTCTGGTTCTCCACGGCGGATAACATCGAGATGCTGGTGAAGGTGCTCGACGCCTGCGGATTCAACAATCGCATCTGGGTCTTCGGCGCGGCCGCGACGAACCTCGGATACGACATCGTGGTCACCGACACGCACACCGGTACGACGAAGACGTATCACAACGATTTCGGCGTGCGCGCCGCGGCCCTCAACGACACGGGCGCATTCGCCACCTGCGGACAATAGTGGAGAGCGGCCGTCTCGGCCACAGCCGCCGGGCGTCACGCCCGGCGGCTTTCACTCTGCGCCTAAAGTTTGTAAGAACTCCTTCGCGGAAGTGTCGAGCGCGTCATCTGCCTCTCCGCCGAATCCACTCGCCTCGATCACAAGGACGTGTGGTAACTGCAAGGTATCAGGCGATCGCTCGTGACGCTCGAGCCCACGAAGCTCCGTGTGCGCGCTCTCTCGATAGGCGCAGAATTCAACACGAGCGAATCCCACGCGACGCAGCAGTGCTGAGAGCGTCGCGGAGTTGAACAGGAACTGATGTCCCCACCCTTTGAACGACGCGTTGAGCAGAAAGCAGTCGCGAATATCGCGCGCGTTGTACTGCGTCGCGACAACCCAGTCGAGGTTCGGCGTCGAAAGTCGGAGGATTCCATCGGCGTCAAGAGCGCTCCGGCAGTCGCGCAGAAAGCGTTCGCATTCCCAGTATGGCAAGTGCTCGATGAAATGCTCCGCAAAGATGAACCTGAGATCGCGAAAGGGAAGGCCGTCGCGGACGTCGATGATGTAATCGGCGGCTTCATACCGTCGATTGTCGATGTTGATCCAGCCGTCGAGATGAATCGGCCCGCAACCGACGTGGAGTTTTCCGCCTGGAGGGAGGCGGCGGCAGCGATACGCGCTCCAGTTTTTTCGAGCGGTGCGCCACCAGTGGCGGAGAAACATCACTCTTTGACATGCAGGACAGGCGAGGGCGCCTGTCCTCCACTCTTGATGAATCGCGTGACGGTGTCGTAGTAGCGATCGCACTCGACGTTGGCGAGCTCGCAGTGGCCTGCCGTCTCGCTGACGAGAAGCTCTTTCGGCACTTGCAACTGTTTGTAGAGCGACATGCCGAGCTTGAACGCGATCACCTCATCGGACTTGCCGTGCATTACGAGCACGGGTACGCCGGCCTGATTCAGCCAGCTCGCCGTCATGAGTGCGTATGGCGCGGCCCAGCCCAGCGGCATCGGCGCGTAAAGCGCATTGCCCAGCTCACTGAGCGAAGGGAAAGAGTTCTCGATCACGACGCAACGCGCGCCACGCTGTTTCGCGATGTACGCTGCATACGGCCCTCCGAGCGATTCGCCGTAGAGCGCGATCTTCGCCGTGATCGTCCGCGCGAAGTCGTGCGCAGCCATCGAATCTTTGTATAAGCCTGACTCGGTCGGCGTGCCTTCGCTTTTGCCGTAACCACGCCAGTCGAACAGCAACACCGAGATGCCGCGCGCCGCGAGATTCGACGCGATCGGCCCACGCTCACCGAGGTTTCCACCGTTGCCGTGAAAGTAGATCAGTAGCGGAGCGTCGTGTTCATCCGCGCGAAAGAGCCATGAATGCAGCCGAACGCCATCGCTTGTCGTCAGCCAATGCTCTTCCGGTTGGATCGGCAGTGCCGACGTGTTCCAGAAGCCTTCCGGATACCGCATCGGAAAGAACATCGACGAACGTCGGACATACTGCGCGAAGAGATAGAGCGCGACGGCGCCGACCACCACGATGACCGCGGCGGACGCGAGCATCCGCATCACGCCGACAGTTTTTCCCAGTCGGTCTCCGGAGCGTCGAGGGCCAGCGCCAGACCGCCGTCGGATCCGACGAACACCGGATCCTCCATGTATTTCACGCGTCCTCCGCCGACCTGCCGAAGAGCGGCCTCGAGGGCCTTCGGCAGATTGCGGATCAACCCGCCGCCACCGGAGAGGATGATGTTGTTGCGTACTTTGTCCTGGAATTCTGGCTCCACGCGCGACAGCAGATCGATCATCGTCTCGATCGTCGGTCCGAGGAGAGTCTCGCAGGAGGCTTTGATCTCGTTCGTGATGTCGAGCTCCGTTGGCACGCCCTTAACCGGAGCCGTGACGACGGCGCGATGCGGCGGCTCGCCGACGAAGCTGTACTTCTCCTTCCATTCGCGAACCATGAAGATCGTGACGTTCGCCTGCGGATAGCGCTCTTCGATCAGCTTGAGCAAATGCGCATCGATCGAATCGCCGGCGATGGTCAGCGTTCGTTGATCCTCTTCGGTCGGATAACGCCCCTTCATCACGCAGAAGTCGGTGGTGCCGGCGCCGATGTCGATGATCATCGTGTTCAGCAGCGCGTCGAGTCCGTAGGCGACGGCGAAGGGCTCGGAGACGATCATCAGGCTGTCGACGATCCCTTTCATCGAGTTGCGCAGATATTGTTTATTCGTCCGCAGTGCCGCGGCCGGAACGCCGATGACAGCGCGGACGTTCGACGACGACGATCGCGCCTTGCCGTTCGAGACGCCGACCAGACCGAGAAGGTGGCGCAGCAGCTCGCGGACCGCTTCGACGTCTTTGTCCGACCCTTCCTTGAGGAGCCCGCGCTCGAGCGGGCGATGGAGGTCGAGCATCGTCCGATTCGAGACCGCTTCATGGCCGATGAGGACCGTGCGCTTGAGAACTTTTTTGGCCACCATGTCCACCGGCCATCCGACGAAGCTCTCGACGACGAAGCGCTCGCCGTTCGACGCCGAGATCGCGCTGCGCGATGTGCCAAGGTCGATGCCGACGTGGAGAAGCTCGGAGGATGCGGCCATCGTTACGTTCCTTTCTTCTGCGGCGCCTCTGCCGCGCCTGCGTATGCGTGAATCCCGTGAAACAGCGCTTCGGCGATTTTCTGACGGTAATCGGCGCGGCTGAGCATTGCCGCTTCCCGGTCATTCGAGAGGCAGCCGACCTCGGCGAGGATCGCCGGCATGTCGGTGGCCACGAGCACGACGAACGGCGCGCGTTTCACACCCCAGTTTTCGAGACCGGGATCAGACACGCGCAATCCGGCGTAGAGCTCTTGCTGCACAGTCGTGGCGAGTTGCAGCGACTCATCGCGGCGCGCGTCGGCGTAAATGCTGTCGAGCAGTTTGCGAAGATCGGCCATCGAATAGCCGGACGAGCTGTTCTCGGCAGCGGCGAGACGCGTCAGCGATGGATCATTTGTCGGACCGAGGTAATAGGTCTCGACGCCGTGCGAGGCCGTGTATTTCACGATCGAGTTGACGTGGATGGATACGAAGACGTCACTGCGCGAGCTGTTGGCGAGGCGCGCGCGTTCGCGGAGCTTGATCGTCTGATCGTCGCCACGAGTCACGACCACTTCGAATCCATTCTGCTCGAGCATGCGGCGAAGCCGGCGGCCGATGTCGAGCGTGACATTTTTCTCTTCGATGCCGAGCGCCGATGCGCCGGGGTCAGTGCCGCCATGACCGGCATCGAGGACGACACGGCGCACGGCGAGCGGAAAGGCTGCCGCGGCCACGCGCACTGTGTCGAGGCCCGCGCTCGCTGCTGTTGTGGAGGACAGGCGCCTCGCCTGTCCGGACAGGCGGGGGCGCCTGTCCTCCACTGCGCCGGGTGAGGGGAGTGAAGGCAACGGTTCCGGCGAAATGAAGAACGTCGAGGCCGTGAGAGTGAACGCCACCAGAAACACCGGCGACCATCGCAGCAATACGTCGAGCAACCGCTTCGGCCTTCTGAGCGCACGGGGCGGCAAGCCCCGAATCGTGTCGAGGTTCTCGGCCACCGCCTGTTCCAGGAGGCGACGCCGCACCCGTTCGATTCTCTCCGCTCTCATTCCGCTCACCCGATCGTTGACGATCCGTAAGCCGTAATTTTAGTTGATTCCGTAAAATGCGCCGCGAAAGGAGTCCCCACTGTGGCAGAGAACAAGGTCTACAAGCTCGTCGAGATCGTCGGAACGTCCGAAAAAGGCTTTGCCGAGGCCGTGGCGTCGGGGGTGGCGCGGGCGGCAAAGACGCTTCGCAATGTCGACTGGTTCGAGGTGGCCGAGCTCCGCGGCCGCGTCACAAACAAGAAGGTGTCGCAGTATCAGGTCAAGATCAAAGTCGGCTTCCGGCTGGAAGACGAGTAGGCATGCGAAATGCGGCGGCGATCGGGTCATGGAACCACTGACCTCCCTGCTCGCCCGCGACGAAGCTCCTCGCAAACTTGAGCTCGACCGTCAGATCATCGACGCCCTGATCGGCAGCGGAGCCGTACGCTGTCGCGTTGCCGACGGCCAGGAGATGATTCCACTCGGTCATCTCGAGGCCTTTTTCCGTGACGCGCTGCTGCGGTTATACCGGTCCGAGGCCAGTGAAGCACCAGGCGTCGCGGCTGCCCACGATGAGAAAGCACGGGAGCCGCTCTACAAAGAGATCGACTTCGATGTCGATGAAGACCAGGCGCAGATCACGCGCAGCATTCGCGAATTCGAGGAGCCGGTTACCGAGAAACCCGATCTGCGCATCGCCGTCCGCTACATTCCGCGCGGACAGATCGGCGGCATGTTCAATCAGGTGAAGTTCACGGTTCTGCAGATTTCGAATACTGGTCTTCGCATCCGACATCAGCAGACGCTGTTGCCCGGCGAAGAGGCGAAGCTGACCTTTTCACTCCTGAAAGCATCGCGATCCTTCGCCATGCGCGCCAAAGTCGTGTGGACGAGCATCGCCCAGCGCGGTGACGATCCGACGTTCTGCATCAGCGGACTCCGTGTGACGGAGACCCCTGACCGGCTTTGCCAGGCGGTGGACGTCCTTCGCGACAAGCGCGAGCTTCAGGCCGACATGGCGACGACGCGCCGTCCACAGAGCGGCAAGACGCCGCCTGCGCTCCGCGGCGTCACCGATGAGGAAGTGGCTTTGGTCCTGAAGACCATCCGCCGCTTCGCTTCCGATCCGATCGAGGCGAACCGCTGGTATGCGCGGGCGCGGGTCGCCGCGGCGGATGAAGCGGTCCGGCGTGTCGCCCCGCAGCGCGCCAGCGATCGCGAGCAGGTTCTCGGCATATGGGAATACCTGAACCACAGTGTGGAGATCCCGAAGATCGCCGGCATTGTGTCGTGGACGCGCAATTACAGAACGGCGGTGGCGTAATTCACTTCGGTTCTGCGAACAGACTCTCGTCCACCTTCGCATTGAGCTTGATCTCGCTGTAGCGGCGCGTGGCCCCGCCGCGCGGATCGATCGTGTCGACGCGCACGACGAACGGAAGCTTCATGCCGCCGACGTCCCGGTAATCGTCGAAGTCGGTCTGCTGCGGGATCTGTCCGATCGGGACGCGAGTGAGCCTCAGCCGCCGCAAGAGCAATCCGGTTTGCGCATCGAAATAGAGCCGCTGCGTTCCGTTCGTTCCGAACGGCATCGTGATCACCCAGGCATCTTTGTCGCCGACTTTGTCTTTGCTCACTCGTGCCTCGGCGGGGATCTCGCTCGGCAGAGTGAGACGATAGGCGTCCATCGTCAGGTTGATCGTTTCGACCTGCGTCGGCTGCATCGCCTGCGTTCCGCGCTGATCGCGGATCCAGCCTTGGCTGCCGTTGACAACATTAAGGATTTCGCCCTCGGGAATCGTCCCGGTCGCGCGCACCTTACCCGGCGCGATCACAACGTCAAACGGCCCGCTGCCTCTCGATGTCTCGCGAGTCCCCTTCATCTCCATCGTAGCGAGCGCTTTTTCATCGATGTTGCCGAGGGCTTTGGCGTATCGGGCGACGACTTCGTCGCGCGTCGGCTTCGCAGTCGACGCCTGCGCCGGCGCCTCCGGTCGCTGCGGTGGCAGCGCGACCGGGAGAACCGGCACTGACAACGGTTCCGTGCTTCCCCGATGGCACGTCACACACGAGACCATCGGCCGTTCGTGGAAAAATTTCGCGTTCGTGTCGATGACGAGGTGCATCATCTCCCGCGCCGTTCTCTTCTCTTCTTTGTCGTCGCTGGCGAAGTCTCGATCGGTGGCCGACTTGATGACGTGGCAGAAATCGCAGTTGACGCCGAGTGATGCCGCGACGAACTGCATCGTTCGAATGAGCTGGCTCGGCGTGAGTCCCTTCAGTACCTGAACATTCTTCGGCTCGAGCGACTGCTGAGCACTCAAGACCGTGGCGAGCATTCCAACGGCGATGACAACTGTCACGCGCTTCATCGGCTCTCCTTTCGTGACGATGAATCTTAGTCCTTCGCTGGACGGTTTCCGCACATCAGGCCGGCATCGTGCATTCCTGATTCAACGTGCCCGATCCGTTGAAGCGTGACCTCGTGCTGCGCATCCCCTTCACCACGCTGGTGAAGGTCGCGCTGTTTCTGCTCCTCGTCTTCGTCGTGAGCAGGCTGTTGCCGCTGTTGGCGATCATCTACGTCGCGGGCATGGTCGCGGTCGTGATGGCGGCGGCGACGGATTGGCTGACAAAGAGAGGGCTCGCGCATGCTCTGGCCTTGACGCTCGTCAGCGTCGTGGTCTTCGGCGCCGTCATTCTCTTCCTCGTCATCATCGTTCCTCACATGGTCGCGGAGCTGCGACAACTGGTCACTGACATGCCGCGCATCGCTCAGCGTCTGGACCGTGAGCTTCCCGCGGTGGCACCTTACATTCGAAGTGTCGCCGCGCAGATCAAGACGCCATCAGAACTGCGCACGCCGGTGATCGCGGGCTGGTATGCGGTCGAGGCGATCACGGCGCTGTTTCTGATGCTCGTTCTCGCCGTCTTCTTTGTGGTGGAAGGCAAGCGCGCGCTGGCCTGGCTGTTCAGCTTTGCGCCCGAGAAGCAGCGGCGAAAGCTCGTGCAAACGGTCGACGAGGTCGAGCCGGTGATGCTCGGTTATATGCGCGGTCAACTCATCATCTCGTCTCTGGCCGCGATGGTCGTCATGATCACGCTTTCTGCGCTGCATGTGCCGGCCGCGCTGCCGGTCGCGGTGCTCACGTTTGTCGCCGACTTCTTCCCGATCATCGGCTTCATCGCGACGATCGTCCCGGCGGCGCTACTTGCTTTGGTCGTCTCGCCGATCGCCGCCGCGGTGGTCGTTGTCGTGTACGGCGCCTATCACCTCTTCGAGGCCTACTACCTCGTACCGCGCGTCTTTGGCGGCGCGATGCGGTTATCACTACTCACGGTTCTGCTCGCGTTCTCGGCAGGCGCGCTGCTGGCCGGTCCGATTGGCGCGATTCTGATCCTGCCGATCGCAGCGGCTTATCCGGCGATCGAGCGAATCTGGCTGCGCCTGCACCTCGCCCCCGACACCGTTCCGAAGCATGAGGCGATCGAGGGGAAGGATGAAGAGCAGGCCGAGCGCGTCGCCGAAGAGGTGATGCGGCGCTGATGCCCTCTCCCATCGGGAGAGGGTGGCCCCTGAGCGAAGCCGAAGGGGCCGGGTGAGGGGCGTGCTTCTAGCCAGAACCACGCCCCTCATCCGGGCCCTCGCTGCGCTCGGGGGCACCTTCTCCCGGTGGGAGAAGGCTCTGTGATTCGCCCGGCGTGAACGATTCCCGTATCTGCTCTGTCGTCATGTAGTGCAGTCGCGCATTGGACTGATAACGATCAGCGTCGGTGATGAGACGATTCAACAGCCGCGCGTAACGGCGTTCCCATGTGAAGCGAACGATGTCGGGATAGAAGAAACCGACGGCTGTCAGCGCGAAGGCGAAGAGCTCCTCGAAGATCGGGATGAACGGCAGGGCGATGATGATGCTTCCGATGACCAGGCCGGCAAGCGCCAAGATCAGCCGCGCCGCGACGTCGCCACGCCGGAAGACGCCGAAACCGTTACGCTCCATTTCGTTCATCTCCGCCGCCGCGGTGATGTACTGCGGGAGCGCCGTGTCGAGCACTTCCTTCTGCAGGGTTTCCCAATAGCCGGCCGAGCCACCGAATTCGTCGTACGCACGCTTGATCTGCCCGAGTTTGTACCGCGCGATCGACTCGAGCTCGCGTCCGAGCGAGTCGGTCGCAAAACTCCGCCGTCGGTGCTCGCACTCCTGCAGCACCACAAAGACGACCTGACCGAAGTCGTATTCGGGGCCGGCGATGTTCAGCATCTATTGACTCGCCGGAGCCTGCTGCTGTTGCTGTTGGGAGTACTGAATGACTCCGAGCTGCTGCAGCAACTTGTTGCCGTCGATGATCACGTTGCCGCTGGGCAACTTCGGGATCTGCCGGATCTCTTTTTTCTGCAATGCGTCGATGAGCTGAAGACTGACGTAAGCGTCGCCGGCGCTTCCATTGAGCGCCGCGCGCTCCTTGCGGATTCCTTCGGCAGTCGCGTTACGCTCGGCGATGGTCGCCTGCGCCTCTTGCTGTCGTCGCACGACGTAGGCATCCGCGTTGCGCTTGGTCTGCTCGAGAGCACCCTGCGATCGCGTGAACTGCTCGGTCAGCTCGGCGATCTTCGCCTGCAGGTTGGCCTTGTTCGATTCCAGAGTGGCCAGAATCTGCGCCTCCAGCTTCTCGGCCTGCTTCTCGGCCTCTTTACGCTGATTGATGAGACGCTGATAGTCGGGCTTGAATGAAAAATCGCCGAGGAGCACGTTTTCGACGATGACGCCATACGGTTTCAATTGCACCGCCAACACGCTCGTAGCGTCACGCGCTGCTGCGAAGCGCAGATCAGGGTTGTAATACTCCTCGGAATCGAGCCGATTGAGCACGTCGCGCACATACGATCGCGAGAGCGATCGCACGAGCCGCTCCTTGATGCCCTCAGTCGTGGGCGCGACGACCTGCCAGATGTAAGCGGCGCGCGTCGGATCGATCCGCCACCGAACCGTGACGTCGGTCTCGATGTCGTTTCCGTCGCGAGTCTTGAATCGCAGGTCGTCCTTCTCCCGCCGGTCGCCTGATTCTGCTTTGGCGGACATGATCAGGCTCTGCGTGGACGTGTCGAACGTCGTCCAGTCATTGATGATCGGCATGAAGAAGTATGTCGCGCCCGGCTCGGCGATCTCCGTCGAGCGCGTAACCTTGTTGAACTTCACGCCGACTTCCGTAGCCGCCGTCGTGTGCGGCGTGCACGCGGACGCGGCGATCAGAAGTGCGGCAGCGATTGCGATTCCAGAGAGCTTGGACATGATCGGCTCCTAATGGCGCCCCGAGGAAAGATGCGTGAGGTCGGTCGGGTCCTCGTTGATGTAGATTGGCCCCTTGATGCTGTTGAGCACAGCGAGCCCCCTGCGAAGTCTCAGCAGCTTGTCGGAGCCGGCACCTTCCATCGCGCGATTGATCAGCTCGGTGCCACGAGCTTCGGCGCTCTTCACCAGAAGATCGGCTTCGGCATGCTTTGATCGCTCATAGAAATCGCGCTGCGCGTCGAGCGCGGTGATCTGCGCCTGAAACTCGGCGCTTCGCACATTGATCGAGTTCTGCCCCTGCGCACTCGTCTGGTTGAGTCGCGTCTGGACCTCAGCCTGCTTCGCCAGGGCGCGATTGGTCAGCACCGACTGGTCCTGAATCTTCTTTTGCTCAGTGAGCGCCTGGAACGTGTCGGGATAGTCATATTGGCGAATGAGAACATCGGCGAGCTGCAAGCCGTTTTCGGAGAATCTCTGCGCCAGCTCGATCTTGAGGTCGTGTACTTTGATCAGGCGCTGGTCGCGATAGAACTCCTCGGCGCGCAGTTCACCGAGATGTTGTTTGACCGTCGGATCGGTGAAACGAATCACGACGTTGTCTTCGTAGCCTCGACCGAATCCGAATCGCGAAACGACCTTGAACGGATCGGCGAGCCGGTACAGCACCGTCACATCCACAGCAACGGGATAGCCGTCCACTGTGGGGACGTTGATGGCGGCCATTGTGCGGTGATCGGTCCCTCGCTCGGTCGCGTCATTCGTGAACTCGACCGCCTGCAGGTCACGACGAAACGTGCGTACGGTCTCGTATCCGCGGATCTGCCGGCGATAGCCGGGAAGCACGAGCACTTTCTGCAGACCTTTGCTCGGACCGAAGGAGATCTGCCGGAGCGCGATCTCATCCGGCGCGACGTAGGTGACGACGCACGCTCGCAGAAAGATGAGCGGCGAGAGGACGAGGAGGATTTTCGCGAGCGTGGACAGAAGGCGTCCGCCGCCGAACGGAGGAAGATGGAAGGGGAACCGCGCTCTGAAGCGAGGCGGTGCCGTGGCGCTTTCGAACATGGCTGCCTGCCTTTTCTGGACCGCATGCGGATTCTATTTTATTTTCAGAAGGCGGGTCTGGAATTTCGGACGCTAGGTTAAGATTCGCCGTTCCAATGGCCGCCACACTCGAAGTTACGCACCAATTCGACGCCGCAACCGCTGCGGGCCGCCAGCCGTACAAGGTCCGCGATCTCTCTCTGGCCACGCTCGGCCGCGCCGAGATCCGTCTGGCCGAGCACGAAATGCCGGGGCTGATGGCGATTCGCGAGAAATACGGCAAGGAAAAGCCGCTGAAAGGCGCGCGCATCATGGGCTCGCTGCACATGACCGTGCAGACCGCCGTTCTCATCGAGACGCTGAATCTTCTGGGCGCCGACGTGCGCTGGGTCTCGTGCAACATCTTTTCGACGCAGGATCACGCGGCGGCCGCGGTCGTCGTCGGCCGTCCGGAGACGGGCGGCAGCATCGCCAAGCCGCGCGGAACACCGGTCTTCGCATGGAAGGGCGAGACGCTCGAGGAGTACTGGTGGTGCACCTCCGAGGCGTTGATGTGGCCGGACGGCTCAGGACCGACGCTGATCGTCGATGATGGCGGCGACGCGACGCTCCTCGTGCACAAGGGCGTGGAATGCGAAGGAAAGAAACACGTTCCCGAATTCATACCGGCCGACGAGCCGGAAGAGTGGGGCGTGATCGTCGATCTTCTGCGCAAAGAAATTGCGCGCGATCCGCAACGCTGGACGCGCGTGGCCGCGAACATCAAAGGCGTGTCCGAAGAGACGACCACGGGCGTACATCGCCTGTATCAGATGATGAAGGCGGGCACGCTGCTGTTCCCGGCGATCAATGTGAACGACTCCGTGACCAAGTCGAAGTTCGACAACATTTACGGATGCCGTCATTCCGTCATTGACGGTCTCAATCGCGCCACGGATGTCATGATTGGCGGCAAGCTCGCAGTCGTTTGTGGCTATGGCGAAGTCGGCAAGGGCTGCGCCCAGGCATTGCGCGGACAAGGCGCGCGTATGGTCGTCACCGAAATCGATCCGATCTGCGCGCTGCAGGCCTCAATGGAAGGCTACGACGTGCGCCGGCTCGAGAGCGTCGTCGAAAAGGCGGATATCTTCGTCACGGCTACAGGAAACAAGAACATCATCACGGCCGAGCACATGTCCCGCATGAAGGACAAGGCTATCGTCAGCAATATCGGTCATTTCGATAACGAAATCGATATGGCCGGCTTGAAGAAGGTCTCCGGAATTCGCAAGATCAACATCAAGCCGCAATACGATGAGTGGGTTTTTCCCGATGGTCATTCCGTCCTGATCCTTGCAGAAGGACGGCTCATGAATCTCGGCTGCGCGACAGGACATCCGTCGTTCGTCATGTCGGCCTCGTTTACGAATCAGGTGCTCGCTCAGATCGCACTGTGGCAGAACAAAGGGGAGTATGAGAAGCAGGTTTACGTGCTTCCCAAGAAGTTGGATGAGGAAGTGGCACGACTGCATCTCGCGCACCTCGGTGTCGAGCTGACGAGCCTTACGGCGGACCAGTCGAAGTATCTCGGCGTTCCAGTCGAGGGCCCATATAAATCGGATCATTACCGCTACTAGTCTTGTCGCTGTTATGATGCGCGGCCACAGTGTGGCGGCCGGTTTCTTAACCGGCCGGCCGATTAAGGAATCGGCCACCACACAAGGAGGTATTGAAAGTGCCAAGGCGCAGAAGGTCCTCAGCCCAATCCATATTCTCTCCCGGACAAGCCAAGTACGTTCTCGAACGTCTCATCGGCGACCGGCGCATCTCGTCGGCCGACGCACGGCGTTACGTCGATGACATGCGACGCGAGATCGGAGACCTCGAGCGGCGACTGGAGTCGCTCCGCGAGGCGGCGGGCGAAGCGATTCGAGGTGCGGTTCGATCGCTGACGCCGGGACGGCGCCGCGGCCGGCCGCCCGGCCCCGCGAAACGGCGGCGCGGTGGGCGTATTACCGCCGAGCAGCGCGCATCGCGCGTGCTGCAGGGCCGCTATCTCGGACTGATCCGTCAGATTCCGGCGTCGCGTCGCGGGACGTATCAGAAGATCGCGAAAGACAAGGGCCGCGAGGCAGCGATCAAAGAGATGCGGTCGGCGCTCAATAAGTAGTTGACTCTTATCCGGACCCTGACATTTCTCCTGGTGCTCGGCGCGAGCTCTCTGCGCGCGAGCACCACAATTACGCTCCTGCATTTCTCCGACTATCACTCGCACGCGCTTCCTTTCTACGCGGAAGGCGGCGACAAAGGCGGGATCGCCCGAGCACTCGGCTTCATGGAGCGCCATAGAAGGAAAGGCGCGCTCGTCTTCAGTGGTGGAGACATGATGAATCAGGGCGCGCCGGCGTGGTCAGACAAGTATCGCTGCGCGGAATGGGCATGGTTCAACGGAGTCGTCGATGCGATGGCGTTCGGTAATCACGATGCGGACTATGGCCATGAAGATTTCGAGCGCTGCCGGTCGTCGATCCGTTATCCCATTCTGAGTGCGAACACGACCGGATTCGAGCGCTACCGCATCTTTGTGCGCAAAGGCGTTCGAATCGGCGTCTTCGCAGTGGCCGGCGCTGATTTTCCCCATCTCGTGACAGCCGCCAGGTTCACGTTTACGGATCGTGTTGCGGCGGCGCGCGACGTGGTGCAGACGCTGCGCGATCGCGAGCATGTCAATGCGGTCGTGATGATCGGTCACGAACACGCCGATGATGATTACAACCTCGCTGCCGCCGTTCCCGGCATCGACCTGATCTTCGGCTCGCATACACATTTGAGGCGCGATTTCACGAAGATACCGGGAACGCAGACATGGTTCATTTCCCCGTTCCAGTATTTGACTTACGTGAGTGTCGTCGAGCTGACGTTCGGTGGACATCAGCTCAAAACGGCCACAGGTCGTCTCATTCCTGTCGACGGCGCGATGAGACCAGACGCAAAAATCGCGCGACGTGTAGCGAAGATGCAGGCGGAGCTGGAACGCGATCCTGCCTATCGCGATCTCTTTGCACCGATCGCCACACTGCCGCGGCCGATGGAGGTCGACGAGCTCGCACGCCTCACGGTGCAGACGATGCGCGATGTCGCGCATGCAGACGTCGCGCTGTCGACGACGAGCAGCTTCCGGCAACCGCTCCCGAAAGGAAGCATCGATCTGGAGACGCTGCGAGGCGCGCTGCCGTACGACAATGAGATCGTCGTTGCGCAAGTCAATGGCGAGACACTCGAAACTCTGCTGGCTCGAGCGGCTTCCGATGCAGCGAGCGATGCTCGCGCATTCACTACAGTTGTCGGACCGATCGATCGCTCGCGCACCTATACGGTCGCAGTGACCGATTACATGGCCAAAGTGGCGACGGCGTATCGCGATCTCTTTCGCGACGCGAAGCTCATCAACACCGGACTGCGTGTTCGCGATGAAGTGAAGAAAGTGCTTAGTCGTTAGTCGTTAGTCGATAGTCGTTAGAAGGACCAAGGACCAAGGACCAAGGACCAAGGACCAAGGACCAAGGACCAAGGACCAAGGACCAAGGACCAAGGACCAAGGACCAAGGACCAAGGACTAACGACCAATCAAGTATGATGTCGCGCGCGTTTTCGATGTCGTTCGCCGCCAACTTCTATCGCTCCGCCATCGGCAAAAAGGTGGTGATGGCCGTGACGGGAGTGATCCTCTTCGGATGGATCTTCCTGCACATGGTCGGCAACCTGAAGCTCTACTTCGGTCCGGTGCACATGAATGAGTATGCGCACTGGCTGCGCGCCATCGGCACGCCAGCCATGCCGGAGACGACGGCGCTCTGGATGGTGCGGCTGCTCCTGCTCGTCTGCGTCGTGCTGCACATCCACGCCGCGTACGCGCTGACGATGATGAACCGCGCCGCGCGCCCCGTCGACTACCACGATCGCGAATACGTCGCCGCCACGTACGCGGCGCGCACGATGCGCTGGGGCGGCGTGATCATCCTCCTCTTCATCTTCTATCACCTCGCGCATCTCACGTTCGGTGGACACGTCGCGCCGATGCAGTTCATCAAAGACGATCCGTATCACAACGTGGTGGCGGGATTTCAGGTGTGGTGGGTGTCGGCGATCTACATCATCGCCAACCTGGCGCTCGGTCTGCACCTGTATCACGGTGTCTGGAGCATGTTCAATTCGGTCGGTCTCAATCATCCGAAGTTCAATCCATGGCGCCGGCACTTCGCGACGGCCTTTGCGGTCTTGATCACCGTCGTCAATATCTCTTTTCCGATCGCTGTGCTGATGGGGATCGTGAGGTAGCGCGATGGAACTGAGCGCGAAAATCCCTCCCGGTCCCATCGAAGAGAAGTGGACCTACGCGAAGTCGCACTACAAGCTCGTCAATCCAGCGAACAAACGTAAGTACGACGTCGTCGTCGTCGGCGCCGGTCTGGCCGGAGCCTCCGCAGCCGCGAGCCTCGGTGAGCTCGGCTACAACGTCAAATGTTTTGTCTTTCACGATTCGCCGCGGCGCGCGCATTCGATCGCCGCACAGGGCGGAATCAACGCGGCCAAGAATTACCGAAACGACGGCGACAGCATCTACCGGCTCTTCTACGACACGATCAAAGGCGGCGACTATCGCGCGCGCGAGGGGAACGTCTATCGACTCGCCGAGCTGTCGGTCGACATCATCGATCAAGCGGTTGCTCAGGGCGTTCCGTTTGCGCGTGAGTATGGCGGACTTCTCGAAAATCGCTCCTTTGGTGGCGTGCAGGTCTCGCGCACGTTTTATGCGCGCGGACAGACCGGTCAGCAGCTTCTCCTCGGCGCGTTTCAGGCGTTGGAACGTCAGATCGCGCTCGGCTCGGTGAAGATGTTTCCGCGATACGAGATGCTCGACCTCGTCGTCGCCGACGGAGAGGCCCGAGGGATCGTGGCGCGCGATCTGGTCAACGGGCGAATCGAATCGTATGCCGGCGACGCCGTCGTGCTCGCGACCGGCGGATATGCGAACGTCTTTTATCTGTCGACGAATGCAAAGGCGTCGAATGCCACGGCGATCTGGCGCGCCCATCGGCGCGGCGCCGCATTCGCGAATCCGTGCTACACGCAGATCCATCCGACCTGCATTCCGCAAACCGGCGAGTATCAGTCGAAGCTGACGCTGATGTCGGAGTCGCTGCGCAACGACGGCCGCATCTGGGTGCCGAAAACCCCAGGCGACAAGCGTCCGCCGCAGCAGATCCCGGAGAGCGAGCGCGATTACTACCTCGAGCGCAAGTATCCGAGCTTCGGCAATCTCGCGCCGCGCGACATCGCATCGCGCGCGGCGAAGGAAGTGTGCGACGAAGGGCGGGGGGTCGGGCCGGGCGGGCGGGGGGTGTACCTCGATTTCGCCGATGCCATCAAACGGCTCGGACGGAAGACGATCGAAGAGCGCTACGGCAATCTCTTCGAGATGTATCACGACATCACGGCTGACGATCCCTATCAGGTGCCGATGCGGATCTATCCGGCCCCGCACTACACGATGGGCGGTCTATGGGTCGACTACAACCTCATGAGCACAGTTCCCGGGTTGTACGTCGCCGGTGAAGCGAACTTCTCGGACCACGGCGCGAATCGACTGGGTGCGAGCGCGCTCATGCAGGGTCTCGCCGACGGCTACTTCGTCGTTCCCATCACGATCGGCGATCACCTCGCCACGCAGCTCGGAAAGAAGGTCGCCGTCGATCGCGCCGAGTTCAAACAGGTGGAAGCGGATGTCACGAATCGCGTGAATCGCTTGCTATCGGCAAAAGGAGCTCGAAGCGTTGATTCCTATCATCGCGAGCTCGGCGGAATCATGTGGGAGTACTGCGGCATGGAGCGCAGCGCCGACGGGCTGAAGAAGGGTCTCGGTCTCGTACGCGATTTACGACAACAGTATTGGCGCGACGTGCGCGTGCTGGGTGGCGAAGAGGAACCGAACCAGGCGCTCGAGAAAGCCGGTCGTGTGGCCGATTTCTTCGAGCTGGCGGAGTTGATGTGCATCGATGCGCTGCACCGCGAGGAGTCGTGCGGCGGCCACTTCCGTGTGGAGTACCAGACTCCCGACGGCGAGGCGAAGCGCAACGACGACAAATTCCTTTACGTCGGCGCGTGGGAGTTCCGCGGCGACGGCAACGAACCCAGACTGCATAAAGAACCGCTTGTGTACGAGGAAGTGAAGCTGGCAACGAGGTCGTACAAATGAATCTCACTCTCCACATCTGGAGACAGAAGTCGCGCGATACCGATGGCGCTTTCGTCGCCTACAAAGCGGAGAACATCAGTCCCGACGCTTCCTTTCTGGAGATGCTCGATGTCATCAATGAAGAGCTGATCGAGCGCGGCGACGAAGCGATCCATTTTGAACATGACTGCCGCGAAGGGATCTGCGGCTCCTGCGGGATGATGATCAATGGCGTCGCGCACGGCGGACATCACCGCACCGCGACGTGTCAGCTTCGCATGCGTCATTTCAAAGATGGCGATGAGATCTGGGTCGAACCGTGGCGCGCGCGCGCCTTTCCCGTCATCAAGGATCTCATCGTCGATCGCGCTCCGCTCGACAAGATCATTCAGGCCGGAGGCTTCATCTCGGTGAATACCGGCAGTGCGCCGGAAGCGAACATGATTCCGGTGCCGAAGCCCGTGCAGGAGTTGTCCATGGATGCCGCCGAGTGCATTCAGTGCGGCGCGTGCGTGGCGCAGTGTCCGAATGGCGCGGCGCAACTCTTCACCGCGGCGAAAGTCTCACATCTCGGCCTCCTGCCGCAGGGGCAACCGGAACGCTACGAACGCGTCGTGCGCATGGTCGAAGTGATGGAGTCGATGTTCGGCAGTTGCACGATGTACGGCGAGTGCGAGGCGGTCTGCCCGAAAGGCATCTCCCTCGACTTCATCGCCCGCATGAACCGCGACTACATCAAGGCGAGATTCAAGGCGCCGAAAGAGAGCGTGATGACGAGTGAGGTGGGCGGGCGGCTGTAGTCGCTTCTACTGCACCTTCTTCCACGTCTCTTTCGCCATGCGCAGATGCTCCTGCAGCGTGGGAAGTGTCTTCGCCGCCCAGTTCCTGATCTCGGCGTCTTGGGCATGTGTCGACGCCTTCTCGAATTCGTTCACGTCTTTCTGGTGGTCGTTGATCATCGTGTTCATGTAAGCCTTGTCGAAGTCTTTGCCGCTCTTCTTCGACAGCGCGTGGGCGATCTTTTGATTCTCCACACCGCCATCCGTCGGCATATCGAGGCCTTTGATCGTCGCGAGCTGTGTCAGCTCATCGTTCGCTTTGCTGTGATCATTGAGCATCCGGTTACCGAACGTCTTCACATCGGCGGAAGCACCCTTCGCCGCCGCCATCCTGCCGAGCTCGACCTCGGAGATTCCTCCCTGCGCCGCCTTGATCACGAACTCTTTGTCCTCGGCTGACAGGTTGCTGACGGTTCCGCCTGTAGAACCTGTAGTCGTCGCCGAAGCGGCAGTGCTCGTGGTGGTCGTACCCGACGTGTCGGTAACGCTCGTGGAGGGGGTGGAGGTATCGGTTGTCCCGGCCGCGCCCGAATTCACCTCCCCGGGCTGCCGGCACGCGAATGCGGCCACCACCAGCATTGCGGCGAAGAGGCTGAGAAAACAATGTCGATTCATGATTCGCGAAGGCTGCAGAAAGCGCTCCAGCACTGCCGGACTTCCGTATCCATTGCCCTCGGAAGCGCGGTATGATCGCACGGTCCATTTCTTCAGATAAGTTGGAGGTCGCAGTGGCTTCTGCCTCTGCAGTGCCGGAATTCGACAGCGTAGTGGCCGAGGCGGCGAAAGCCGCCAATGTACCGGTGGCGTTTGTCGGATTCCTCGATAAAGCGGGTGAGACGGTCAAAGCGGCGCGCGGCTGGAACGTCGCCGTCATTCCTCCGCCCATGTCTTTTGCGATCCGCATCGCCAATCAATCCGACATCGTCGTCGTACCCGATACGACCCTCGACGTCCGCTTCTCATCGCATCCGCTGGTCACCGGCGCGCCGAACATCCGCTTCTTCGCCGGGGTGCCGATCTTCGACGACGGCACGTTCGTCGGTGCGCTTTCGGTCATCGATCGCGCGCCGCGCAATTTGTCGCCGGAGCAGATCGCGATGCTCCGTCTGCTGGCGCGGCAGGTCTCGCGCGAGATCGAGATCCGCCGCGAGAAGGAAGAGCTCAACGAGCGGTTCCGCGAGTTCTTCGAGCAGACCGACGACTTCGTGATGAGCATCAGCCACGATCTGAGGCTGATTCATTCCAACGAAACGGTGATGAACGCGCTGGGCTACACGCGCGAAGAGCTTTCGTCGCAGCCGTTGCTGCGCGTCATCGACGCCGATTCGCGCGAGGAGTTCAAGAGCGCGGTCGCTGATGTCTTCGAATCGGGTGAACCACGAATCATCGAGACGGTTTTCGTCACATCCGGCGGTCGCCGCATGTCGATGGAGGGATCGCTTCGCCCGCGCATCGTCGACGGTCGCACGCTGATGGTCCGCGTCATCTTTCGCGACATCACCGAACGGAAAGAATTCGAAACGGAGCTGGGAAACGCGCGGGACGCGGCGCTCGAAGCGGCGCGGCTCAAATCACAGTTCCTGACGAACGTCAGCCATGAGATCCGGACGCCGATGAACGGCATCGTCGGCATGCTCGATCTCCTCGAATCGACATCGCTCAACGAGGAGCAGCGCGACTACGCGCGGCAGGCGCACGCGAGCGCCGACCATCTGCTGTCGATCGTCAACAACATTCTCTATGTCTCGAACGTCGAGGCCGGCGGTCTCGGATCGTCGAGTGTCGACTTCGATCTTTACAAGATGCTGCAGCGCGTCGTCGAAGTGATGAAGATCGCCGCGATCGGCAAGGACATTCAGGTCGATTTCAGCTACGACTCGAACCTCCCGCCGATCGTTCGCGGCAATCAGAGCAAGCTCCGCCAGGTCGTGACGAATCTGATGGAGAACGCGATCAAGTTCACCGAAGAAGGAAAAGTTCTGCTGCGCGTCACGCAGCAGACCGAGACCGACACGCACCGCCTGCTGCGCTTCGAGGTACAGGACACCGGCATCGGCATCTCCGACGAGGATCGTCTGCTGCTGTTCGAGAAATTTTCGCAGGTGGACGGGTCGCAGTCGCGTCGCTTCCAGGGCGCGGGACTCGGGTTGGCGACAGCGCGTCAGCTCATCGAGACAATGGGCGGTCTCATCGACGTGGAGAGCAAGCCGGGCGTCGGATCGACGTTCTGGTTCTCGATTCCCTTCCCGAAACACGCTCAAGGTCGCAAGCCGATCGCTTCCTCAGAGCTGGATTTCAAGGAGAAGCGGGTTCTGCTCGTCGATCAGTTCCCCACGAGTCGCAAGATTGTGCGCCACTATCTGGAGTCGACGTGGGGCATGCGCGTCGACGAGTCGGAGAACGCCATCACGGCGCTCGCCGCGATGCGACAGGCCGCCGAGGCGGATCCGTATCGCGTCGTCGTGTTCGATGTGATGCCGGACCTCGATGCGATGTCATTTGCGCGCGAGGTGCGGGCCGATCCGCACATCGCCGGCAGCAGCCTCATTCATCTGGTCGCCGCGAACACCGAAGTGAATCGCGAACGGATGCGCGAGTCGGGCATCAACTCGTATGTGATGAAGCCGGTCGGGCAGAGCGAACTGTTCGATGCGATGACCGTTGCGCTCGCGCACGATGCTCTTTCCGAAGCCAAAGGGGTCTCGCAGCCGGCCAGCCCCGGCCCGGTCGCGCCGGTCGATGTCTCGCCGGAGATGCGCCGCAAGGTTCGCGTGCTTCTCGCGGAAGACAACTTCCTGAACGCAAAGCTGACTTTGAGTCAGCTACAAAAACTCGGATACGAAGCCGACTCTGTACCGAACGGAAAGGAAGCCGTCGAGGCGGTGGCGAAGAATGACTATCAGATCATTCTGATGGATTGTCAGATGCCCGTGCTCGACGGCTATCAGGCCACGATCGAGATCCGTCTCCGCGACCGCGAGCGCGGCGCGCAGCGGCGCATCATCGCCATGACGGCCAACGCACTCGAAGGCGATCGCGAGAAGTGTCTCGCCGCAGGGATGGACGACTACCTCGCGAAGCCGACCAAGCACGACGAGCTGGAGACGGCGCTGGCGAGATACTTCTCGAAAGTGTAGCGGCGGGCTTCAGCCCGCCGGCGCGCTGAAGCGCGCCGCTACACGAGCTTTGTCAGTGCATCGGCGAGCTTCTCGTACTCGCGCTCCTCGTTGTAAAGCTGCGCCGAAATCCGCAAGACGCGCTTCGGCGGCTCCGGCCACGGCACCACCGGCACTTCGATCTTGAACTTCTCGAGCAGCTCGTCCTGCAACGGATCGCCATAGAGGCTCGGCGCAGTCGAGGCGCTGCCATCGGGTAGAGGCAGCGCAGCCATGGAGCCGAGCATTTCGTCTGGTGCCGGCGGTTCCATACCGAGTGCGCGCGCGAGGATGTCGCGGCCGCGCAGCGCCAGCGCGCGATTGCGACGCATCACTTCCGGCCATCCTCCGTCGACGAGTGAACCGATGAATCGAATCGCTTCGGGCACCGCGAGCCAGGCGCTCGGATCGAACGTGCCGGTCCAATCGAACTCGAGCAGAAAGCGGCTGCGATCGGCGCGTGTCGAATTCGCGCCGTGGCTGATCGCGATCGGCCGCACTCCGTAGCGTCGATTCTCGCGCACGTACAGAAACCCGGCGCCCTTGGGCGCGCAGACCCACTTATGAAGGTTGCCGGCGTAATACGCCGCGCCGATCGCTCGCACATCGAGCGGAACCATTCCCGGAGCGTGAGCGCCATCGACGAGCGTGTCGATGCCGCGCGCCGCCATTTCGCGCACGAGTCGCTCGACCGGCTGAATGATCGCGGTCTGGCTCGTGATGTGATCGATGAGCAGAAGCCGCGTGCGTGCAGTGATGCGATCGAGGATGCGCTGTGCAATGTTGTCGGATGACGCGACAGGAAACGGAGTATCGACGACGATGACCTTCGCGCCGGCGAGCTGCGCGACGTAGTCGAGCGCGTTCCGGCAGGCGTTGTACTCCTGATTCGTGACGAGGAGCTCGTCATGCTCGTCGAGATCGAGCGAACGCAACACCGCATTCACGCCGGCCGTGGCGTTCGGAACGAACGCCATACCGTCGGCATCCGCTCCGATGAATTGTGCCAGCTCGGATCGCGCGGCATCGAGCAGCGGCTCGAGCTCGCGCACCATGAAGCGCACCGGTTCGCGCTCGAGTTGACGTCGAAACTCGTCCTGCTTCGCCAGCACCGCCTTCGGCGTCGCGCCGAACGAGCCGTGATTCAGAAACACGATCTCCGGATCGAGGAGCCAGTGCTCTTTCATGAACGGATCCGGTCGATGCCTTCCCAGAATATGTCGGGTTGCGTCAGCAGAGAGACGACGATGTACCCCTCGCGCTCGAAATCAAAGAAGTAGCCGGGATGAACGATCACTCCCTTGTCGAGCAGCTCGATCGCGAGATCCTCGTCAGTACGGGGGATGCGCAGAACCGCCGACCACCCGCCCTCGACCGGCAGCAGCGTGATCGATGACGGCAATCGTTCCCTCAACACCGCAAGGTTCTCGCGCGTTCGTGCGCGAATGGCCTCGCGGATTGTCGCGCCGATCCGCAGCAGATCGGGCAGCGCCTCCTGAACCGGAGTACTGACCGAAAGAAAGTTGTCGGCGATCAGCTCCAGCGCGTTGATTACGCGTCGCTTTTCCACCCCGCCCACGCGCATCCATCCGAGCTTGTAGTGCGGAAGCCCGCACGATTTCGATAACCCGCCGAGGGTAAAGGAGAACTGTGTGGCGCCGCCGATTTCGGCGGCGAATCGGTAATCGAAGAAGACCTCATCCGAGATCACCGGCAACCCGAACGACGCTAGCGCATCCTGCTCGTCGTGCCGTAAGTACGATCCCGTCGGGTTGTTCGGGTTGACGATGACGATCGCTTTCGTTCGCGGCGTGATCGCGTCGCCTACGCGCTCCGGGTGCAATTCCCATCGCCGGTGAAACTCGAGCGGAAAGCTGCGCACCTCGATCAGCTCGAGCGCAGCGAGATGCTCGAGCAGCGGATACGACGGCGCGGCGGTGAGGACAGCGTCGCCTGGGTCACACAGAAGCTTGAACAGAAACGAATACGACTCGCTCGTCGATGCGGTGATCACGATGTCGGCGGCATCGCAGCCGATCTCGTTGGCCACGGCCTCACGCGCGCTGGCCATGCCGAGGGGTTGAGGGTCATACGGTGCGCGCGCGGCGCGCGACATCGCCTCTGCGAGCTCGTCGTCTGGATACGGCAGCCCGACGCGCGTCGGATTGGAGACGGTGAGATCGAGCAGCTCGTCACCGTGACGCCGGTGTTCTTCTCGAGCGACAGTGAAGCGGTTGATTTGAGGATTCCAATCAGCGCGACGCGAAAACATTCAGGCGAAAAGGCCCCCGGTCCCTACGACCCACGACCTACGACCGACAACGCTCTCGGGCATCCGACATCGCGCGCGCCATGTCGTCGCGTTCCTTCACCCGAGTGGCCGGCACGCCCTTGAGCGCGCGTTCCCACGAGCTGAGGGCGTCGGCGCAGGCCCCGCGCGCGAGCTGAATCTGCGCCAGCGTATCGAGCCGCATCCATTCGTCAGGTGCCGGCGCGGCGACAGCGCGATGCGCGAGCTGCTCCGCTTCGTCGAGTCGCTTCTGCTGATAGAGCAGCCAGGCGAGGTTGTTCAGTGCGTCCGCCGACGTCGCATCGAGCGTCAGCGCCTTTCGAAACGCCTCCTCGGCCTTCGCGTGGTGGCCGAGCTGCATCTCGGCGTTGCCGAGGTTGGTCCAGGCGACGAGAGAGTCAGGATGATCGGTGATGATGCGGCGATACGCATCGGCAGCGTCGCCGTAATTCCCCTGCTCCTCGAGGATCACGGCTGCGCGCAGCGCATCGGCGGATGGATCTTTCGGCGCGATGACGATCTGCGCATGGCCTCCCCCCTTCCACGCATTCTCGAAACGGTCGAACTTCACCCAGCGAGCCTTGCGGTCGCCGAACTGTACGCGCACGAGCCGCGCGCCGGTGTCGATTCCGTCGAGCACGACGTAGTGGAAGAAGTCGTAGCCCTTTCCCGGCGCCTGGATCACCTGCAGCATCAGGATCACGGGACGTCCGTCGAGCAATTCGCGCTCGACCGTCGCGCGACTGCCCGTCACGAGATGCGCATCGAATCCTTTCTGGCGTGCCGCGAGAACGAGGTCGATCGAGAGGACGCCGCCGCGCGTCTTCGGCAGCGCTCGATCCCACGCGTCCATCGTCGTCGGGTCGCCGTAATGTTGCAGGACAGTCGACAACGATCCCGCGCCGCATGACTCGATGTCCCACCTCTGCAGCGGGACGTTCGGGATGACCTTCGCCGATGTCGTGGGGCGCTTCGACATCGGGGTCCAATACACGCAGGATGAAAAGAGAATGCAGAATGCAGAATGCAGAATGAAGAATTTAGAAATGAACCGAGCACTCCTCAACTCTGAATTCTGCATTCTGAATTCTGCATTCTAAATTCAACGGGCGGGCCCGAGGCCCGCCCGTTGTATTGAAGCCTTACTGCGCCGGTAAATGCGGGTTAATCGGTCAGCACGACGAGGAGCAGCACGGCGAGCGCACCGATACCGATGTAGACCCACTGCCTCTGCGTGAGGCCCGCCGCCTGAAGCTGATCGAGGTTCTGGGCGAGCTGGTGAAGATCCTGCTGCGACATCCGGGCGAGCTTCTGATTCACCTGCTCCTGCGTGAAGCCGTGAGACGCGAGAGCTGCGGCGACCTGCTCGTTTTCCACGACGCTTCGCACCACCGCGAGATCCGCAGCGCGAGCGTCGATGCTCTGATTTGCTGCGGTCTTCGACGGCGTGGGGCCGGCGAACGTGGGAATGGCGATCAAGACCACGAGGAGCGTGATAACGACGAGAATCGATTTACGCATATTCAAGCCCTCAGCCCAGCGCGATGACGAGGATCAGCGCGGCCAGCGCGCCGATGCCGATCCAGATCCACTCCTGGCGCGTCAGTCCGGCGGCCTGGAGCTGATCGAGATTCTGAGCAAGCTGGTGAAGATCCTGCGGCGACATCTGGGCAAGCTTCTGGTTCACCTGCTCCTGTGAGACGCCTTGGGCGGCGAGTACCGCAGCGACTTGCTCGTTGGCGGCAACGTCGCGAACCAGAGCGAGATCGGCGTCACGCGACGCCACGCTCTGATTCGCCGCCGTCTTCGACGGTGACGGGCCGGCAAACGCCGGAATCGCGGCGAACACGAGTACCAGGGCGAGAACGAAGAGAATCGATTTGGAAGATCTCATGATCAATACAACCTCCTTATTCCATTCAGTCCCGGCGGTCAGGGCCGCGACGCGGTCACTGGCGACGGCTTCAGCAGTGCGGGGGCAGCAAGACGCGGACCAGAGGGAAAGGGTTACGCGGTTTCGCGGTTACGGGGTTACGAAGGAAGGGCATATTCTTGCCGCGTAACCGCGTAACCGCGTAACCTCGTAACCCCAATGATTCGCTTCGAAGATATCCTCGACAAGGTCGAAGGCTACAAGCCCGACTTCGACGAGGAACTGCTTCAGAAGGCCTACATCTTCTCGGCCCGCGAGCACCGCGACCAGGTGCGGAGCTCGGGAGAGCCTTACCTCGTCCATCCGCTGAACGTCGCCTACACCCTCGCCGATATGCATCTCGACGAGACCTCGATCGCCGTCGGCCTTCTGCACGACGTCCTCGAGGACACCCTGACCACCAAAGAGAAGCTCGAGGAGATGTTCGGTGAGGATGTCGCCGATCTCGTCGACGGCGTGACGAAGATCTCCCGCTACGCCTATGTATCAAAGGAAGAGCAGCAGGCGGAGACGTTCCGCAAGATGCTGCTGGCGATGGTCTCTGACCTGCGCGTGGTGCTGGTCAAACTCGCCGACCGTCTTCACAACATGCGCACGCTGCAATACCTGCCGGAAGAGCGACGGATCGCCATTGCCAAAGAGACCATGGAGATCTACGCGCCGATCGCCAACCGCCTCGGCATGGGCCGCATCAAACACGAGCTGGAGGATCTCTCCTTTCGCCACCTTCACCCGCATGAATATGAGGATCTCAGCAAAGCGGTCAGCGACAAGATGGCCGTGTCGGGCGAAGTCGTCGACCGCATCAAAGCGACGCTGGCGAAGAAGTTGAAGGACAACGAAATCGAAGGCGAGGTCACCGGGCGGGTGAAGTCGATGTTCTCGATCTGGACAAAGCTCCAGAAGCAGGAGATCGACATCGGCCAGCTCTACGACTATCTCGCGTTCCGCATCATTACTCCCACCCTCCGCGACTGCTACGCATGTCTCGGCATCATTCATCAGATGTGGCGCCCTGTTCCCGGCCGGATCAAGGACTACATCGCCATGCCGAAGCCGAATTTCTACCAGTCGCTGCACACGACAGTCGTGGCCGAGCGCGGGCAGCCGTTTGAGGTGCAGATCCGGACGAAGGACATGGATCTCGTCGCCGAGCAGGGCATCGCTGCGCACTGGAAATACAAAGAAGGACGCGTCGGGGCATCGCACGACGACGCGAACTTCCTCTGGCTGCGCCAGCTCGTCGAGTGGCAACACGACATCAAAGATCCGCGAGTGTTCATGAACTCGCTGAAGATCGATCTTTATCCCGACGAGGTCTACACCTTCACGCCGAAGGGCGATGTCTTCGCCTTTCCGCGCGGCGCAACGCCGCTCGATTTCGCGTACCGCATCCACACCGATGTCGGCCATCGCTGCGTCGGCGCACGCGTGAACGGCAAGCTCGTTCCTCTGCGCACGCCGCTGAAGAACGGCGACATCGTCGAGATCATGACCGGCACGACGCAGACGCCGAGCCGCGAGTGGGTGAACATGGTCGTCACCTCGCGCGCGCGTCACAAGATCCGGCACTGGCTGAACCTCGAGCAGAAAAATCGATCGATCGAGCTCGGTCGCAAGCTGATCGAAAAAGAAGCGAAGAAATACAAAGTGCCGTGGCGGAAGCTCGTCGCCGAGAATGCGCTCGACGGCGTGCTGCACGAATACGGTCTCTCCCGGCTCGACGATCTTTACGCGGACCTCGGCTACGGCAAGGTCTCGCCGCGATCGCTCGTCGAGCGCTTCGTCACCGACGAGCAGAAGGAAAAAGGTCCCGTCGATCAGGGCGTCCTCGGCGCCGCCGTTCGCAAGATCTTCCCGTTCACCGCGTCACCCGCGGCGATCAAGGTCAAGGGCTACGACGATCTGATGACGTACCTGGCGAAATGCTGCAAACCGCTACCGGGCGAGAAGATCGTCGGCTACGTCACGCGTGGCAAAGGCGTGGCCGTGCACAGCGCGAACTGTCCGAACGTGAAGAACCTGATGTTCAACCCCGATCGCGAGATCGCCGTCGAGTGGGCGGATCAGCGGCAGTCGAACTTCAATGTCGAGCTGGAGATTCTGATGGAGGACCGCCAGGGAATCCTGGCGCGCGTCGTGTCGACGATCGCGAACCTGAAGACGAACATCCGTCAGATGGAGAGCCGCACCGTGGATGGAAGAGCGATGACCGAGCTCGTGCTCGAGATCGCCGACCTCAAGCACCTCGAGAAGGTGACGCGTTCGTTATCGAATGTGGATGGGGTGATGCGGGTGGATCGGAAGTACAACATTCGTCACGCCACCGCGTGACGGGTCGTCGGTCGTGGGTCGTAGGTATCGGGGGCTTCATCGTTCTTGCGATGCGGCCCCCGGTACCCACGACCCACGACCTACGACCTGAATCTATCGCGCAGCCTTCTTGACTTTGCCGGTGCGGAGGCACCGCGTGCAGACGTTGATCCGTTTGACGGCCTTGCCGATCTTCACGCGGACGCGCTGCAGGTTCGGCATCCAGCGGCGGCTCGAAACATTGTGAGCGTGGCTGATGCGGTTTCCGAATACCGGAGCCTTGCCGCAGACTTCACACATCTTGGCCATGGTCGTTACTCCCCTCAAATAATGCAAAAGGCGTGGATTCTAACCATCGATCCGATTCGGCGCAACCTCCGGACCCCCCCGAAAGGCCGCAAACGCGCGTGATCGTTTCACTTATCTAAATCTTGTAGAGTTGACACCGCTAATTAAACGTTGTAATTTCGCATCACCTTTCTGACATCCGGAGCCAGCGAGAAGTGAGTGAGATGGATGGGGTGAGCGGTGTTCTTCTCAAAGCCTAAAAATGTCGTCGGCCTTGATATCGGCTCCTCAGCAATCAAGCTCGTAGAGCTGAAGGAGAAGAAGGGCGGGTCTTATCAACTCGTCAAAATGGGAGTTGAACGCCTCTCTCCTGAAGCCATCGTCGACGGATCGATCATGGATTCGTCGATGGTGGTCGAGACGATCTCGAAGCTGAACAGCGAAAAAGGCGTCAAGAATTCCAATTACGCGACCTCGCTGTCGGGCCACTCCGTCATCATCAAGAAGATCTCGCTGCCGGCGATGTCGCCGGAAGAACTCGCTGAATCGATCCAGTGGGAAGCGGAGCAGTACATTCCGTTCGACATCAACGACGTCAACCTCGACTACGTTCCGCTCTCCACCGGCGGTGGCGACAACATCGAAGTGATCCTCGTCGCCGTGAAGAAAGAAAAGATCAACGACTATACGTCCGTGATCAGCCAGACCGGCAAGGTGGCCGTGCTCGTCGACGTCGATGCGTTCGCTCTGCAGAACTGCTATGAGATGAACAACGACGTCACCGAGGGGAGAGTGCTCGGTCTCGTCAACATCGGCGCTTCGGTGACGAATGTGAATGTGTTGTCGGGATCGAACTCGTTGTTCTGGCGCGACATCACATTCGGCGGCAATCAGTACACCGATGCGATCCAGCGCGAGCTCTCCCTCTCCTTCGAACAGGCCGAAGAGCTCAAGCGCGGACGTCCGGTCGGCGAACATACCATTCAGCAAGTCATTCCGATCCTCAACTCGGTGTCCGAAGACTTCGCCGGCGAGCTCCGGAAGACGCTCGACTTCTTCTCGGCCACATCGGGCTCCGAGCGCGTCGATGAGATCGTTCTCGCCGGCGGCGGTTCGGGTGTCCTGAACCTCGACGCCATCCTGCGCGACAAGTTCAGCCTCCCGGTATCGATCATGGATCCGTTCCGCAACGTGACGGTCGATGAAGGCGAATTCAACCCCGAAGAACTGGCCGAGATTGCGCCGAGTATGGCCATCGCCGTCGGCCTCGCCATACGGAAGTTGGGGGACGCTTGATCAAGATCAATTTGGTGCGGGAAGGGCGTGCGGTTCGCGGAGCGGGCGCGGCTCCGGCGGTCGTGGCAGGTGTCGCTGCCGTAACCGGTCCGACCAATCTGAATGGCGTCATCATCATCGGTCTGGTCGGCGTCGCTCTCGTGCTGGCGGCCGGTTACTGGTTCATCAACAATCGCCTGCTGGCGAGACGACAGGATGAAGTGAAAGTCCGCAAAGCCGAGGCGGACAAACTCGAGAGCATCATCAAGGAAGTCGAAGAGTTTCAGCGACGCAAAGACAGCCTGCAGAACCGCATCAATCTCATCAACCAGCTCAAGCAGAATCAGAAGGGGCCCGTGCGGATCATGGATCAGATCAGCCGCGATCTGCCCGATCTGGTGTGGCTCGATCGGATGCAGGTCTCCGGCGGCCGCATCTCGCTCAACGGTCGGGGTCTGAATCCCAACGCCATCGCCAACTTCGTCGAGAACATCAAGAACGATCCCTACTTCGAGGAGCCGGAGCTCGGTAACGTCGCCGAAGCGAGTGCGACGCCGCTCGTCTACACCTTCGACATGGGATTCAACTTCACGTATCAGCCGAAGACGCCTGGAGCTCCACCCGGAACCCCCGGCGCCACCGGCACGACCGGCACCACAGGCACCACGGGAACGGCGCGAACGACAACAGGCGCGCCGGCGAGGTGAGGAGACGGCCATGGCTTTCGATCTGAAGACACAGCCCTGGTACGTCGGTCTGATCATCGGCGTGATCCTCGCCGCCGCCATCATCTACGGCGTGCATTCCTATCTCGTGCAGCCGATCAAGCAGCAGATCGCCGCGGCGGAAGCGCAGATCGCGGAGCTCGACAAGAAGATCGAGCAGGGTCGCGCGGCTGAGCGCAAGCTGCCGCAGTTCCGCGAGGAAGTGCGCCGGCTCGAGCTGGAGCTGGAGAAGCTGCGCCGCATCCTTCCCTCGACGCGCAACACCGAGGAGATCATCAAGAAGATCAAATCGCTCGTCGATCAGGGCGACTTCGGTTTGAAAAGGCTCACCTTCCCGAAGCTCACCGAGGTCAAAGGTGGCGATCCTTACGCGGAGTGGCCGATCTCCGTCAGCGTCGCCGGCCGCTATCACGATCTGGCGATTCTGTTCAATCGGCTGAGCAACTTCTCGCGCATCATCAACGTCGAGCAGATCAACATCACTGCGCTGCCACAGCAGACGACCAGAACCATCACCTCCGACTTCGTCGCCAAGACGTTTGTCTACGTCGAACCGTCGGCGCAGCCGAAGGCGGGAGCGCCGGGAGCCGCAAAGCCTGGTGGCGCGGCTAAGCCGGCCAGTACAGCAGGTGGTGCATGAGCGGGAGTGTGGAGCGGATGAAGAGCGGACGGTTTCTACTGTCGCTGGCGATCGTCATCGCCGCCGTCGCCACGGTCATGGCCCAGACGCGTCCGGGCGGAAGTCCGCCGGCAAAGACAACGACCGCTGCGGCGGCCACCTCGACAACCGCAACGACGGCCACGACTGCACCGACCTCCACCCAGCAATCGCTCGAGGAAATTCTCGAGGAGCCGCAGGGCGCCGAGACGTATCGCTACGATCCGCAGGGTCGTCGCGATCCATTCCGATCGCTCGTGGGACCCGCTCCGAGAATCGAGCCGGGACAGCGTCCGCCCGGAGTTCCAGGATTCCTCATCGATGAAATGAAGCTGACCGGCATCGTGCGCACGAGGCAGGGACCAGTCGGCGTGGTCAGTGGCCCGGACAACAAGGGTTACCTCATTCGCGTCGGAGACAAGGTCCTCGACGGCGAGGTCATTCGCATTACCGCCTCTGCCGTGGTCTTCCGGCAGGAGGTCAATGATCCGACTCGTATCGAGCGGTACCGCGAGGTGGTGAAGGACCTGACTCCGCCATCGGAACAGAAGCGCTGACGCGGGGAGCAGGCTGGGGCGCGTGGAGGGTGAGATGAAGGTGGGAAGTATGAGTAGAGGCAAGCGAACCCTGCTGGTAACGACTACGCTCCTGCTGGCGGCCACTGGCCTCTATGCGGGATTGTGGCGCTCGAAAAAGTCGCAGCCGGCCGCAGAGATCGCTCCGGCCGCAGCGGTCATGTCGCTCACCGCGGTCGAAGCCGACTCATCGCGGGTGCTGCTGCACACGAACGGAACTCCGGTCTACACGTCCTACAGCCCTTCGCCCGACGTGTTCGTGATCGATCTGACCGGAACGACGCGGCCCGCCGATCTGACGATTCCGGCGACGCTTCCTGCGCCTGTTTCTTCGCTCACCGCTGAAGAGGCTGTGGAGATGGGGAGCAAGCTGACGCGCGTCACGTTCCGCCTCACCCAGCCGGTCATGCCGCAAGCGTCTGTTTCGGAAAAGAGCGTAGTCGTCACAGTGCCAGCGAGTGGAGGACAGGCGCCCTCGCCTGTCCTTGAAGCACCAGCAGCAGCGGCGACGACAGGCGAGGCGCCTGTCCTCCACACAGAAGTGAACGAACCGGTCGTAACCGCGGAAGCGCTGCCGCTACCGAATGCGAAGTCGGTACGAAAAGTCGCGACCGCGGGTCAGGGAGCCGCCCTCGAAGTCGAGATCACCGGCGACGGTGCCATCAACAGTTACAAGGCGTTTCGACTGAATGCTCCGGAACGCCTCGTCATCGACATCAAAGGTGTCAAGAGCCGTGTTGCGAAAACGGCCGTTGAAGTGAATGACGGCGCACTCAAGCGCGTCAGAGTCGCGCAGTTTGCTCCC
>DASYUK010000047.1:0-6890 GCA_036001325.1 Thermoanaerobaculia bacterium
GGCGAAGCGGCGCGTCAGCGCCGCCGAGGGCGGCGGCGCTCCACTGAGTTTGTTTCCCAACGTTTCCATCGAAGCGCATGGCTCCGTCATCACGCTGCGGAACAACGGCGCCACCACCCTCCGCGCCGGCGAGTATGGTCAGCCCGCTTATCGCGCGATCCTGAAATTCGGGGACACGGACCGCTGGATCGCGCTGCCGAAAGATCTTCACCCAGGTGAATCGACCACAATCGAAGTGCAAGCCGAACGACCGATCACGCTGACAAACGCCCTCGAAGGGATCCCCATCGTCGATGAAACACCCGCAGCCGAAGTTCAATGACACAGCGCTGCAGCGGCTGGGCGTGTTGCTCGAAAGGCGCGTTTCGATCGAGATCGACGCGCCCGAGCTCCGCCGCGCCTGTGTCCTCATCCCCCTGATCCGCGGTCACGATTCTTGGTCGATCCTCTTCACTCGTCGCGCCGAGAATCTCGCCGTGCACAGCGGCCAGATCTCCTTTCCCGGAGGCGCCGTTGAGAATGGAGAAGCGCTTCCCGACACCGCGATCCGCGAGGCGGAGGAGGAGGTGGGCATTCCGGCCTCAAATGTCGAGCTGATCGGCCGGCTCGACGACCTCATCACGAACAGCGGATTTCTCGTGGCGCCCTTCGTCGGCGTCATTCACGAGCCGATCGATTACGTCGTGCAGGAGAGCGAAGTGGTTGAAGTGTTCGAGGTACCGATCGATGCGCTGCTCGATCCGGCCACGCCGGAAGTGCGCTACGTCTCGTTCAAAGATCGCAAATATCCCGCGTACTACTACCCGTATCAGCAATACGAGATTTGGGGAATGACCGGACGTATGTTGAAAGCGTTTCTTGATATCGTCTGGCTCGCTGTTTGAACGGTGGAAAGCAGGAGGAAGTTCATGGCCACACGTGGAAGCTCAGGATCAAAGCGGGGAAGAGGATCGCTCTCGCTCGCTGACGAGGATCGCCGTTATCTCAACGAGAGCCTCAAGGAAGCGCGCGGTCGCGGCGCGGCATCGGAGGGGGAGTCGGAGGGTGTACTTTTCGAGGCGCTGGAACGCTTCGGCCTCAGCAGCGCACGCGTCGAGCGCCTGCGCGGCGCCATCAACAAGATGGATGTGCGCGAGTCTGTCGACAAAGCCCAGGAGTATCTCTCCGAGCAGATCGAGAACGCTCGCGATTACGCGCGCCAGAATCCCGGAAAGGTGATCGGAGGGGCGGCCGGCGTTCTGGTGGGCGCATCGCTTCTCGCCATCGCTCTGCGCCGCGCGGGTGCTGAAGAGCGTCCGCGGACCTCGGCGAAGACGGCGGCAACCTCGCGCGGAAAGAAATCGCCGTCGAAGAAACGGCGCAGTTAGAACCTTCTCCCCGCGGGAGAAGGTGGCCCTGAGCGGAGCGAAGGGCCGGATGAGGGCGCCCCTCACCCGGTGCTTCGCACCGCCCTCTCCCGGTGGGAGAGGGCATTGACTTACTTCTTCAGAACCGAGGCGATGTAGGGCTCGAGGGCCTTCCCTTCATCTCCTGCATCGACGAAGACGCCGTTGATCATGTATGTCGGCGTCGCGCGGACATCGTTCGAGAACGCGGCGCCGACGGCCCTGATCAGTTCGTCGCGTACCGCCTCGGAAGCGATGTCCGCGTCGTACTGCTTCATGTCGAGGTCGTGATCCTGGGCGAAGCCGCGCGCGAAGTCATCGAGCGTGAACGCCGACAACTTGTCCTGGTTCTCGTAGATCTGCTTCTTGAAATCCCAGAACGCGGCCGGTTTCTGTTTGTAGATCGCGCGCCCGGCTGCCGCAGCGGCGAACGCCCACGGATGCGCCGACAGCAACGGCAGGTCGTAGCGGATGTAGCGCACGCGATCGCCATATTTCTCCATGATCGGATCGAGGTATATCGACGCGTGCTTGCACGACGGGCACTCGAAGTCGGAGAACTCGACCACCGTGACGTCCGGCTTCGCCGCGCCGCGCGCCGGCGCTGTCGCGAGCAGCGGCTCGAACGCCTTGAGCCGTGCCGCGGCGAGATCGCTGTTGACCACATGAAAGTGGCCGACGAAAAACACTTTGCCGTCGACATCGATCTCCCCTTCGATCGGCACTTTTCCGTGCTCGGTCATCTCCAGCATCGTGACGCGGAGAAGGCCGTTCCGCGTTCGCTGACGATCGAGGACCGGCTCGAAGTTCTCCTGCATTCGCGACCAGGCGAATGTCTTCAACTTCGCTTCCAGAGTCTTCCCTTCGGCATCACCGAGCATCCACGGCAGGCCGATATAGAAATCGCCCGACGGAGCGGTGGCGAACAGATACTGACCCTGGCACGCGGCGCGCGGGCTGTCCACGCGGATGATGCTGCCGGAGAAACCCGTGGGAAGTTTGTCCGCGAGCTCGGCCCGCGTGAACTTCATCTCCGCACAGAGAGGGATCGCCTGACGGACGAGTTGCTCGCTCTTCTCGTCGAGCTTCGTCTCGGCCGGTTTCTGCTCCTGGGCGAAGCTGACCGTTGCGGCGACGAGCGCCGCCAGAAGGATCAAGGTTTTCTTCATGCGAGATCGGAAACGGCTGCGTGCGGCACGATCATTCCGCCGCCGCGGCCGGCTGCTTCTGCATCTCGCGGGCGATCCGCTCGACGGCGGCGAATACGCGCATGAAGTTTTCGCCCATGATCTTGCGGACATCAGCATCCGAGTAGCCGCGGCGCTTCAGCTCCGCGCGGATCTTCGGAATGTCGCTGACGTCCTCCATCCCCACCGGCGTGATGCTGATGCCGTCGAAATCCGATCCCAGCCCAACATGATCGACTCCCGCGACCTTCACGATGTGATCGATGTGATCGACGATGCGCATCCACGGCACCTTCGGCAGCGGATTCGCGCCCATGAGTTGCTTGCGCGCCTTTTCATACTCGGGTGTGTCTTCGCCGTACTGCTTCTTCAATGCGTCGATCTGCGGCTCCAGGCGCTTGTCGCGCTCGACCGCGGCCTGCGCGGCCTCCGTCGACAGAAAGACGGGATAGAAGTTGACCATGACCACGCCGTTGTTCTTCGACAGCGCGCGCAGCATGTCGTCGGTCATATTGCGCTTGTGCTCGGCGAGCGCACGGGCGGAGGAGTGCGACGCGATCACCGGCGCCTTCGTCGTGTCGATCGTGTCGTAGAAGGTCTTGTCGCTCACATGCGAGATATCGACGAGCATGCCGAGGCGGTTCATTTCGCGGACGACGTCGCGGCCGAACTGGGTGAGGCCGTTGTGCTTCGGCTCATCGCCGGAGGAGTCGGCCCAATTGTTGGAGTTCGTGTGAGTGAGCGTCATGTAGCGCGCGCCGAAACGATAGAACGCGCGGAGCAGATCGAGCGCGTCTTCGATGGCGTGGCCGCCTTCGATGCCGATCAGAATCGCGCGCCTTCCGTTGTGCACGGTCTTCTCGATGTCGGAAGTCGATGCGGCGAAACGCACCCACTGCGGATAGTTGTCGACCATCTCGTGGATGGTCTCCATGATCTTCATGCAGTACGCGGCTGCGCCGTTGTTCGCGTACTTCGCCGGAACGTAGGCGGCGAAGAATTCGGCATCGAGTCCGCCTTCCTTCATGCGGACGTAATCGAACATTCCGGTCGAGTTACGAACCGCGAGGTTAAACGGGTGAGCCAGGTACTCGCTCGGCGTGTCGGCATGCGTGTCGACAGTGATCGAGCGCGGGGCTGTGCTCTTCTTGGTCGCCGCGGACAGCGGCAGGGCGAGGAGGAGAAAGAGTGCTACTGCGAGACGGCGCATGAGCGCGGATGGTAGCAGCTAAAAGCAGGTCGTAGGTCGTGGGTGCCGGGGACAGCAGCGCAAGAACGCGAATGCCCCCGGTACCTACGACCTACGACCCACGACCCACGACCTCTAGTTGTTCGCCGGTCCCTCGCTGATCTCTTCGACGGCCTTTCCGACCTTGTTCGTCTCTTTCGTTTCCGTGGCGAGATCTTTCATCGAGACGATCCCGACGATCTCGTTGTTCCGGTTGACCACGGGCACGCGGCGGATCTGTGCGCCGCTCATCACGTCGAACACCTCGTGCACCGACGCGTCCTCGCTGACTGTCCGCACCTGCTTGGACATCACGTCGTTGACGCGCACGTTCTTGATGTCCTTGCCGTCGGCGATCGCGCGGACGACGATGTCGCGGTCGGTCACCATACCGATGATCTTCTTCCCGTCGACGACCGGGACGACGCCGGTGTCCTGATCACGCATGATGCGCGCAACGTCGAGCACGCTATCTTTTTCCGTCACCGTCTTCGGATTGGCGGTCATGACGTCGCGGACATTCCTATTTTGTTCTTCAGCCATGCTGTCTCCTTCCGGCATGAGAAGGAGCAAGTGGCATGCTAGCTGACGGCTCTCGGCTGTCGGCTCTCGGCTGTCCGCCTTTCCCGAGAGCTGAGAGCCGACAGCCGACAGCCAAGAGCTTAGCGGGCGCATCAGAATCCAAGCCTCAATCCACCCGAGATCGTCAGATATCGCGGACGAAAATCAGCATTCGTGAAGTGCATCGTCGCCGCCGTAATGAATCCGTAGCGCCTCGTGATCGGGAAATCGGCGCTCACGCCGATGGGGAATCCATAGTCGGTGGTCGAATTGAAACCGCTTGCCTGCTGCCGATAGAAGCCGATGCCGGCGAAGAGTCCCGTCGAGCCCATCGGTTCCGAGAAACGATATTCGATGATCCCCTCGACGTGCTGCACCTCGCCATCGACATCGCGTCGCACGACGTTGCCCGTTGATGTCGTCTCGCGGATGCCGATGGGGCTATCGATGCGGCCGACCTGCACTTTGAACATCGTTCCGGGGTCGACCTGGATCGCATAGTAAAGATCGACCGCGGAGTTCGTGAAGCTGAAACCGGGGTTCCGCAGCTCCGTTCCGGGCGCGGGATCATGGTGCTTGATGACACGCTTGCTTCCGCCGAAGAGCGCGCCGAACTCGGTCGTCTGCGCGAGCGCGGAACCGGCCGAGATGAGCGAAATCGCCAGCAGAAAGACGCCTTTTCTCATGGCCGGCACTATAAGCGATGGGTACATTGCTCACAACTCCTTCACGTACAATCTCGCGCGATGCTGAGCAGCACGCTGTCGATGATTGGACGTGAAGCGCTGCGAATCGTTCTGCCGTCGTGGTGCATCGTCTGCGGCGGCGAGCTTCCGTGGCGCGATCGCGTGGCTTCCTGCTGCGCGTCTTGCTGGTCGTTGCTGCCGCGGATCGCGTCGGGAAAATGCCGGTCGTGCGCGCTGCCGTTGCCCGATTCCGACATCTGCATCACCTGCAGCGCCGATCCGCTGCCGGTCGAATGGTGCGATGCCTGGGGCGAATACAGCGGCGGACTCGAACGCCTGCTCCATGCATTCAAATTCGAGCGCCACGATTTTCTCGATGCGCCGCTCGCGTCGCTCATGCGCGAAGTCGTGCGCGATGTCGAGTTCGACGCCATCGTGCCGGTGCCGATGCACTGGACTCGGGAGCGCCGTCGTGGCTACAACCAGGCACAGCTCCTGGCTGCGGCGTTGGCGAAGCGGACAGGCATCCCTTGCGACGCGCGACTCCTGTCGAAAGCGCATGAGACCGCGACGCAGTCGACTCTCTCCCGCGGCTCGCGGGCGGAGAACGTTCGCGGCGCCTTCCGCGCTTCGCCGCGCGTCGACAGCATGTCGCTTCTCCTCGTCGACGACATCTGCACGACTGGAGAGACGTTTCGCGCCTGCGCATCGGAGCTGCGGCGCAAGGGCGCCTCGCGTGTGTGCGCCGTCTCGGTGGCGAAAGCGACTTGATGTTCCGAGCATTGTTCATCTTTCTCTCCGAGAGCCGTGTGCTGCGCGCGATCGCGGAGCTCTCGGCGATCGGTCGCCGCCTCTCCAGCCGGTTCGTCGCCGGCACGACCGTCGCCGAAGCGCTCGAGGCCACCGCCGCCACCAATGCCCACGGCATGAGCGTGAGTGTCGACAACCTCGGCGAGAACGTGCACAAGGTCGAAGAGGCGAAACAGAGTGCGGCGCTCTATCACGATCTGCTCGATGAGATCGAGATGCGGAGGCTCAACGCGAACGTCAGCCTCAAGCTGACGCACATGGGTCTCGATGTCGATGAGACGCTCGCGCGCAACATCGTCAACGAGCTCGTCGCTCATGCGGAGCGGCGCGGCAGCTTCGTGCGCATCGACATGGAGGGATCGGCGTACACGCAGAAGACGCTCGACGTCGTGCGCGAGCTGCACCGCCGGCCGGAGAACGCCGGCCGCGTCGGCGCCGTCATTCAGTCTTACCTTCACCGCAGCGAACGCGACGTCGAGGAGCTCTGCGCGGAGCACATCCGCATCCGCCTCTGCAAAGGCGCTTACAAAGAGCCGCCGGAGGTCGCGTTTCAGGCGAAAGCGGACGTCGATGCGAACTTCGTCAAGCTGATGAAGATCATGCTCAAGAGCGGGACCTATCACGGCATCGCCACGCACGATCCGAAGATGATCGACGCGACGATCGCGTTCGCGCGCAGCGAGAAGATCGCCCCCGATTCGTTCGAGTTTCAGATGCTGTATGGCATCCGCCGCGATCTGCAGCAGAAGCTCGTGCACGACGGATGGCGCATGCGTGTGTACATCCCTTTCGGTACGGAATGGTATCCGTACCTGATGCGACGCCTCGCCGAGCGGCCGGCCAATGCGATCTTCATTTTGAAAAATCTCTTCCGGAGGTAGTCGGTAGTTGTTAGTTAGGTAGCAGTTCCCTCTCCCGCCGGGAGAGGGTGGCGCGAAGCGCCGGGTGAGGGGCGCACCTCTCGCGATTTGGCACGCCCCTCATCCGGCCCTTCGGGCCACCTTCTCCCGATGGGAGAAGGAACTTCTGGAAC
>DASYUK010000048.1:0-2153 GCA_036001325.1 Thermoanaerobaculia bacterium
ACTTTCCATCAGGAGACCACTTCGGCATCGAGAACGCGCCTCTCGCGCTCGTGATCGCGCGATTGCCGACGTAGAGCTGTTGATCGGATACGAACGCGAGCTGCGCGCTGTCGGGTGACCACGCCACGTCAGACTCCTCGGTGGGCTTGGAAGGCCGCCGGGAAGGCGGCACGACTCGATCAGAACCGATGTAGACGGTCGTTTCGTCATTGATCTTCTTCACATAAGCGACCTTCGATCCGTCGGGCGAGATCGCCACCTGCTCGAACGTCTGGACGCGCATGAGCGTGGCGATGGTCTGGTCGATGACCGGTGTGGCGCCGCCGATCTCGGCGGCGACGAGAAGAAGAAGCGTGATGATCGTGCGCATAGGTCGATGATCCTTCCTAGTCCGGCAGCCCCAGTTGCCGCCGCAATGCGATGTAACGCGGATCCTTCCTCAGCGCAGCGAACGCCGGATGAGGAGGCAAATCGATCGAGATTCGTGCATAGTTCGGACGTTCACGGATGAGCCGCTCCAGCCAACGCAAGGCGTCGTCGATGTCGCCGGCCGCTGCATACGCGCGGGCGATGAACTCCGGACCGGGAGCTTTCTTCTCCCGCTCGATCCGGTGAAGCTCGGCCAATCCTTCGCGCGTCTTTCCTTCCAGGATGAGCAGAAGCGCTCGATGCTCCTCGACTGACGAGCCCCGTTCCGCGACTCGCTCGGCGTCATCGAGAGCGCGGCGGGCTGCATCGTAGTGGTCCTGCAGCATCTCTGCTCGACCGATTGCGATCAGCAGATCGCCGTTTTCGGGATCATTCTGAAGTCCGCGGCGGGCCTCAGCGGCGGAATGTTCGTAATCGCCGCAAAGCAAAAAGTTCGCGGCTCCGACTGACGAGATGAGCACGTTCAACGGATCGAGTTGTAGCGCGGTTGATAGCTCTGCCGCCGCTTCGTCGCATCGCAGTTGAGCTCGACGCAGCACCGCGAACCAGGCATGGCTCATCGCCGAGCTCGGGTTCAGCGCGAGTGAACGCCGCAGGTGCTCGTCCGCCTCGGCAAAACGTCCGAGGTGCATGTAGATGTGTCCGAGAGCACCATGAGCCTCGGCAGAACCGGGATCGATCGACAACGATTTCTGCGCCGCTTCGATGGCCAGGCGATAGGTCTCGGATGTCGGAAGAGTCGTCAGCCCGGCACGATGGTCCATCAATGAATACAGCTCGGCCAGGCCGGCGTAGGCGGCTGCGAAAGACGGATCGCGATCGATGGCCTGACGGTAGTTCGCGAGCGCGCGATCGAAACTCTGCCGCGTCCAGACTCCCGCCGCTTGTCGCCCCTTCAGATACGCTTCGTAAGCAACGAGATCCCTCGTGGGCGCCTGCACGACCGTCGATCCCACGCGCGCACGAAGTGCAGCGGCAACAGCGCGAGCGATTTCGTCCTGGACGGCGAAAATATCGTCGACATTGCGGTCATAGTGCTCGGACCAGAGGTGATAGCCGTTGTCGACGTTGATCAACTGCGCGGTCACGCGCAATCGATCGCCGGCGCGCTGCACGCTTCCTTCGACGACCGAGGTGACGCCGAGCTTGCTGCCGATCGTTCGAATATCCGCGTTTTGACCTTTGAATGCGAACGACGACGTTCGGGACACCACATGCAGCGACGGCACCTGAGCCAGCGCGTTGATGATCTCCTCGGTCATCCCGTCGGCGATGAACGCATTCGACGTATCGGCGGACATGTTCACGAACGGAAGCACCGCCACGGATCGATTCGTCGGGCGCTGCGCCGGAATCGTTATCGGCGTTGACGGGGTACGCCGCGTCAGAAGAAATGCTGCGGCGACAACCGCGATGATCGCGATCGCTACAAGAGACGCGACCAGCGGCAATCGTCGTTTCCCCACCGCATCGAGATCGTTGAGAAGCTCGCGAGCGGACTGATATCTCCGCTCAGGATCCTTCTCCATGCACTTCTGCATGATGCGCCGCAGCGCGGAAGGGGGATCGGGCATCATCTCGGACATGACGACGCCGAGGCTGAAGATGTCGGAGCGGTGATCGACACGGCCGCCGCTCTTCTGCTCCGGACTCATGTACTGCAGCGTTCCGATGATGACGCCCGTCCCCGTTTCCCGGGTCGCCGTAGGGAAATTCGTCGAGAT
>DASYUK010000049.1:0-4592 GCA_036001325.1 Thermoanaerobaculia bacterium
GCTCGAATCGCGATCGGTCTTCGCTGAGCAGCCACGCTGTCAGCTCGCCGAGCGCTCTCGAATCGATGGAGACGATCGCGTAAATCAAATTGGGCCAGGCATGCTCGAGGTCATACGCCGACGGGAGTGCCGGATGATTCGGATGCGAATGGTAGAAGCCGAGCAGCTCGAGCTTTTCCTGCTCCGCGCGCATCTCGACGCGTTGGTAATCCTGCGGCCGGATGCGGAAGCGGCGCTCCTTCGGCTCATCGCTGCTGTTCGTCAGCGGCATCGCATGGATGACCGTCGCTCCGGTTCCGAGGAGCGCGCCGCAGCACTCGTACGGATAGGTGTCGCGCGCAAAACGCGCAATCGAGTCAGCAATGTCCTTCGATAGATTCATCCTTCATCCTTCCTCCCAGAAACGCTCCGACAGATATCGCTGACCGCCGTCACAGAGGATCGTGACGACGACGCCCTCCGAAATCCGCGACACGACGCGGCGAGCCGCGGCGACGTTGGCGCCGCTGGAGACTCCCACGAGCAATCCTTCTTCGCGCGCGAGTCGTCGCACCGTCGCCTGCGCCTCCTCGGTCGAGATCGTGATCGTTTCATCGACGACCGCCGGATCGTAGATTCCGGGCAGCGAAGCGGAGGCGAGATGCTTCAGCCCTTCGACACCATGCAGCGGCGAGTCGGGCTGCACGGCGATCAGCCGCACGTTCCGATTGTGCTCGCGCAGACGACGTCCCGTTCCGACAAACGTGCCGCTCGTGCCGATCCCGGCGACGAAGTGCGTGACGCGACCTTCCGTCTGCGCGAGGATCTCCAGCCCGGTCGTGTCGTAGTGCGCGCGCCAGTTCGCCGGATTGTTGTACTGGTCGGCGTAGAAGTAGCGCGAAGGATCGGCGGCGAGAATCCGGCGTGCTTCGGCGACCGCACCGTCCGCCCCCTCCATCGGATCGGTGAACACCAGCTCCGCGCCGTAAGCCTGAAGCAGTTTCTTTCGTTCGGCGTTCGCGTTCGCGGGAATGCAGAGCCGCACGCGATAGTCGCGCGCCGCGCCGATCATCGCGTAGGCGATGCCGGCATTTCCAGAGGTGGCATCGAGGATGACTTTCCCATGACGCAGCCGGCCGCTCCGCTCTCCTTCATCGATGATGCGCGCGGCGGCGCGGTCCTTCACCGAGCCGCTCGGATTCGCGAATTCCGCCTTCGCGTACAACTCCCCCACGCGGATCAGCGGTGTGTTCCCAATCAACTCGAGAAGCGATGGCGGCGAGAAAACAGTTGTGGTCATCAGAAACAAAACGACCCGCTTCGGAAGCACCGTTGCGGGTCGAGAAAACCAAATTCGAATGTTGAGAAAAAACTAAACGATCGGCAGTCTCCCACCCGCGCCGGCATCGGCGCAAATACAGATGCAGGTCAGGGCAGGAGCGAACATCGGCGAGAGCATACACCATGTCCTCGGTCCTCGGTCTTCGGTCCTCGCTTCCCCCGCCCGTCTCTAAACCGAGGCCCGAGGACCCGTCGAGCGATAAGCTAGCGCCGCTCCCCAGTCACAGGAGATTGTCATGACAGGACGGCGCTGTGGCAGATGTCGATCTGGTACTGGCGCGCGTGGAGCATGACGATCAAGGCGACGATCGACGGGTTGATCTATGCACTGCTGACGGCAGGGACGTTCGGATGGCTGTGGCCGAGATGAGCTTCCGCTTCCTGCTCGGCCGCGGAGGCGTCGTTGCGGCGCTGGAATCGGAACTGCACCGCACAAAACGACTCGCTACTCATATTGCAGCAATCCTTTTCTTGCCGAGCAGACTCGAAACGCACGTCACCACCTCGGTCAGAACGAATGGCTTGTTCATGAAACCCCTCGCCCCGGCCTGCAGGGCGCGAACCTCATGACGCGGGTCAGCGCTCATGACCAGAACCGGCAAGTCGCCACCCTCTTCGATTTCGGCCAGGCCTTCCATCACTTGAAATCCGTCCATTCCCGGCATCACGAGATCGAGAAGAATCAGGTCGTAGTGGTGATCGCGGTGCAGCGCAGTCACCGCACGAGAATCCGTCGTCGACGTGATTGAAGCGAAGCCGCCACGGCGGAGCGTGTGCTCCAGAAGGCGGACGTTCGACTGCTGATCGTCGACGATCAGGATCCTGCTGTCCATCAGTTCACACCGGCACCTTTGTCGACGAAATCCAGCGCCGCGCTCAGCGTCTCCATGAACTCAGCGACCTTGATCGGTTTGGTCAGATAACGGAAGAAACCTGCTTCGAGGCCCTTCTGGACGTCGCGCGGGACCGCATTGGCGCTGAGAGCAATGACCGGGATGTGGGCAGTGGCCGGATCGCCCCGGAGAATCTTCAGTGCCTCGATGCCGCTGATCCCCGGCAGATTGATATCCATGAGGATCACTTCCGGTTTCGCCGAGCGCGTGAGATCGACGCCGGTCACGCCATCGATTGCAGTCAGGAGGCGCATGTCGGGCCGCCGGGCGATGAGTCGCTCGACGAGCCTGAGGTTCGCCGGGTTGTCTTCGACATAGAGCAGCGTGCGCACCGCTGCGACGGCGAGGAGCGTCGGTGCGACTGCGGCTTGATCGGATTTCACAGTGGGCAGGTTCGATGTCGAATTCACTTCGATCCAGAAGACACTGCCAACGCCCACCTTGCTTTCGACGCCGACGACGCCATCCATGAGCTCGATCAGGCGCTTGCTCACCACCAGGCCGATGCCGGTTCCTTGTTCGGCATTCGCCTCCTGTCCCAGACGGTTGAACGGCTGGAAGAGCTGGGCCATCTGTTCCGAAGCGAGTCCGGCCCCCGTGTCCGTAACGCTGATGCGGACCCGTCCCGGAGTGTTCTCGCCGCAGCAGTCGACGACCACCGTTCCTCCGATCGCGTTGTATTTGATCGCATTGGAAAGAAGATTGATGAGAACCTGCTTCAGCCGGGTGCGGTCCGCGTGGACCGAGACAGGGACGTCGAACCGTGGAAACGTCATGCGGATGCCACGTCTCTGCGCCTGAGGCTCGATCATGGCCTGACACTCGAGCATGACTTCAGCCACGGAGACCGATTCCTGCGACATGGAGAGCTTCCCCGACTCGATGACCGCGAGATCGAGGATCTCATTGATCAGATCGAGCAGATACCAGCCGGCATTGAGAATCTGGACGATGCTCTCTTTCTGGGAATCGGTCGGAGCCGGTGAATCGGAATCCATCAACTGAGCGAAGCCGAGGATTGCGTTGAGCGGCGAGCGGAGCTCGTGGCTCATGCTGGAGAGGAAATCGGATTTCGCCAGGTTGGCTTTCTCGGCCGTGGCCTTGGCGTTGGTCATCTCGGTCTCGATCCGCTGTCGCTCGGTGAGGTCGCGCGTCAGCTTGGCGAAGCCGCGCAGCTCGCCGGCGTGATCTCGAATCGCGGTGATGACTACGTTCGCCAAGAACGTCGAGCCGTCCTTGCGCATACGCCAGCCTTCGATTTCGAATCGCCCGAGGGCGGCGGCGACGTCGAGATCGCGCTGCGGTTTGCCGTTGGCGACGTCGTCCGGGGGATAAAAGCGGGAGAAGTGCTGCCCCACGATCTCTTCCGCCACGAAACCCTTGATTCGTTGCGCTCCCGTATTCCAGCTCACGACGTTGCCGTCGGGACTGAGCATGACGATGGCGTAGTCGGACACGCTTTCCACCATCAGGCGAAAGCTCTCCTCGGTAAAGCGCAGCGTTTCTTCCACGTGTTTGCGCGCGCTGTTATCGGTGCCGATGAGCAGATATCCGATGATTTCGTTCTGATCGTCGCGCAGTGCGGTGACCGATACGATCGCCGGAAAACGCGTCCCGTCTTTTCGGACGTAGGTCAGCTCGTAGATGTCTTCGATGCCGCGTGACGCCTTGAATGCCAACGCATCGAAGCCGGGCGTGATGTTCGCCGACAGCTCGAGACTGAGAGCCGCTGCGCGCGCGATCATCTCCTGCGGATCGGAGATGTCGGCCGGCGTGATCTTGTTCATCACTTCCGCGGCCGTGTAGCCCAGCATCCGCTCGGCGCCGACGTTGAAAATCTGAATGACCCCCTTCGCGTCGGTGGCGATGCTCGAGAAATTGGCGCTGTTGAAAATCGCGCTCTGCAGGGCCCCCGCCTTGAGCAGCGCCTCTTCCGCCTGCTTGCGCGCGGTGTTGTCGGTCCCGATCAGCAGGTAGCCGATGATGGCGTCCTGCGCGTCGCGCAGCGCCGTGACGGACACCACCGCCGGGACCCGGCTCCCATCCTTGCGGAAGTAGGTCAGCTCGTAGATGTCCTCGATGCCGCGCGAGGCCTTGAAGAGGAGGGCTTCGAACCCCGGCGCGATCGACGTGGCGAATTCGAGGCTCAACGCCGTGGCGCGCGCGACCACTTCCTGCGGATCGGAAATGTCGGCCGGCGTAATCGTGTTCATCACTTCGGCGGCCGTGTAGCCGAGCATCCGCTCGGCGCCGACGTTGAAGATCTGGATCACCCCCGCGGCGTCCGTCGCAATGCTCGAGAAGTGCGCGCTGTTGAAGATCGCGCTCTGGAGGGCGCGCGCACGCAGCAACGCGGCGACGTGGCGCACTTCGGCGCCC
>DASYUK010000050.1:0-3375 GCA_036001325.1 Thermoanaerobaculia bacterium
CGCCCGTAGTTCATCTCGCGAAGCTCGTCGATGATGCGAACGTCGAGCGCGGTCACTTCGGCGATCGTCTGCGCTGTCGTCAGCGCTCGCTTCAGTGGCGATGAGAAGATCGCGTCGGGCGCGAAGCTCTTCAGCCGCTGCGCCAGCCGGATCGTTTGATCGCGTCCGCGATCGGACAGCTCACTATCTCCCCAACCTTGCGCGATTCCTTCGACGTTGTGCGTCGTCTCGCCGTGGCGCACGAGGATCAACTGCTCGGTCACGATGAGACCGGGACGCGATTCCGAACGAGCAGACTCTCGGCGGTCATCTCCTTCGGCTGATCGATGCCGAGGATGGCGAGGATCGTCGGCGCGACATTCTCCAGCGCGCCGCCATCGCGCAACGCGCCGAAGCGCTTCTTCGGATCGGCGAGGATCAGCGGAACGGGATTCGTCGTATGCGCAGTGTGCGGTTGGTTCGTGGCCTGATCGAACATCAGCTCGCAATTGCCATGATCGGCGGTGATGACGGTGACGCCGTCGACCTTCGCCGCAGCGTCGAGAATCTTTCCGACGGCGACGTCGGTGTCATGGACCGCCTCCACCGCCGCCTTCATCACGCCGGTGTGTCCGACCATGTCGGGATTGGCGATGTTCAGCACGATCACGTCGTATTTCTTCCCGCCGATCTCCTGCACGACGCGATCCGAAAGCTCGGGCAGCGACATCTCCGGCTTGAGATCGTACGTCGCCACTTTCGGCGATGGAACGAGTACGCGCTCTTCGCCTGGGAACTGCGTGTCGGATCCGCCGTTGAAAAAGAACGTCACATGCGCGTACTTCTCCGTCTCGGCGATGCGGAGCTGCTTGAGCCCCGCGTTCGATAGCACCTCGCCAAGGTGGTTCTTCACCGGTTGTGGCGGATAGACGACCGGGAGATTGAAGTCCTGGTGATAGCGATTCATCGTCAGGATCTTCGCTTTCGGATGCACGGTTCGTTTGAAGCCGTTGAAGTCGTCGTCCTTGAACGCGGTGACGATCTGCCGCATGCGGTCCGCGCGAAAGTTAAAGAAGAGCAGCGCCTCGCCGTCTTCGATCCTGCCGAGGTGTGCGCCGCGATCATCGAGGACCGCGATCGGCTCCATGAACTCGTCGGTGACATTCTGGTCGTAGAAGCGGCGCACCGTTTCGAGCGGATCTTTGCTCTGCGCGCCGACGCCGACAGTCATCAGATCGTATCCGCGCTGCACGCGCTCCCATCGCTTGTCGCGATCCATCGTGTAGTAGCGGCCGATGATCGTCGATAGATGTGCCTGCGGCTTGTCTTTGATGAAGTCGACAAGATCGCGCAAATACTTCTCGGCGGATTTCGGCGGAGTGTCGCGCCCATCGAGGATCGCGTGTATATAGACATTCTTCGCGCCGACCTTGATCGCCGCGGCGATGAGGCCGTGCAGATGTTCCTGCAGTGAATGCACGCCGCCGTCGGACAGCAGTCCGACGAAATGAAGCGCCGGCGCGCCCCTCACCGCATCGACGAAGACATCGTTCGTCTCGAGCTCATGTCGCTCGATCGATTTGCTGATGCGAACGATGTCCTGATCCACCACCCTCCCCGCCCCGATGTTCAAATGCCCCACCTCGGAATTTCCCATCTGACCGGCGGGCAGTCCGACAGCGAGTCCCGACGCCTCGAGCGTGGTCCAGGGCGATTCGCGAAATAGTCGATCGAACTGCGGCGTATCAGCCTGCGCGATCGCGTTCCACTCTTTTTCTTTGCGGCAGCCGAAGCCGTCGAGGACGATGAGGATCAGAAAGGGGCGGGTGGGGGTCACAGGCGGCGGAACATACCAAAGAAAGGATGAAGGATGAAGGATGAGGGATGAGGGATGAGGGATGAGGATGAATCGACAGCTATGAATTTCGAATGAAGAATGAAGAATTCTTAATTCGAAATTCTTAATTCGCAATTCTCAATTCGATACCTTCATCCTTCATCCTTCATCCTTCATCCCTCATCCCTCAAGAGACCGCCTTCTCGCGCTTGAACACCATGCCGATGTGGTCGGTGGCGCCGGTCTTGAAATTGATCGAAGTGATACTGACCAGCTCCCAACCTTCATCGCCGAGGCGGTTGAGCTCTTCGGCGCGGCGCGGATCCATCGAGTAGTTCTCAGACCGGACGTTGATGATCTTGTATTCCCAGGTCTTCATTGTCCGCCCCTCCCATGGTGCTGGTGCTTGTGTGAGAAGTGTATATCAGGCTTGCGCGCGCCAGCGCACGGCCTCGTGCGGAACATCGGTAATCACGCCATCACATCCGACCGCGCGAAGCGCCTCCCACTCGCGACCGCGATTCGGCGTCCACGGGATCACGCGGATACCGCGCTCGTGAAGCGACGCAACCATTTCCCGATCGACGTAGCGGTATGACGGGAAGCACCACGTAATGCCGAGGCGTGCGGCGTAATCGGCGATGTCGACGATCGTGCCGTGGGTGGTGATGCCGAGCGCCATCGAGACGCCGCGGCGATGCAGCTCAGCGATGATCGAGTGGTCGAACGAAGCGATGATCACATTCGGCCACGTGCCGACGTGCTTCAACAACTCGTCTTCCCACTTGCTCCGCTTCACTTCGAGGACCATTGTCGTCCGCTCTGCGTATGGTGCGAGAGCGCTGAGATGTTCGGCGCGCAGATCCGCCGCGCTCAACGACTCGATGTCACGCTCTCCCAGTTCGTCATCGTGATAGAGAATCGCTGTTCCATCGGAAAGCAGCCGGAGATCGGTTTCGAAGCCGTCCGCTCCCGCGCGAAGGGCCTCGTCGAAAGACGCCAAGGTGTTCTCGGGGAAGCGCTTCGGACTACCGCGATGACCGAAGATCAGAAACGGCGTCGACATGACGTAATCTCTTGTCCCGCCGTAACTAACGTGGTACGTTGCTTTGAAACAGGGAGCACCGATCCATGGCGAAGAAAATCCTTCTCGCGGATGACAGTATCACCATACAGAAAGTCGTCGAGCTCACGTTTTCCGACGGCGATTACGAGGTGACTGCCGTCAACAACGGGGCCAAGGCCATCCAGAAACTCTCCGAAATGCGGCCCGACATCATCCTCTCCGACATCATCATGCCGGAGAAGAACGGCTACGAAGTCTGCGAGTTCGTGAAGTCGCATCCCGACTATCGAACGATTCCCGTCATTCTGCTGACCGGAACCTTTGAGCCATTCGATCCCGATCGTGCGGACAAAGCCGGCTGCGATGCCGTGGTCACGAAGCCGTTCGAGTCGCAGAGTCTCATTCACAAAGTCGAAGAGCTGATCGATGCGGCGAAGAGCAACGCTCCGACCGCACCGAGCAAGGCGATGGCGGAAGCACTACCGCCACCGCC
>DASYUK010000051.1:0-1701 GCA_036001325.1 Thermoanaerobaculia bacterium
GATCGATGCGATCGACGGTGCGGGCAGTGTGTACGTGAATCCGCCACTGCGTGTCACCGACCGGCCGTCGGGATTCGTGACGACGACGTCACGCGGCGCACTCGAGACGATGTCGAACGGCCCCATCGGCGTCGTGGCGAAGATCGCGGAGCTGTTCACGGTGGTGATGATTGCCGGTGCGCTGCCGATGGTCGCCGCTAGGCCCGCGACGAAGTTCGTTCCGTTGATCGTGATCGGAGTGCCGCCCGCCGTCGATCCGGTCGACGGTACGATGGACGTGATCGCCGGGCCAGGAAGCGTATAGGTGAATGTGCCGAACATCGCGCTCTGGCCGTCGGGATTCGTGACCGTGATCGCCACATCGCCCGCGCTGCGTGCCGGCGACATTGCGCTGATGCTCGACGAGCTATTCACGGTCACGCTGACGGCGGTCGTGTCGCCGAACTTCACCGATGCGCCGTTCTGGAAGTTCGAGCCGCTGATCGCGACGACCGTTCCGCCGGCCGTCGTGCCGCTCGTCGGAGTGAACGAGCTGATCGCCGGCGCAGCGGCCGCGGCCTGAACGACCATGTCGCCGACCATATCGCCGTGGCCGTCGCCACAAGTCGACACCGTGCACGCATACGTAAAGATGCCGGGCGTGTTCGCCACAAATGTGATCGTACGATGCTGCCCTTTGTTCATCGTCACGTCGTTGCTCATGTAGTGCTCGAGGAAGAATCCGTGCGTGACGTCGCTCGAAGTGACATCGAGCGTCACCGAGTCACCCACGTTCACCACGAACGGTGAAGGATTGATGTCGAAGTCGAACTGATGGGCGGTAATCGTGAACGCCTTCACCGCGGCGGCGTTGAATCCGTCAGGAACTTTCGCCGGCAAGGCGTCCATCTCCGCAACGAGATGATGGCGAGCGTGGACCTGCTTCAGGAGCTGGTCGAGCGGCGTGGCCTGGTGCCACTGCTGGGCCGAAAGCGAAGAAACCATGGAGAGAGCAAGGACAGAAAAGGTGATCGAGCGCATGTGCATATCATAACCAAGGAAAGTCTTTGATTCGGCTGTTTACGAAGGATTTACACCTTCAGGATCCACCGCCGTCTGTGGAAAATGGCGAGGATTCCCAGCCAGAGCGTCACGAACGCGATCGCCCACAACAACGACGCGAAGCGCGGCTCGAAGTATGGTTCGAAAAAGAGCTTGTAGCTGGCCTCATTAAGAGACGTCGGAGTGCCGCCGACGTTTACCTTGATGAGCGATCCGAAGAGCCGCGCCATCAGTCCCGAGCCGATGAAGGCGACGAGCGGGTTCACTCCGTAGATCACGAACGGTTTTGTCCAGCCGCGATATCCGCGGAGATCGATCAGCCAGAGGCACGTCGCCAGAACGACGCATGCGAAGCCCGCGGTGAAGACCACGTATGAGCTGGTCCAGAGACTCTTGTTGATCGGGAAGAGTCCGCCCCAGAACCATCCGATTGTGAGTCCGAGAGCGCCGAATCCGAAAAGGTTGACGACGCGCTCGATCAGCGGGCGCCGTTTGTCGCCGATCCATTCGCCGGCGAGCACGCCGAGAAGTGCGGTGGCGATCGCCGGAAGCGTCGACATGGGACCTTCCGGATCGAACGTCTTGCTGCCGCTCCAGATGTGGTTGATTCCGAGGATCGCGCGGTCGCTCCACGCGGCGAGGTTGTTGCTCGGTTGATCG
>DASYUK010000052.1:0-2755 GCA_036001325.1 Thermoanaerobaculia bacterium
CCGGTGCGCTCGTTGGCCTAGCCTTTGGCGAGCAACACAGCGTGCCGGCCGAGTCGGCGCAGCAGCGCGGGATCATTACGGGTCTTTGCCAGTACAGCGAGCCCCTCGAAATAGGCGACGATCGCATCCGCGGTCTCGTCGATGTTCACATCACGCTCGATCTCACCGCGCTTCTTCGCTTCCCTCAATGCATCGGCAATGAATGAAGCAAAACCGCAGAAGGCCTGATCCGCCCGGCGCGCCAGCTTCGGTTCCGAAGCGCTCATCTCAACGGCGATGTTTCCAAACGGACAGCCGAGGACCCGTCCGCCACGATTCTTGTTGGACGTCTCCATCCCAGCGACCATGGCGAATAGCCGGTCGATGCGCTGGAGGGGCGGCAGGTCGGCTTGGAAGGCGGTGGCGAGCACGTGAGCGTGGGCCATGTGCTGCTGGCGTTCGAGTGCTGCGAGCATCAACTCGCGCTTCGAAGAGAAGAAATGGTAGAAGCTTCCCTTCTTCACGCCGGCGGCTTTGCAAACGTCCTCGACACCCACTGCGAGGTAGCCGCGGCGGTGGACCAGATCGGCCATCGCCGTGATCAACCGTTCTCTGGCGTTACTCGTTCGTCCCATAGTAGACAACCGGTCAACTATTCGAGTAGCGTAACACACCTTCCAAAGGAGGACTGCCCATGAACGAAGTGGACCGTTTCATCGAGACGTGGGAGCGCGAAGCCGCGAAGACCGTGAAACTGCTCGCGGCATTGCCGCACGATCAATATGACTTCCGTCCAGATGCCGAGGGCCGCTCACTCGGTGAACTGGCCTGGCATCTGGCCGAGTGCGATGCATACAGTCCGTACGCGATCGAGATCGGAGAGTTCTCGCGCGAACGGCGGCCGCCCGGAATCGAGCGCCCGCGCAACGTCGAGGAGCTTGCCCCCGCCTTCGACCGCCTTCATCGCGAAGCGGTGCAGCGCGTGCGCAAACTCAAAGCCGAAGATCTCGATCGATCGCTCACCTTTTTCTCCGGCCAGACCTTCACCGTGCGCGACCTGCTCTGGAACATGGTCCTCCTTCACGGCATCCACCACCGCGGGCAGTTAGCGCTGATGTGCCGGCTCGCCGGCGGCCGGCCGCCGGCTCTCTTCGGTCCGACGCGCGAGGAAAGACCGCTGCCGCGACCGAAAGTGACAGCGTCGGCGTAACGGTAAGAAGGAGGCGGAAACGATGACGATCAAAGGTACGCATGAGATCACGATCAGCACTCCGCCGGACGAGGTGTGGCGCGTGTTGGAGGATTCGACGTTGCTTCCGGCCTGGGTTCCGATGGTGAAGCACACGACCGGGTTGCGAGAAACGGCCGGCTCGACGCGGACCTGTGAGGTGGAGTGGAACGGCCGGCGAGACGAAGTCTCCGAACGTTGCACCGAGGCCACGCGGAACGAGCGTATTGCGTGGGCTCTGGAGCGCGGCATGTTGCTCAAGATGTTTTCGAAGGTCAGCTTCGCATTCGTTTTGAAGAAGGAGCAGTCGGAAGCAACTCGTGTCACGATGGAGTACTCGTACGAGCCCCGAAACTTCATCACCAGTCTCCTGTTCCGCGTGATGATGGCGCGCAAGATGGCGACGATGCGCCGTGGCCTGTTGGCCAATCTCAGGCGGGTCGTCGAAGAGCGACTAGGCCAATCCGAATTCGGTATCGATGAATTCGCGAACACCCGCGGGTCCGCCGAGAGACAAAGTCAGCGAGCCATCATGGCCCTGCAGGTGGAGACGAAAATCGAAAAACGGACAGCAGCGGGCTTCCAACGCGATCCACTCTCCGACCTGAGCGAGTGAGACTCGGTTTCGATCGAGGCCGAACGAGTAACCGTCTGCCGTCTCGTTGCGACCGACGACTGCGGCCAACAATTTCTGCGTCAGCGCACCATGTGCCCGGCGCTCCGCCGTGGTGAGTGCGCCCAGGTTGCAGGCTAACTCGCTCATAGTTGCCCCTCGATCAGCGGCAGAAGAAGTCGCGCTGACCAGGCGCGAAACAATTTCGACCGCGGCGCGATGCCGCTGCTGTCATCGCATGCGGGCTGACCGTCGCGATCGACCTTCCACGCATTCAGAACATGCAGATCGATTGCGTCCAGAAGCTCCCTCGCGATCTCCTCGTCCTCCACAACGCAAATCACTTCTGAGTTCAGGTTCTGCGACCGCGGATCGATATTGTACGAGCCGACGAGAACGATTCTGCCGTCGACAACCGCGCTCTTGGCGTGCAGCGTGTCCGGACCTTTGTATTCATGAACGTCGATGCCGGCGCGAGCCAGACGGCGCCGGTATTTCAGATAGGCAGCGTGAACGAGCACGCCGTCGCTCGAGCTCAGCGAATTCGTCACGATCTCGACATACACCCCTTCGCCGACTTTTTTCTCGAGCAGTTGGAGAAGGGATCGGGAGGGCACGAGATACGGCGACTCGATGACGATCGATCTCCTGGCGCTGTGCAGAATGTCCGCGAAACGGGCGCCCACGCGGGCTCCACGATCGTCATGCAGGAAGCCGACGGCAGCGACCACCCTCTCCCCTGCGGACCAGTCGTGGTTTGTGTACTGCTGGATGAATGCCTGGCACTCCAACTGATCGACAGCATCGTCGAGCCATTGCGCGGCGCGACGTTTTTCATCGACGGAGACGTGGACGGAGAGCTCCGCCACGTGCCCGCTCGACCATAGATTCTCGAAGTGCCGATCCGCTTCTGCCGCCGACGGACCTTCGACGTA
>DASYUK010000053.1:0-1610 GCA_036001325.1 Thermoanaerobaculia bacterium
CGCGCGATTCGAAGCGCCGGCGATGTTCTTCTCGGATACGGCAGACCGCAGGGACATGAACGCCTGCGCGCTGCGATCGCTTCGATGCTTTCATCGACGCGCGGGATCGCCGCGACGGCTGATGACATCTGCATCACGCGCGGAAGCCAGATGGCTCTGGCGCTGCTGGCACGAGCTGTCCTGCGACCCGGCGACGTCGTGGCGGTCGAGGAGCTCAGCTACCGGCCGGCCCTGGAAGTGTTTCGTCTGCATGGTGCGGCGGTCGTGCCGATCGCGATCGATGAGGAAGGAATGCAGATCGACGCGCTGGAAAAGCTCGCGCTCGGCGGACGGCTTCGCGCGGTTCACGTCACTCCGCATCATCAGTTCCCGACAACCGTCACGCTTTCCGCATCGCGACGATTGCGACTGCTGGAGCTCGCGAAGAAGCATCGCTTCGCGATCCTCGAAGAAGACTACGACCACGAATTCCATTACGACGGAGCGCCGGTCCTTCCTCTCGCCAGCGTCGATCAGCATGGCGTCGTCGCGTACCTCGGCACCTTCTCGAAGGTGCTCGCGCCGGCGCTGCGCATCGGCTACGTCGGGGCCCCGTGCCCGCTGCTCGAGAAAGTGATCGCGCATCGCCTGCACATCGACGTGCAGGGCGACCGCGTCATGGAGTACGCGCTCGCGGATCTGATCGAGCAAGGCGAAGTGCAGCGATCCATTCGTCGCGAGCGGCGCGAGTATGCGGCGAGACGCGAAGTGCTCGTCGATGCGCTGCGGCGGATGCTCTTCGGCGCGTTGACGTACACGGTCCCGGCCGGCGGCATCGCGCTCTGGGTCCGCGCCGCGAAGGGGATCAACATCGACGCGTGGGCGAAGCGAGCGCACAAGGCTGGGGCGGTGATCGTAACGGCCCGCCATTTCGCGGTCGACGAGAAGCCGCGACCGTTCGCGCGTCTCGGATTCGCTTCCCTGAACAAGCGTGAGCTCGTCGAGGGCGTCCGCAGACTGGCCGCCGCGCTGGACTAGTCGAATTTCAAGAACTGGATCTTCACACTAGTCCAGGCCGAGAGCACGATTCTCTCCGTGAACGTGCTGGCCATCGCTGGAAGCCTCCGGCGAGGTTCCTACAACCGCCTGCTCGTGCGTGCTGCCGTCGAAAGCGCTCCGCGCGGGATGATCGTTCATCCGTACGAGGATCTCGGCTCGATCCCTCTGTTCAATGAGGATCTCGAATCGACGACACCGGAGAGCGTCACCCGATTTCGACGCGATGCGGCATCGGCCGACGGTCTTCTGATCTCGACGCCGGAGTACAACTGGTCGATTCCCGGAGTTCTGAAAAATGCGATCGACTGGTTGTCGCGGCCCGACCCCTCTGACCTGCTGGCCGGCAAGCCGATCGCGATTGTCGGCGCATCGGGAGGCCGATGGGGGACGCGACTCGCGCAAGCAGCGTTGCGCCAGGTGCTGACCTCGACCGAATCGCTCGTGATGCCGAGGCCCGCGATGTTCGTGCGCGAGGCAGCAGGATCGTTCGACGAAACCGGCCGACTGATCGATGCGTCAGCCCGCGCGCAACTCCAGGCCGTGCTGGCCGAGTTCGCGCAATGGATCACCAA
>DASYUK010000054.1:0-6881 GCA_036001325.1 Thermoanaerobaculia bacterium
TAGAGCGGCTTCACCTGGTTCCACAGCCGATCGACTTCCGCGGCGAACGCGTCGGGCGGCATGTCGTACTTCGATCGCCACATCACTCCGGTGTCGTTGTAGCCAAGCTCGCGCGCCCCTTCGTTCATGAGCTGGAAAAAGCGCGTGTACTTCTCGCGCATTTGCGGCGAGACCGTGTGCCATCCGCGCCAGACTTCGAGCAGGCGCGCCGGATCGCGACTCTCGCGCATGATCCGCGTGATGGTGTTGATGTCGAGACATTTGTCCCCGGTCGCTCCCGGGGGACAGTACTTGCCGGCGCCGTACATCGCATCCATCTCGGCGCCGATGCGCGCGAGCTCGGCGGTCTTGATCGGATCTGAAGGTCCAGGCGTCGTCAGCGAGAGCTTGATGAGATCGAGCTTGCGCCGGACATCAAACGGAAGATTCGGTACGTTGTCGAACCTCGCGGCCTTTTTCGCCAGATCGACGCCGAGGTTGATCTGCTGCTCGTTGGCTTTGGCAGCGATGATCTGCGTGTCGTAGGTGATGAAGTTCTCGGCCACCCACGTCGCGCGTTGCTGATCGACGTTGATCGCGGCCAGGCGCGCTTCGGCATCGGCGACGAAACGAGCGGCTTCGTCGGCAGTCGGGGTGGGCTGAGGAGTCACAGCTTGTGCGAGGACCATGCAGAGCAGCAATCCCATTTTCACGGGCGCGAAGTATATCGAAGCGTGTGACGTTTCCACCCTGTTGACCGTAAAAGAATTGGCGGACGCACTACACTAGAATGCGCCGCCCATGAGGAGACCATGACCCTTCGTTCCCGTTTCTTTATCAGCGCCATCGTGATCTGTGCGGTATTTGCAGCCGGACCGAAGCGGCGCGCTGTCCCGCCGTCGGGCCCAACGACGCTGGCGACTCTGACCGGTACCATCACAGACAGCTCGACCGGCGCGCCGGTCGCACAGGTGCAGGTGGTGAGCGGCGGAAAACTCATCACCCGCAGCGACGCGACCGGCCACTTCACTCTGAAGATGAGCACCGGCCGCGATATCGCGCTCACGTTCAGCCGAGTCGGCTACGAGAGCGTGACGATCGCCGTGAACATCTCCGGCGATGCGTCGCGAGCGTTCCAGTTGAAACCGATGGCGACGGTGCGGGTGCGCACGATCACCGGCACGAACTATGACGTCGACACCGACAGCGTCGAGTTTGGCTACCTCGCTCCCTTCAGCGGCTACAGCAAGGACACGAAACTGAATCTCTGCAAAGCAGGCGGAACGGCATTCACGCCCGACCGTTCGGAGATTCTTCGCATCACCGGACCTGTGCAATTGAATGACGCCGCGTGCTGCAGCAGCGGTGCGATGCCGGCGATCAGTGTCGAGTTGAAAGCCGGCGGCACATCGACGGGCGCCTTCGTCGACGCCTGTTTCGGCTACAAAGTGGATGTGATCGGTTTCGATCACAAGGCGGCCCAGCCGGTGTACATTCACTTCAGCGACATTTCGGAGATCGTGTTCCCATAGAATCTGGGGGTGGTCAGCGTTCCGGCTGCCGCTTTTTCCCTCGATCGGATCTACGAAGCGCAACGGCAAAACCGCGAGCAAGTCGCCGCGTCGACGGCCGGTGAACGTCGAGAGAAGTTGCTGCGCATCGAGCGGGCAATGATGGCGCGGCGCGACGAGATTCGCGCCGCGATGTGGGACGATTATCGCAAGCCCGCCGCGGAAGTCGATCTCTCCGAGATCTACGCCGTGGTTGGCGAAGCGCGTCACGCGGCGCGACACATCCGCCGCTGGACGGCTCCGCACCGAGCGCACGCGCCTCTCGCGCTCCTCGGATCGTCGTCGCGCATCGTCTACGAGGCGAAGGGAGTCGTTCTCATCATCTCGCCGTGGAACTTCCCTTTCAATCTCAGCCTCGGTCCTCTCGTCTCGGCGGTTGCGGCGGGCAATTGCGTGATACTCAAACCGAGCGAGATGACGCCGCATTCGAGTGCGTGCATCAAGCGCATCGTGAACGATCTCTTCGATGACAGTGAAGTCGCCGTGATCGAAGGTGACGCGCGCGTTGCGGAAGCGCTGCTGCGGAAGAAGTTCGATCACATCTTCTTCACCGGAAGTCCGGCGGTGGGAAAGATCGTCATGAAAGCGGCCGCTGAGCATCTGACACCGGTCACGCTCGAGCTGGGCGGGAAATCGCCGGTGATCGTCGATCGCACAGCCGATCTCGACGAAGCGGCGAAGAAGATCGCCTGGGGCAAATTCTTCAATAGCGGTCAGGTCTGCATCGCGCCCGACTATCTGCTCGTCGACGAGTCGGTGCGAATACCGTTCGTCGAGAAACTGCTCGGCGCGATCCGGTCGATGGAGGCGGAGGGCTCGCGCGGCGTGATCGTCAACGAGCGTCATGCCGCTCGCATCCGCAAGCTGTACGACTCCGCGGTCGCCGGCGGAGCGGAGCTGATCGCCGGCGGTTTATTCGGAAGCGACGCGCGAGCGATCGCGCCGACGGTGCTGGCGAATGTGAGCGCCGACTCGCCCGTCATGCAGGAAGAGATCTTCGGGCCGCTGCTGCCGATGCTCACGTACAGTTCGCTCGATGAAGCGATTCACTTCATCAACGATCGCGAGAAACCGCTGGTCTCGTATCTCTTCAGCCGCAGCCGCCGCGTGATTCGTCACGTGCTGTCGCGCACCACGGCCGGGGCCACGGTCATCAATCACACGCTCATTCATTTCTTTCAGCTCAATCTGCCGTTCGGCGGAGTGGGGCAGTCGGGCATCGGAAAAGGTCATGGATTTTTCGGTTTCCAGACGTTCTCGAATGCGCGCGCGGTGCTCGAGCAGCGGACGCGTCTCAGTCCGATCGAGCTGATGTTCCCGCCGTACACGAAGTTCAAGCAGAAGCTGATCGACATCACGCTGAAGTATTTCTAACGAGGCGATGTAGCTCAGTGGGGCGCCGGTGTCCTCACCGGCGCAGGCAATTTCCCTTCCACCCACCATCGCCAAACCCACGGGTATTCGTCAACACTGCGGACGAGTCCCGCTCGAACTGGATTCGCGGCGACGTATTCGCACTTCGCGCGCAGGTCTTCGTCCGATCGAACCGCGCGGTCGAAGTATTCGCGCTGCCAGGTTGTGCCGCGACCGATTCGCCGCGACGATGTGCTCTTGATGAGCTTCATCGTTGCGGGTAGCGTCGTCTGATCGTACAACGTGAAGATCAGATGAACGTGGTCGGGCATGATGACTGCGGTATGCAGGAAGTACGAATGATGGTGGCCGCACAGACATGACGCTAGAGCTGCGTCGCGAGCAGACGGAGTCAGTACTCGCCGCTGATCGGAACAGAATGTAACGAAGTAGGTCTTCCCGACCTTTTGAAGATGCGGGAGATCGCGTCGCCAGGCGAATGTGTCTGAACCGATCGACACATCGCGATTCTCCCTCGGTCCTTTTGACTCCACTCATCGTGGAGACCGCGCCGGTGGGGACACCGGCGCCCCACTGAGCTTCCAACGATACTTTTTCAAATCGATTCGGCCGCGCCGATCGAACTTCACACCTTCCGCCTCCAACAGATTTCGTTGCAATTCATCTGAATCGCCGCTCGACCGCGCGCTCACCTCGCCGCGCGCGTTGACAACGCGATGCCAGGGAATGTCGATGCCGGGAGGGAGGGCGTGCAGCGCATAGCCGATCTGACGCGCGTGACCCTCGAGTCCGGCAAGCTCGGCAATCTGTCCGTACGTGGCTACGCGGCCGCGGGGAATTTGTCGGACGATCTCATAGATTCGTAAGTAGTTATTGCGCATTGAAGAAGTGCACAGATTCTTGTTCACCCACTCTACGTAATGTAGACTCTAAGGTCCTATGGCAAGAGCATTTGCGTCAGGTCAGATCGCGTTCGGGCTCGTCTCGATCCCGGTCAAACTCTTCTCCGCCACCGAAGCTTCCGAGCGGATCAGCTTCAACATGATCCATGAGGAATGCGGCAGCCGCATCCAGCAGCAACTCTTCTGTCCCAAAGACGAACGGACGATCGAGCGCTCCGAAGTCGTCAAAGGATTCGAGTTTGCGAAGGGGCAGTATGTCCTCTTCACGGAGGAGGAGTTGAAGGCGCTGGAGGAGAAGGCGACGCAGCAGATCGACATCGTCGAGTTTCTCCCCAGCAGCGAGATCGATCCGATCTATTTTCAGAAGGCGAACTACATCGCGCCCGATCGCGGCGGCGATCGCGCCTATACGCTGCTCGCGAAAGCTCTCGAGCAGACAGGCCGATGGGCTCTCGCAAAATATGCGGCGCGCGGCAAGCAGTACCTCGTCGTGATTCGCCCGTTGGGCAAGGGACTCGTGATGCAGCAGCTCTTCTATCCGAACGAGATCCGTTCGATGGAAGAGCTCGAGCTCGGCGAAGCGGTGATCAAGGACACCGAGCTGAAGATGGCCGTGCAACTCGCCGAGATGGGCGCCGCGGAAGAGTTCCATCCCGAGAACTATCGCGACGAAGTGCAGGAGCGCATCCGCGGGCTGATCCAGAAGAAGATCGAGGGCGAAGAGATCACCAACGCCGAAGCGGAAGAGCCGCGCGCGCAGGTCATCGATCTGATGGACGCGCTTCGCAAGAGCCTCGGCAACGCGCCGAAGGCGAAGCTGCAGATCCAGGCGGAAGCGAAGAGGAAGCCGGCGAAGGCGGCGCCGCGGGCGGCGAACGCGTCTCGATCTCGGGCTCGTTAGGTTCGATAGGTCGTGGGTCGTGGGTCGTAGGTACCGGGGGCTTTTTGGCTTGTCGGTTCAAGTAGCGTATTAGCGCGTTGATCTTTCTTACGACTTCTTCCGCGTCCGCGATGAGCTTTCCGACGTGTTCTTCCGATAGAAACTTTCGACGACCGGCGAAGAGAATGTGCGTTTGCAGTTCGAGTGCAGACCCCCGCGCATGACGAACGAACTGGCGGTATTCACGTATCGACCAACGACCCTTCCCTTCCGCGATGTTCGCCGGAACTGAGAGCGCAGCCCTTCGCATCTGTACATTCAGCACGAAGCGTTCTGATGCGGGTAGCAACTCGGCCGCGTCGTAAGCGCGGTCAGCCAGGTCCATCGCGAGCTGCCAAACCACAAGGTTTCGAAAATCGCTGTTCACAAGATGTATGTACCTCGGAAAGCTCACAACAAATCGATTATCTACACGCTGTAGCCCCCGGTACCCACGACCTACGACCCACGACCCACGACCGCACGCCACAGGCGATGAACTAAAATAAGTACCGACAATGTCATTCACGGTCCGGCAGGTGTCGGAGATGCTCGGCTTGTCGCCGGCGCAGATTCGTGCGTACGCGACAAAAGGGTTTCTGACGCCGGACCGCGGCGAGAGCGGCGAGCTCCTGTTCGGCTTTCAGGACCTCGTGATCCTCCGCACCGCCGGCGAGCTGAATACCGCGCAGATCCCGCAGCGCAAAGTTCGACGGATTCTCGAACGTCTGCGCGAGCAACTTCCCGCCGGCCGCTCGCTCGCGGCGATCCGCATCGCGGCCGATGGCGATCGCGTCGTCGTTCGCGACGGCCGCGCGATGTGGAATCCCGAGTCGGGTCAGTCGTTGTTCGACTTCTCCGTCGCCGAGCTGGCGGAGAAAACGGCGCCGTTCATTGCGAGAGCGGTCGAAGAAGCGCGGGAGAGTGAGGAGCTGAGCGCCGACGACTGGTTCCAACTCGCGTGTGAGCTCGAGCTGACCGATGTAGAACAAGCCCAGGAAGCGTACGAGCGCGTGATCGCGCTCGATCCCATGCACGCGGATGCGCATGTGAATCTGGGCCGGATCCTTCACGAACAGAGGGCGCCCGTCGCCGCCGAGAAGCACTACCGCGTCGCGCTGAAAGCCGATCCCCATCACGAAACCGCCGCCTTCAACCTCGGCGTCGCGCTCGAGGATCTCGGCCGCTTCAGCGAGGCGATCGATGCGTACCGTCGCGCGATCGATCTCGATCCCGAGAATTCCGATGCGCATTACAACATCGCGGGAATCTACGAACGCCGCGGCGACAAAGCCGCGGCGCTACGGCACCTCAAAGCCTGCCGCGCGTCCAGGAAATAGCGGCCAAGGCGCAGTACACTCTCCTGATCATGACCGTCGCCGAAGCGCCCGAAGTCAGCGAACACGAAGCGGTCACGAGCACCGTCGCCCCGATGCCGCCGCCGCGCGAGCGCCTCGTCGCGCTCGATGTGTTTCGAGGGATGACGATCGCCGGGATGTTGCTGGTGAACGATCCGGGGACATGGAACGCGATCTATCCGCCGCTCGAGCATGCGAAGTGGCACGGTTGGACGCCGACGGATCTCATCTTCCCGTTCTTCCTCTTCATCGTCGGCGTGACGACGCACATTTCGCTTTCGAGTCGCAAAGCAGCCGGCGCCGATCGCCGCGCGCTGGTGCGGAGAATCATCCGCCGCGGCTTGCTCATCGTCCTCTTCGGTTTGCTGCTCAACGCATTTCCGTTTTACTGGTGGGGAAGGATCCCCAACGTTGCGGATCCGACTTTCCTGGAGCGCGTGGCGTGGCGCGTTGAGCATCTCCGCTACGCCGGCGTGCTGCAGCGGATCGGCGTGGTCTACCTCTTCGCCGCACTGCTGACGGTCTATCTCACGCGACGCCAGATCATCGGCACGATCGTGGCGCTTCTCATCGGCTATTGGATGATCATGACGCTCATCCCGGTGCCCGGGACCGGCACGATCGGTTACTTCCTGCTCGATCAACCGAGCAACAACCTCGCCGCGTGGAGCGACCGCGCGATCCTCGGAATCAACCACATCTGGAGCGGCAGCAAGACGTTCGATCCGGAAGGTCCCATGTCGACGCTTCCGGCGATCGCCACCGCACTTCTCGGCGT
>DASYUK010000055.1:0-2730 GCA_036001325.1 Thermoanaerobaculia bacterium
CGGCCGGGACGGCCGCTCTCCTTATGTCTTCGCGAACTCCATCGCGTGATACGTGATGATCAGATCCGCGCCGGCGCGCTTGATCGACGTGAGAATCTCATTCATGACGCGCGTTCCATCGATCCATCCGCGCTCCGCGGCCGCCTTCACCATCGAGTATTCGCCGCTGACGTTGTAGGCCGCGATCGGTAGCGGGAAGCTCTCGCGAGCGCCGCGGATGATGTCGAGATACGCCAGCGCCGGTTTGACCATGACGATGTCCGCCCCCTCTTCGACGTCGAGCGCGATCTCGCGCAGCGCTTCGCGCCCGTTCGCCGGATCCATCTGATACGTCCGCCGGTCGCCGAACTGCGGCGCCGATTCGGCAGCCTCGCGGAAGGGACCGTAGAAGCCCGATGCAAACTTTGCGGAGTAGGCCATGATGCCGACATCGGTGAGTCGGCGCTCGTCGAGGGCGCGGCGGATCGCCGCAACGCGGCCATCCATCATGTCCGACGGCGCTACGAAATCCGCCCCAGCCTGCGCGAATGAGAGCGCCTGTCGCACGAGCAGATCGAGAGTCTGATCGTTGTCGACATCCTTCATCCCGTGCTTTTCGACGATGACGCCGCAGTGGCCATGGTCCGTGTACTCGCACAGACAGACATCCGCCATGACTGTCATCTGCGGGATCGAGCGCTTGATGCCTTCAATCGCCGACTGAACAGGACCGGACGGATCCCACGATGACGATCCGACTGCGTCTTTGAATTCCGGAAGGCCGAAGAGCAACACGGCGCGAAGGCCGGCGTCGAAGGCGCGGGCCGTCTCTTCGACGATCTCGCGGACGCGCATCTGAAAGACGCCGGGCATCGACCCGATCTCGACTTTGCTCCGGCTGTTCGGCACCACAAACAGCGGGTAAATCAGATCGTCGGTTTTCACGACCGTCTCGCGCACGAGCGCGCGGATCGATTCGGTTCTGCGCAGCCGGCGCGGCCGCCGCGTCACCGGCGATGCAACATCAGTCTTCGACTCGACCGTCTTCGTCGTCATCGGGTTCTCCATGGAAGTAGTAGCCGCGTGCGCACTGGGGCGAACAGAATTTTCGTCCGCCGTAGGCGCGGTGCGCGCACTCCGAACAGAAGTAGAGCGCGCACACGCCACACTTCTCGAGATGCACGCTTTCAGCGCTCACTCCACAGGTCCGGCAGACGCGTTCTTCTATGGCCATCGAAATATCTAACACTCTGGTACGTTTGACTATAATCCCGCTCCCTCATTTTTTGTGGCGGTGTAGCTCAGATGGTTAGAGCGGGCGTCTCATAAGCGCTAGGTCAGAGGTTCGACTCCTCTCACCGCCACCACGCTTCATCGCCGCGGGGCGGCATCTGCGGCGTCAGCACTCGTCGATCCGGCTGCGGCGTACCCTTGTACGCATCGCCGTCTCTCCTCGCGCTTCCTTGCATCTGCAGCCCCGGGGCGGTGAATCGTCTCCTAACGTTACTCAATGTGGTACCGCCGGATAGACGACAAACGTGCCACCGGAATAGACGATGTCGGCATCGGGATCGTCGGTCGCTCCGGGCGTGTAGGTGCTGCCGGCCAGCTGGCCATCACGTCCTCCTGAGCGGATGCAGTACACGTCAGCCGGTGTCGTTGCGCCGAAAGGCTCGTCCGCATTGAATACGAGCGGCCGCCCCCAGGCATCGTTCTGCGGCAGTGCGCGGATGTACGTCGGTGAAAGCAGCGTCGCGGCATCGCCGTACGTGAACTGGGCGGCCGGCACCGTAAATCCCGCTGCGTTATACCGTTTCGTGTCGACGGCCCGCGCTTCCCACGCGACAGCGATACTTCTCATGTCCGCCATCGTTCGCTTCTGCCGGGCCCGCAGCATCGCTGTCTCGTAGCGCATGATGGCGATCGTGGCCAGCAGGCCGATGATCGCGACGACCGCCAGCAGCTCGATCAGCGTGAAGCCGGAACGGCGCTTTTTCATATCCGCAGAGTACGCTACGGAGGTCATGATCGTCGAACGCCTCCGCCGCTTCTTCGAGCGGCATCACATCACGCCCTCGCGCATTGTGGTGGCCTGCTCGGGCGGCGTCGACTCCACCGCGCTCTTTCTTGCACTCTCGGAGCTCGGTTATCCACTCGTCTGCGCACATGTGAACCACCACCTTCGCGGTGCTGAATCCGACGCCGACGAAGCGTTTGTCCGCGATCTCTGCACCCGGCTCGGCTTTCCGCTCGAGGTACGCGACGGATCGCTCGACCCCGCTGCCGTTCGGCGATCGGGCTTGGAAGCAGCCGCGCGCGAGATGCGCCAGGCCCGATTGCAGGAGGTTCGCGCTGCGATCGGTGCCGACTACATCGCGACAGCGCATCAGAAGAACGATCAGGCCGAGACGGTCATGATGCGTATCATCACTGGAACCGGGCTCGCCGGATTGCGAGGGATCCATCCCGTTCGCGACGACGGTTTCATCCGGCCGCTGCTCGAGACCACGCGGAACGAAATCGTGGCGTTTCTCGCCGAGCGCCGCGTCACACCGCGGCTCGATCGGATGAACGAGGATCCTCGATTTCTGCGCAACCGCGTACGCGCAGCGCTCGGAGGGCTCGGGCCGGATGCGATCGACAGCATCGCCGCGGTCGCTTCCCAGGCCCAGCAGCTCTGGCCATACGTGGAGAAAGCGATCGATCGCGCTGAGCAGGTCGAAGCCTCTCCTGACGAGACACGCTTCATCC
>DASYUK010000056.1:0-8184 GCA_036001325.1 Thermoanaerobaculia bacterium
GTGCTGTTGTCGGCGACAGACCCCCTCGTGCGAATTGAATCAGGGTCGACGCTCTCGCGTCGGCGAATGTTCTCGGAGCAATCGACCGGTTATCATCCGCGGCGCTGCGAGGCCGTGCCTTTTGCTGAGCGTCTCTTGCTATGTAGCCAAGATCTGGCTAAAATATAGCCAGACTGCGGTACGAGATCGTCTTCTCGCCTGAAGCGCTCGAGGATCTAAAGCGCCTTCCCAGGGTTGATGCTGCGGCCGTTCTCCGCGCTCTGGAACTTCATTTGCGCCATGCGCCTGAGATGATCTCCAAGAGCCGAATCAAGCGGCTGCGGGAACTCACCTCACCGCAGTATCGGCTGCGTGTTGACGAGTGGAGGATCTTCTACGACGTGGCCGGGCACGAGGTGTTCATTCGAGGTCTGGTGAAAAAGGCGGATGCCGCGGACTGGTTGGCACAGTTTGGAGAATCATCATGAAGAGAGTCCCTTTGTCGGAAGTTAAAGATGATTTATCACGCTACGTTCAACTTGCAGCGCACGAGGAAATCCTTGTGACGCGGCATGGCCGGCCAGCCGCTGTTTTGATCGGTTTTGAAGACGAGGATGATTGGTTTGATTATCAGCTTGAGCACGATCCTCGATTCGTCGCCCGAATGGAGGCAGCGCGCCGGAGTCTTGAAGCGGGGCGAGGTATCTCTATCGAAGAAGTACGCGAGCAACTCGGCCTGCGTGCCGCGGCCGAACATCGGAGCGGACGTTCAGCGAAGCGCGCGAGAGTACCGAAACGCGCGAATGCGAAGAAGCGCTCTCGGTAGTTCGCGAACTTCGCGTCCGTCCAACGGACCACGCGTTCAGCCGCGAGCGGCCACCGCGCGCCGAAGCCGAAGCGGCGCGGCGGCTGCCGCATCTGATGATGAAATCTGCAACGCGAGACTTGGGCAGGCGCACTGCCGAATCGATGACGGCGATGAACTGCGCGGTTCGCAGCGTATCCGTCGGGGCATGGGCTGCGATCGTCGCAGCGTCATCCGGAACTCCCTTGCATCACGCAGAGCGGACTCCGTATCCCGCGACCGCAGGCGCTGCAGCACGCGAGAGTAGTCATCGTCGTCTTCACGTCCGCGTGGCGCGAAGTCGACGTCCTTGATCCGCAAGTCGCAGCTTCTTCGCGCGCCAGAACGACCGGGCGCTTTCACCGGCGTGCCCGAATGATGTCGTCGATCCGCGGCAGCGGATCGTGGAGAGCAATACTGGCAGAGAAACAATCGAGAAGGCGAGGTGGCTCGGGCATCGCCCGAGGCTCCCTCGGACCGGGGCTAGCTTCGATAAAACGAAAGCAGCGCGGTCAATGATCCTCGATCTTCTTGCGCACGCATTCGAAAAACGAATCGGTGAGCTTCTGTGTGACGACGCCCATCAGGCGGGCCGCCAGACTGGCGATCGTCCCGATGACGGTGATGTCCGACGACCAATTGAGGACGGTTGCGCCATTCGGGCCGTCGCTGAGCATCATTTCGCTCATACCGTCGACGACGCTGCCCGGCGCCTTTCCGTGAATCTTCATCCGGGCGCGATTCGGCGCATCCATGTCCATCCACTGGGCATCGGTCACGAATGTCGCCTTGACCGCGCCGAAGCCGACCGAGGCGACGGCGCGGAACTTTTCGTTCGGCGTGATGATGTCGAGAGACTCCAGGCCGGGCGCGCACTCGGTCAGCTCTTCAGGAGTAGTCAGAAATCGCCAGACTTTGTCCCGCGGCGCATTGATCGTCACAGTGCCTTTGAAGTTCATGACGTCCTCCGTCGATACGCATCGACACCTGACTGCAGGACCTCGAGCGGCAAAAGCGCGCACTTGCGGCGAGCGGGTTGAATCTCCGCGTGCAGCGCGTCGAGCAGCTGCCGCTCAGAAACGTCGTGGATGCTCTCCAGCGTTAGTCCGGTGATCATTTCCGTGAGCAGAGAGCTGGCCGCTTTGGCGATGACGCAAAGGTCTCCCTGAAATCGCGACGCGCGCACCGTGTCATCGGGACCGATCGACAGCTCGATGCGGACGCGGTCACCGCAGAACGGATTGACATCCTCGTGGCGAATGTCAGGAGCATCGAGCGAGCCGTAGTTCCGCGGATGGCGGAAATGCTCCTGGATCGTGTCACCGTACGGGTTCATCGACCGGTTCCTGCTCGAGTGCTCGCGCGCGGGCGAAGTTCAGGATCCCGCCATGCCCCAGTGCCGCGAGCTCCTCGTCCCGAATTCCTCCCTCGGCCAGAATCTTCGGGAGCACGAGATCGAACGCGGTCACTTGCGGACCGAGACCGCATGTCGGAAGCCCGATGATCGTCGTCTCCCGCCATGTGGCGATCCAGAGAAGCGTTCCGGGATGCACGGGCATCCCGATCCTCTGCATCTTCGCGCCCATCTGTTCGAGCGCGGCGAACACGGGATCGAGCGGATCGAGAGCATTGGACCCCGATACGAGGAAGAGCGATTCGCGGCGGCGCTCCATCGATTCCCGGATCGATGCCGCATCGCGCGGCAAATCGAGCACCTCGCGAACGTCGCACCCGAACCAGCGCAGTTTGTCACCGAGCGCGCGGAGTACGCGGTCGTCGCGCATCCAGACGACGACGTCGCGCGGAACAAATGAGAGGAGGCGGATGACCGATTGTTCACGCGCCGCTTCTTCGATTGCTCGGCGCTCGATCGCCAGTGGCGTGATCTGCATCTCGGCCACGACCTGATCCGCCGAGATCACCTGATCGTTCATCAGCGTGAACACAGCGATGCCGGGGATGTTGTTCAGGCGCTGCAATGCCGCTGTATCGATTTTGAGCAGACCGTTGTGTTTCGCCCTCAGGACGTGACGGTGTCGCGACGGTGCGCTCTCCAGCCCCGCGCTCGAAAGGATCTGCGCGAGCCGCTCTCCCGCCTGGCGCTGGTCGAGATCGTCCGGACCGAGCTCGAGAAGATGGATCTCGCTCCATGACGCGTCGATCAGGAGCGGGATGTCGTCAGCGCGGAGAACGTGACCTTTTCGAAAGACGCCGCGGACATCGTGACAGAGAATCCTTCCGACGAGCTCTCCGTGCTTCTCCCCACGGCGGAGGGCGAAGGCTTTCATGCGGGTTGAAGGACTGCCTGGCGGCTCTTCGCGCTCATGGCCGATCCGCTTCGGCCGTGCAGGACAGCGACGATCTCCGAGACGATGCTCAGCGCGATCTCGGCCGCGGTCTCGCCACCGATGTCCAGACCGATCGGGACACGTACGCGCGCGAGTTGTTCTTCGGACACACCTTCATCGCGCAGCATCTGCAGGATCGCCGCGCCGCGTTTGCGGCTTCCCAGAAGACCGACGTACGGCGCATCGCTGCTCAACGCTTTCTTGAGGACCGGCACGTCGATCTTGTAATCGTGCGCGACGAGGACGATCGGTGTCGCCGGACCGAGCTTCATCTGTCCCGCGATCTCCGAGGCGATGCCGACGCGAATGTCGTCGGCGTCGGGAAAACGATCGCGGCTGGCGAAACGCGCGCGTCCGTCGATCACGATCGTCCGGAAGCCGAGAGCCTTCGCAAATGTGACCAGAGGAATCGCCACCGCACCAGCGCCGAAGACCAACAGCGTCGATGGTGGACGAAGCACTTCGATGTAAACCTCGCGTCCCTGTTCCGTGACCGTTCCGGAGCGCGGCGGCCACGCCTCCGCTCGCTCCTCAGTCATCAGAAAATGCTCTCCGGTCGCGATCACCGTGGCAATCGCGACACTCCGCCCAGCCTCCCACTCACGGCGCGCGGTCTCGTACATCGCGAAGACGGACTCCGTCACCGGCTCGACGAACACGTCGACGGCGCCCCCGCATGTCAGCCCGATCTCCCACGCTTCTTCATCTCCGAGTTGAAGGTTGAGCAGACGTGAGGTCGAGGAGTCGAGAATCTCGTGGGAGTGCTCGATGACGCGAGCGTCGACGCATCCGCCGATCGTGACGGAGCCGAAGATGTCTCCGCCGTCGCCGACGAACATCTTCGTCCCCTCCTTGCGCGGAGTCGTGCCGGCGGTACGAACCAGAGTTGCCATCGCGGCTCGCCTGCCGGACTTTCGCAGCCGCTCGATCAGCTCGAATGTCTCATGCGACATGAGTGTTTTCGAACGTGCGCTGGCAATGCGCGCAGCAGAAGTAGTAACGGCGGCCCTGATGCTCCGCGGTGAACTGAGCATTGGCGATCACGACCGACATGTTGCAGATCGGATCAATCGCTTCTGCGACGACAGTCCTTTCGACCGGTTTTCGCGCCCGCCGCTGCTGCACGATCTCCGCGACGATGCTGAGCGCGATCTCCTCGGCTCCCTGCGCACCGATGTCGAGACCGGCCGGCGACTTGATTCGATCCACGCTCACACCGCGATCGCGCAGTTGCTGCAGGATCACGCCGGCGCGCTTCGGGCTCGAGACGAGAGCGATGTACGACGCGCTGGTCCTCGCCGCCTGCTCGAGCGCTTCTTCGTCATAGCGGCCGTGGGTGGCGACAACGATGAACGCATCGTTGCCGATCGAAGGCAGCTTCAATTCGTTGATGACTTCGTCGGCTTCGGGAACGCTCGCTCTAGTGGCCAGCGGATCGACGACCGTGACGTGGAAATGCAGCGTCTTGCTGATGCGCACCACCGCGCGTGCGATCGTCTCGTATCCAATCACTACCATCTGCGGCATCGGCAGATTCGGTTCGATGAAGACGTCGAGCACGCCGCCACTGTAGCACTGCATCGGAACGTCGATCACGCCGAAGCGCTTCGCTTCAACGGCCGAATCGCTGCTCAACGTGAGGAAGCGCGGAGCGCCTTCCTCGAGCGCCTCCAGCGCATTCTTCACGACGATGTCGTGCGCGCAGCTCCCGCCGATCCATCCCGTCAAAGTGCCGTCCGGCGAGATGATCGCCTTATCGCCCGGCTTCGATGACGTCGGGCGCTCGGCGCGAACGACGGTGGCGATCGCGAACGGTTGCCGGCGTTTCCGGAGATCGACGATGGTTTCGAGAAGGTCGGCGGGCCCCCGCCCAGATTCCTCGCCGTCTTCGCGGCTCGGAATGACGTGGAGGTAATCGTCCATCGTGTCGATATCGGTCACGACACCGCGGTCATCCACGGCTACTTTCACGATCGACTCGGCGTGATCGCCGAAGATCGCGCGGCATCCGATGTCGCCACGGATGTTCATCATCTCCGGGAACAGCGACTTGTCGATGAGAACCGGATTCCCGCGAAAGCCGTTGAACGTCGGGATGACGACGCTCGCGTTGGTGCGCCGATATTCATCGATGAGCATGTCGAATGTTCGTGAAGTCGCGAAGGGCTGATCCGCCAACACGATCATCACGGCATCGGCCTTGACCGCGCGCAGGCCCGCCTGAATCGACGTGCTCATGCCGTTCGCGTAGTCCGGATTGATGATCACGCGCTCTTTGCCGAAACGGATCTTCTGCTGGATCTCATCGGCTCGAGCGCCGAGGATGACGACGACTTCGTCGACCTTCGATTCACGGAGGTTGTCGAGGACGTGCTGCAGCAGCGGCTTACCGTGAATGGGCGCCAGTTGCTTGCACTGGCCGAAGCGTTTCGCCTGGCCGGCGGCGAGGACGATTGCGGAGATTATTCAGCGACTCCCTTTTCCTTGAGAAGCTTCCAAACCTTCGGCGGCGTGATCGGAATGTCGATATGCCGAACGCCGAGGTGCCAGAGGGCGTCGACGACCGCATTCGCAATTGCTGCGGGAGCGCCGACCGTCGCCGACTCGCCGACGCCTTTCGCGCCGAGCGGATGATGCGGCGAAGGCGTGCACGTCTTGTCGGTCTCCCACGCCGGCGTTTCCATCGCCGTCGGCACGAGATAGTCCATCAGACTGCCGCCCTGGATGTTGCCGTCGGCGTCGTAATTGATCTCCTCGTAGAGCGCAGGCGCGAGGCCCATCGTCAGCCCGCCGTGGATCTGACCTTCGACGATCATCGGATTGATGATGTTGCCGCAATCGTCGACCGCCACGAAGCGGCGGATCTTCACCTGTCCGGTTCCACGATCGATGTCGACGACGCAGATGTAGCTGCCGAAGGGGAACGTGAGATTCGGCGGGTCGTAGTAATTCACCGCCTCCAGTCCTGCCTCCATTCCCTGCGGATGATTCGTGTACGCGGCGAAGGCACACTCCTGAATTGTCTTTGCCTTGGACGGAGAGCCCTTCACGGAGAACTTCCCAGGCTCCCACACCAGATCCTCTTCACTCACCTCGAGCAGATGCGCGGCGATCTTCTTCGCCTTGTCGCGCACTTTGCGCGCAGCCATCGCCGCGGCCGCTCCGGCCACCGGCGTGCTGCGGCTGGCGTAAGTCCCGAGACCGTACGGCGCCGTGTCCGTGTCGCCTTCCTCCACTGCGATGTGCTGAGCGGGAATGCCCAACTCCTCGGCGATGATCTGCGCGTACGTCGTCTCGTGTCCCTGACCCTGCGACTTCGTTCCGAAACGCGCGAGCGCTTTCCCGGTTGGATGCACGCGCAGCTCGCAACTGTCGAACATCTTGATGCCGAGGATGTCGTAGTGCTTCGAAGGTCCGGCGCCGACGATCTCGGTGAAGCTGGAGATGCCGATGCCCATCAACTCGCCGCGTTTCCGCTTCTCGGCCTGCTCCTTTCGCAAGTCCGCGTAGCCGATCTTCTTCATCGCCAGATCGAGCGCGCCCGCGTAGTTGCCGCTGTCGTATTCGAACCCGAACTGCGACTTGTAAGGGAACTGCGACTCCTTGATGAAGTTTTTCTTTCGCAGGTCCGCGGGGTCCATCTTCAGCTCATGCGCGAAGATGTCGACCATGCGCTCGATCGCATGAACCGCCTCGGTCACGCGGAACGAGCAGCGATAAGCGATCCCTCCGGGAGGCTTGTTCGTATACGCCGCATCGACCTCGATGAACGCGTTCTTGAAGTCGTAGGAGCCGGTGGCGATATGGAACAGCCCGGCCGGAAACTTCGAAGGGTTCGCCGCCGCGTCGGTGTATCCATGATCGGCGACGGTCTTGAAGCGCAGCGCCTGCATCGTGCCGTCTTTCTTGCCGGCCAGCTCCGCGGTGATGTGATAGTCGCGGGCGAACGAAGCCGCGGCGAGGTTCTCCATCCGGTCTTCGATCCACTTCACCGGCGCGCCCGTCAGCACTGACGCTGCGACAGCGATCACGTAGCCGGGATAGACAGGAACTTTTCCGCCGAATCCGCCGCCGATATCGGGCGAAATGATTCGGATCTTTTCTTCCGACAATCCGACGTGACCAGCGACGAGCGCGAACACCGTGCGGATCGCGTGAGGCGCCTGCGTCGTCATCCACACCGTGAGCTTGCCGTCGGTTTTGTTGAAGCTCGCGACGCAGCCGCAGGTCTCGATCGAGGCGACATTGATCCGCGGCAGATAGATGTCCTGCTTGACCTTCACCTCGGCCTGCTGAAAGGCCTTGTCGGTTCCGGCCCTGTCGCCCGCTTCCCAGTGCCAGATGTGATTGTCTTTTTTGCCTTCCTTGTCGGTGCGAAGCACCGTCGCGCCCTTCTCGAGCGCCTTGAACGGATCGACGACGACGGGAAGCGGGTCGTACTCGACGTCGACGGCTGCAACACCATCGGCGGCGATGTATCGATCGATCGCGAGAACCGCGGCGACCTCCTGCCCCTGATGCATCACCTTCTCGACGGGCAGCACCATCTGCGTGTCCGACATGAGCGTCGGCATCCAGTGCAGGTTGTATTGCTTGAGCGTCTCTCCGGTGATCACGGCCAGCACGCCTGGGATTTTCATCGCCTTCGACGCGTCGATCTTCACGATCTTCGCGTGGGCGTACGGGCTGCGCACGATGTCGAGGAACAGCATCCCATCGAGTTTGATGTCGTCGACGTACTTCCCCTGTCCGCGCAGGAATCGCGGGTCTTCCTTTCGCTTGATCGAATGACCCATTCCGCCGATTTCAGGACTGGTGCGAGGTGTTTGCAAAGCCATGGTCGTGCTCCAGGCTCATTGAGCCGGTTTCTGCGCGGCGTGTTGAATGGATTTGACGATGTTGACGTAGCCGGTGCAGCGGCAGAGATTTCCGGAGATCGCCCACCGGATGTCGGCTTCGCTTGGGCTGGGATTCTTCTTCAGCAGCGCGTATCCGGTCATGAGCATGCCGGGC
>DASYUK010000057.1:0-3778 GCA_036001325.1 Thermoanaerobaculia bacterium
CCCCCCCACGACCGAGAAGTTATGGTAAAAACTTTCTTCGGAGCCGGAATCCATGCGCCTGGTCACTCGCGGTGACCTCGACGGTCTCACGAGCGCGGTCATCATCACGATGAAGGAGAAGATCGATGAGATCCTTCTCGTTCATCCGCAGGACATCACGGACAAGAAGATCCAGATCCGTCCGGATGACGTCCTGGCGAACGTTCCCTACCACCCGAACGCCGGGATGTGGTTCGACCACCATCTCCTCACGGACAGCAACGAGAAGCCGCCACAGAACTTCAAGGGACGCTATCGCGTCGCCCCGTCAGCAGCGCGACTCGTCTACGAGTACTACCTCGAGAAGAATCCGAAAGATCCCGATCTGCTGCGTCTCGCGCCGCTGGTCGATGCCACCGATCGCGTCGATGCCGCGCAGCTCACCCCCGAAGACGTCGAGAACCCCCAGGGCTACATCCTCCTCGGCTTCACGATCGACAGCCGCAGCGGTCTCGGCTCGTTCGAGCCCTACTTCATGAAGCTCGTCGAGCTGCTCAAGACGATGCCGATCGAACAGATCATGCAGCAGCCCGAAGTGAAGGAGCGCGTCGAGCGCCTGAAACACGAGCAGATCGAATTCAAGCATCTGCTCAAACGGAACAGCTTTCAGCTCAACAACGTCGTGATCACCGACCTGCGTGAGATTCAACAACTCCCGGCCGGTAATCGCTTTCTCATCTACACGCTCTTCCCCGATTCGAACGTATCGCTGCGCGTGCATTGGGGACCGTCACACAATGCCGTGATCGCCGCGGTGGGTCACAGCATTTTCAACCGCACGTGCAAGACGTCGGTGGGCGAGTTGATGTCGCGCTTCGGCGGCGGCGGTCATCGCGGCGCAGGTACGTGTGTGCTGCCGCTCGACAAAGCGGCCGACGCGATCGACGAGATTCTGTTCGAACTACAAGCGAACGGGTGATCGTCTTGGAGTGCGGCGGCTTGCCGCCGCTTTGGAAGGCGGTGGCAAGCCACCGCACTCCAGAACTACCACCGATTGAACGCCGGGTGTCCTTCCTTCACCGCGACAAACGTGCCGCGACACGTGGCCGTGATCTTTCCGTTCGCTTCGAGCGTCGCTTCAACCGTCGCGCGATCGTCGGTCGATTCCACCACGTGCGCGCGCAGGTGTAATGGCACATCCATCGGCGTCGGGCGTTTCAGAACGACGTGAAAGTCGGCGGTGACCGTGTACGGCGGATGCGTCGCTCCCGACTTCTTCATCAAATGCATCGCGGCGGTCCAGTTGCTGTGGCAATCGAGCAGCGCGCCGCAGATGCCGCCGTTGAGCACATTTTCGAACGCGAGGTGATGGGGCTGCGGGCGCCATTCGCAGATGAGTTCGTCGCCTTCTTCGAAACTGCGGATGCGCAGCCCCTTGTCGTTCGAAGGACCGCAGCCGAAGCAGCGGTTCTGCGGCGCGTAGGTTTCCTGAATGCTCTTCATGAATTCATACTCGAAAAGATTTTTCGATTCCCGGCGATGATCCGCCGCTCTTCCGCTTCGTTCGATTCGAGCGTCCAGACATTCTTCTCGTGCGATCCGCCGAGGAGCACGCCGTCGCGTCGCGAGAACATGTAGAGGTCTTCGGTGTTGGAGACGGTCGCGTACTTCACTTCGGGTTGCGGCAGAAGAAACGTTGTCTGGCCTTTGATCGGAAGCACTTCTTCGTCGCCGACGAGCGCCTTCGCACCGAGACCCGTGCAGTTGACGACGACCGGCTCGTCGAGCTGCACCACGTCGCCGAGCGTGTGGAACTCGCGGATCACCACCTTTCCGCCGGCTACGTGAAAATCGGAGAGCACCGCGGCGAGATAGATCGACGGCTCGATCAGCATCGTGTACGTGCGATGCACAAACGGCGACGAGAACGGATGCTCGCCCGGTCCGAGCGTCTCGTATCGATACATCTCCGGTGCGATCGACCAGAACCACGGCAGCGGGAACTCACGCTTCGTATCGAGAAAGAAGAGCGGCACCCAGCTCACTCCGTATCGATCGCCGACGAGCAATTGAAAGTAGCGATAGGCAAATCTCGATGACGCCGCGAGCTGCGCGTCGAACTCCGCGGTGTGTCGATCTCTTTCCGCGATCGTGATCGGAGCCCACAGCGCGCCGGCCATATTCGACGTCGTGTCCGGCGGCAGCTCACGCGCGTAGATCGTCACATCGAAGCCGTGGTCCTGGAGCAGACGCGCAGCGGCGAGGCCCACCGCGCCGCATCCGAGGACGGCGGCGCGGCGCTGCGGTTGGGCTAGGGCGATTTCGAGTGCGAGCTTGCCCGTGCCCCACGACAACGTAACGCCGCAACCGCCGTGTCCGTAGTTGTGAATCAGAAGCTTGCCGTCGAGCGATTCGCCGCGCAGCGCAAAGCCGCTGAGCCGATACGGCCGCAAACCGGCCACCGTCCGAATCACTCGCTCCTCGGAGACGATCACCGGCGGAAGTGTGGAGGCCGATTTCTGAATCGGCAGTCGGCCCGTTGCACAAGCACCGGCCAAAGCCGCACCGGCCTTCACGAAATCGCGCCGATTCATCCGCATCATCGTATCTGTTTCGCGTACTCGATCACATCGGGGAAGAAGCGACGGAAGTGCGCTTGCAGTGTGCCGCGAGAGTCGGTCAGAAAATGTGTGGCAGTCTCGAGTCGCGGCGCGCGCGAGAATCGTCGCGACAGGTTTCGCAACGCGGTGTGAATGCCCTCGATCTCCGAATATGACTCCAGCCATCCCTCATCCCGCATCCTCGGATACACGAAGCGAAGGTAACCGGGCATTTCGTCGATGCGCGCATCGAGCATCGTGAAGACGCGCCGAAGGAAGTCGTCACGCGATTCGGATGAATATTCAACCCAGTCACACGCCAGGAAGTGATCGAAGAAGACGTCGCTGATGACGCGCGCGTAATGTCCATGCTCCGCGGTGATCACGCGCCGGAACGCCGCGACGGCCGGATGCGTATCGGTGAACTCGTCGATCTTGCGATGAGTGATGATGCCGCGACGCACTCCCGGCGCGTACTCGTCCCGCAAACGTCCTTTCACGAAATCGCCAGCGAGATTTCCGAGGAGTGAATCGGCGTCACGACCGGCAAGAAAGAGATGCGCGAGATAGTTCATTCGAAGCCGATCGAGCCGTCGCTTCGCCGCACGGCAGTCGGCGCGTATGGGCCGAGGAATTTGCGATCCCACCAGACTCCGCTGCGCTCCTTCTCTTCGCGCGAGCTGAACCAGTACTGCCACATCACGACGCGGACCGCGCTGGGCGGGTGGGGGAAAGGGTTGGAGCTAAAGAGACGCAGCACAGGCTCGCTGTTCTCCAGAAGCCGCACCTCTGTGTTCATGATCCAGCGGTTCTCTTCGATCGTCCCCAGCGACGCGAACCAGAGGTTCCAATCGAAACGCGGCTGATACGGCGCATAGAGGCCGGGGCGCTCGCGAACGTCCTGTGGCTTGTAGCGAAATGGATACGGCGTCCAGTGCACGAGATCCGACGACCCCTGGAACTCGATCTCGTATCGCGCGCGCGTCATGATCGCGAACAGACCGTAGTTGTTCACGATGCGAAACGGTTCGACGATGCTCGCCGCACGCGGCACGAAGAAAATGGCGATCGACGTAAAGAAGAAGACACACAGAATGATCACCACGGCAATCGGAGCTCGGTGTGGCGCCGGCGATCCCGCCGGCGCTTTCAAACGCAAGTCGCGATCATCAAGAAGCAAAACCCCAAGGAACAGCACG
>DASYUK010000058.1:0-6243 GCA_036001325.1 Thermoanaerobaculia bacterium
GTGCTGTTCCTGCAACGCGGCGAACGTCCGCACGCCATCTCGGCCGGCGCGGATGCCTTCGACGCACGCCGTCGCTGCGGTCAATGTCGTGATGCAGGGGATGCCGAGTTGCAGCGCGTTTCGTCGGATGTAGGTGTCATCGTGAAACGCCGATCTGCCGAGTGGCGTGTTGATCACCAGCGTCACTTCGCCGTTGATCATCCGATCGACGATGTTCGGGCGCTCGATCTCGTGCACCTTCCAGGTCAGTCCTACATCGATGCCGTGGCGAACGAGAAAGTCGCGCGTGCCCGACGTCGCAATCAATTTGAATCCGAGGACTGATAGCTCACGCGCGAGCTGAAAGACGATCGGTCGCTTGTCGTTGTCATTGACCGAGATGAAGGCTGTGCCGCCGAGCGGTAACCGTACGCCGGCGCCGAGTAGCGCTTTCGCGTAAGCCTCGCCGAAGTTGTGTGAGCTACCCATGACTTCGCCGGTCGACTTCATCTCGGGACCGAGAACGGTGTCTTCGCGCGGAAAACGGCCGAACGGGAAGACCGGCGCTTTCACGAAGTAGTCGTCGACGCGCGGCTCGCCGGAGAGTCCCTGCGCGCGCAGCGACTGACCGGCCATCACGCGCGCGGCGATCTTCGCGAATGGAACACCGGTCGCTTTCGACACGTACGGGACGGTGCGCGATGCGCGCGGGTTCACTTCGAGCACATACAGTTCGCCATGCTGAATCGCGTACTGCACGTTCATCAGCCCGATAACGTTCAGTGCGCGCGCGAGCTCGATCGTGCGCCGGCGAATGCGGTCCTGTTCGCGGTGGCCGATGATGTATGGCGGGATCACGGTCGTCGAATCGCCGGAGTGAATGCCGGCCAGCTCGATGTGCTCCATCACACCGGCGATGACCACGTCGGTTCCATCGGCGATCGCGTCGACATCGAGCTCGATAGCGTCCTCGAGAAACCGATCGATGAGAATCGGATGTCCGGGCGCCGCTTCGACCGCGTAAGCCATGTACTCGCGCAGAGTGAGATCGTCGTAAACGATCGCCATCGCCCGTCCGCCGAGAACGTATGACGGCCGGACGACGACGGGATAGCCGATCCGATTGGCGACGAGTAGCGCTTCCTCTCCGGATACCGCCGTGCCGTTCGCGGGGACGAGGATGTCGTGCTTGCGTGCGAGCGCGCCGAATCGCTCGCGATCCTCGGCGATGTCGATCGAATCGACGGATGTGCCCCACATCGGCACGCCCGCTTCACCGAGCTGCTTCGCCAGTTTCAGCGGTGTTTGTCCGCCGAACTGCACGATCACGCCTTCCGGCTTCTCCAGATCGACGATCTCGAGCACATCCTCGAGCGTGAGCGGCTCGAAATAGAGACGATCCGATGTGTCGTAATCGGTCGAGACCGTCTCCGGGTTGCAATTGACCATGATGGTCTCGAAGCCGATCTCGCGCAGCGCGAAGGATGCGTGCACGCAGCAGGTGTCGAACTCGATGCCCTGGCCGATGCGGTTCGGTCCCGAGCCGAGAATCATGACTTTGCGGCGATTCGTCGGAGCGGCTTCGTTCTCGAGCTCGTACGTCGAGTAGAGGTAGGGTGTGCTGGCCTCGAATTCGGCGGCGCACGTATCGACTCGTTTGTAGACGGGACGAATGCCGAGCGCGTGCCGCTCTTTGCGAACATCGCTTTCGGTGCGATTCGTCAGGTTCGCGATCTGACGATCGGAGAAGCCGTTGCGCTTCCAGCGGAGCATTTGTGTGGCGCCGCCGATCCCGGCGGCGTTCCCCGGCGAGATCGCCGGGGCCACACTGATCTCCTTTTCCATCTCGACGATGTCCCGAATTTCGCGCAGGAACCACGGATCGATATCCGAGAGTTTGTAGATCTGCTCGACCGTCATGCCGCTGCGTATCGCATCACCGATCGCAAAGATGCGGTCGGGAGTCGCCGTCCGCAGCAGTTCGGGTAGTCGCTCGACCGGCGTATTGCGCGGCTCGAGTCCGCTGGCGCCGATCTCGAGCGAGCGCAATCCCTTCTGCAGCGCTTCATTGAACGTACGGCCGATCGACATCACCTCGCCGACCGATTGCATCGAGAGGCCGAGGATCGGAGGAGTCTGGCGGAATTTCTCGAAGGCGAAGCGCGGGATCTTCACCACGACGTAGTCGATCGACGGCTCGAATGACGCCGGCGTCTTCTTCGTGATGTCGTTGGGAATCTCGTCGAGCGTGTACCCGGCGGCGAGCTTCGCGGCGAATTTTGCGATGGGGAAGCCGGTGGCTTTCGATGCCAGTGCCGATGAGCGCGACACGCGCGGGTTCATCTCGATCGCGAGCCGCCGGCCGGTCGTCGGATGAACCGCGAATTGGATATTGCTCCCGCCCGTCTCGACGCCGATGGCGCGGATGATCCGCTTGGCCTCATCGCGCATCGCCTGATATTCATCGTTCGTCAGAGTCTGCTGCGGCGCGACGGTGATCGAGTCGCCGGTGTGCACGCCCATCGGATCGAAGTTCTCGATCGAGCAGACGATGATCACGTTGTCCGCTTTGTCGCGCATCACCTCGAGCTCGAACTCTTTCCAGCCGATGACCGACTCTTCGACGAGAACGCTGTGCACCGGCGAGAGATCGAGCCCGCGAGAGATGATCGTTCGGAACTCTTCGACGTTGTAGGCGATCCCGCCGCCCGATCCGCCGAGTGTGAAGGAAGGACGAACGACGAGAGGGAAACCGACGTCGCGCGCAATGCGCTCCGCGTCTTCGAGTGTCGACGTGTAGCCGGAGCGCGGCACCTCGACGCCGATGCCGATCATCGCCTCTTTGAAGAGCTGGCGATCTTCCGCGGTCTTGATGGCCTGGTAGTTCGCGCCGATCAGCTCGACGCCGAAGCGCTGTAGTGTGCCGTTCTCCCACAGCGCGGTGGCGAGGTTGATCGCGGTCTGGCCGCCGACGGTCGGCAGAAGCGCATCGGGACGCTCGCGTTCGATGATGCGCTCGAGCGATTCAGGAGTGAGCGGCTCGATGTACGTGCGATCGGCGAACTCCGGATCGGTCATGATCGTCGCCGGATTCGAGTTGACGAGGATGAGCCGATAGCCCTCTTCCCGCAGCGCTTTGCAGGCCTGCGTTCCGGAGTAATCGAACTCGCATGCTTGCCCGATCACGATCGGGCCGGAACCGATGATCAGGATCGAGGAAAGGTCGGTTCGCTTCGGCACGCCGCGAAGATAATACTTCGTGGATGGCTCATTTCGTCGAATGGGATTCGTTTGATCTCCGCGTGGACGGAGACAAGCTCAACACGATGATGAAGTCGGTGATCGGCAAAGCGGAGCCGATCGAGAAAATCGAGCTGCGGTTTCTCAACGGTGTCCTGCACGTCGAAGGCGCAATCCGGAAGTTCATCTCTGTCCCGTTCACTGTCGACGTTACCGAGATCCGCGCCAGCGGCACCACGGTGCGCGTGCCGCTGCGCAACGTGTCCGCCGCCGGCTTTCCGATTCCGACGATTCTTTTCGGATTGATCAAAAACCGTTTGCCGCGAGATCTCGTAAGTTATGAAGAGCCGGCGACGCTCGTGATGTCGTTGGATCGATTTTTGCCAAATTTCGTTTCCGCCGACATCCAGAAGATCTGGATTATCGACGGCGGCCTGGCGGTCACCCTCGGACGAGGCGGTGCCGATCTGCCGCTGACCACGGGAGGGTCCGATGACAGCTCACAGCGTTCTCGCGGATAACGAGACAGGCGCGCGCTTCTACGACCGACTACGGGAACGCATCCACTCCTATGTCGGAAAAGGGCGCGTCACGGAAAAGATTGCCGACTTTCTTCTGCTCGCTCCCGATGTCTTCATGCTTCTGTGGCGGCTGACGAATGATCCGCGCGTGAGCGGCAAAGACAAAGTGCTCCTCGGCACGGGCGTCGCGTATTACATCTTCCCGTTCGACATCGTCCCCGAAGCGATCCTCGGGCCGATCGGCTATCTCGACGATCTCGTATTCGGGGTCTATGTTCTCAATCGGATGCTCTCCGACACGGATCCCCAGATCTTGCGCGAGCACTGGAGCGGACATGAGGACATTCTCGCGTCGATTCAGAAAGTGCTCACCGCTGTCGACAATCTCCTGGCTGGCGATGTGATCAGCAAACTCAAAAAGATGGCCGACTAGGGCGTCAGGTCTTTACTTTTCACTTTTTCCCCACGAGCCGTAGAAAAAACTGAAAAGTAAAGACCTGACCCCGTGGATTTTTGTGGACAAGAGTGGTCATGAGTGGTAGAACGGTCCCCTAAAGGACTCTACTGCTCGTGGAACTCAGTGTCTTGATGGGACATGCGCCCGCGACCGTCGACGACAAAGGTCGGCTGAAGGTCCCCGCCAACTTCCGCAAGATGATTGAGGAGCAGTACGGCCAGGATTGCTTCATCACCTCGCAAGATGGCGAGCGCGCGCTGATTTATCCCATGCCGGTGTGGAACGATTTCACTGCGCGCCTGGCGCGCGTTCCTTCGACATCACTCGCGAAGCAGAAGTTGCTCGAGCGCGTGAACTATTACGGTCAGGCCGGCTCGATGGACGGGCAGGGACGCCTTCTTGTGCCCGCGGTTCTGCGCGATGTCGCCGCAATCAAGGACGATGTTGTCGTCATCGGCAATCAGGATCACCTGATCGTCTGGAATGAGGAGCGGATGAGAAAACGGCTCGATGAGTCGCCGATGACCCCGGAGGACTTTAAGGAGCTTGAATTACATGGAGTGTAGTTGCGCGGTTGCGAGGTTGCGGGGTTGCGCGGTGGGACTGCGAAACCTCGTAACCACGTAACCGCGAGACCGATGAATCACGCGCCAGTTCTTTTACAACAAGTCATCGATCACCTCCGGCCGTCGCGCGAAGACGCGATCGTCGTCGATGCGACGGTGGGGCTGGGCGGTCACGCCGAGGCGCTCTTGCGGGTTCATGCGCGGATGCGGCTCGTTGCGATCGACAGAGATCCGGAGGCGCTCGATCGATCGCGCGAACGGTTGGCGCCGTTCGCGGATCGCGTGACGTTCTTTCGCGGACGTCACGAACAGCTCATTGAAATTCTGAAGCTGTTGGACATCGAGACCATTGGCGGACTTCTTGCCGACCTCGGCGTCTCGTCGTTGCAGCTCGACGACGCGGCGCGCGGTTTCTCATTTCGAGCGGAAGGGCCGCTCGACATGCGCATGGGGCCGGACAGCACGCCGGCGTCGGAAATCGTCAACACGTTCGATCAGCACGAGCTGGCGAAGATCCTTCGCGATTACGGTGAGGAGCCGATGGCGAAGCGGATCGCGCGCGCGATCGTGGAAGCGCGGCCGATCGAGACCACTTCACGCCTCGCCGAAGTCATTCGCAGCGTGAAGAAATCGAAACCGCACGGCATCGATCCGGCCACGTTGACCTTTCAAGCCCTGCGGATCGCCGCAAACTCGGAGCTCGTCGGCCTCGATCGATTCGTCGACGATACGGTGAGTGTTCTGGAGCCGCGCGCGCGTATCGCCGTGATTTCGTTTCACTCGCTCGAGGATCGCATCCTGAAGCTCGCGCTGCGCCGTCTCGAAGGCGAGTGCGTCTGTCCGCCGGGCATGCCGGTGTGTGGATGCGGGGCGAAGGCGATCGTGAAGGTATTGACCGGAAGGCCGCTGACTGCTTCAGAGGATGAAGTGAATCGCAATCCGCGATCGCGAAGCGCGAAGCTGCGAGTCGCGGAGAAGTTGTAGTGCCCATGCTCGGAGCCAAAGAGCAAGGGTGAAGGTTGGGGAAGGGTTGGGTGTGGCGCGGTGACGGGGACTCGGGAGGGGTGGAGAGTGGAGCGTGGGTGTGTGAGGATGGTTCTCGGCGCCGTGCGAGTAGGCAGATCTTCACCCTTGTTTTTTGACTTCGCGCAGCACGGCCATGTACACGCAGAAAAAGTCGATCGACAACGTCCACATTGTTCGGGAGCGAGACCGTCAGCGCTTCCGTGAGCTCCTGGCCGTACTGTCTCTCGGCATCCCCATCGGTCTGTTTCTCCTCCTCTTCACCTGGCAGAACCTCGAGGTCATCCGCCTCGGCCGCGAGGCGACGCACCTGCAGAAGGTCCGCAAGGACATCGACGAAGAGAACAAGCGCCTGCAGGTCGAGCTCGATCGCCTGACCGCACTCGAATCTGTGCAGAAGCGGGCGAAGGAGCTCGGTCTCGTGAAGACCGACGCGACGGCGATCGTGATGGTCAAT